>NZ_LKIC01000026.1:0-453484 GCF_001482475.1 Bacillus sp. G1(2015b) | reverse complement strand
AGCGTGATAGAAAACCTTTGCAGCTCTAGGAAGGGTGAGCACCGGAACAGAGCGAATTTGAGATTCGTGAGTACCGGAGCGCAGACCTGACACCGAATGCGAGGGTTTGTCTACACGCTGGAAGCGTCCCTAATGGGCGCTTTTTCTTATTTCCTTGATCATTCGCTCATTTTTGTTTAGCCTTGATAGTGAGGAAACAACCATCCTTTTTTTATGAGAATAAAGGAAATCGTACATACTTTGAAGAGGCTATTGCATGAATGAAGGAGGATTTGACAGCGATGAAAAAAATGATTGCGATTGATCTGGACGGTACACTTTTAAATACAAAAAGTGAAATATCCGCTCAAAACCGAGAGGCATTGATTCGTGCGAAGGAAGCGGGATATATTGTGACCATCTGTACAGGGCGGGCAACTTTTGATGTAAAGGAGCTGCTTGGCGATTTGGACATCCCCATTATTGCGGCAAACGGCGGGACTGTCCATACAGAGGGATACGAGCTCTTCAGCCGAATCACATTGGACCAAGAAGCGGGCAAGCGCGCTGCTAAGGCATTAGTAGAACGAAACATTTACTTTGAAGTCTATACAGACGATGCTCTCCTCTCCCCTTACGATGGAAAAGAGAAGCTGAAAGCAGAATTTGATCTGATCGAAAGCGCAAACCCAAATGAGGATCTCGCTGATCTATGGGAGGGAGCCATGACGCAATTTAAACAATTTGGCATCAAACCAGTGGATGATATCCGTCAGATTTTTGAGTCGAATGAGCCGACCTATAAATTACTCTGCTTCTCGTTTGATATGAACAAACTGACCAAAGCACGAAATCTTCTGGCAGACATGCCCGAGCTTTCATTGACCTCGTCTGGAAAACATATTATTGAGGTGCTGCCAAAAGAGTCTGGAAAAGGACATGCCCTGAAAAAACTCGCAGCCCATTATGGTGTAGACCGCTCACATATTTATGCAATTGGTGACAGCCCAAACGACCTTTCTATGTTTGAAGAAGCAGGCCACCGCATTGCAATGGGGAATGCGGTTGATGTCATTAAAGAAAAGAGCACTTACATCACAAAAGGGAATCATGAAAATGGTGTCGCTTATTTTATTGATCTTCTTTTACAAAATCAATTCCATGAAAAAAAGACGCTTGTCTGATCAGCGCCTATAGAGAAGTTCAGAAGTCCGATACAAGTATTGATCGGGCTTTTTCTTTATTTTTTGATTCTAACAGCCGTTTCATATTTGTCCTTCCAGTACGTACTTGTTTTCATATTGGTTAAGACAACGCCGTTTGAGACAGTCACATGAATGACTTGATTTGATCCTGCATAAATTGCCGGCATCAATGATGTCCCGCTGAAGAAGACAAGATCTCCCGGCTGAAGCTCAGAACGTTTCACAGGCGTACCTGCTTTGACTTGACCTGATGCATAGCGAGGCAGCTCAATGCCAAGCACTTCTTGATACACGTACTGCGTAAACCCTGCTGTATCAAATCCTTGCTTTGGATTCGTACCGCCTTTGACATAAGGGACTTCGCCAATATACGTAGCGGCTTTTGATACGATAGGATCCTCTTTCGACAGCTCCAGATCTGTTAATCGTTTCGCACCTGTCCATTTTTCGCGCCAATACGATTCAGACAAATAAGAAATTGTCACACTTTCAGAACGGCTCGCATGAATAAAGCGGTCGCCTCCAATATACATACCTACATGAGAAATTCCGGGTTTATATGTGTTGCTAAAAAAGACAAAATCCCCAGGGCGAATATCGTCTAATGCCACTTTTTCTCCAACAGCCCACTGCTGTTCAGCACTTCGAGGTAAATAAATTCCAAGTGATTTTTCAAATAAATACTGTAAAAAACCTGAGCAATCGAATCCAGTCTTTGGATCGGTTCCTCCAAATACATAAGGAATACCTAAATAGGTCATCGCATCTTTCACAAGAGGGTCATCAGAAATGTCTTGTGTGCCGGGCAAGCGTTTGACCGCATAAAATCGATCAGTCCAATATTTGCTTTTGCTGACATCCGTTTTCACCACACCTTGACTAAGCGTGATATGGATGACCTGATCGTTCCCCGCGTACAACGCCACATGTGTTGGGATATCCTTCGTTTCTTCAAGACTTCGGAAATACACAAGGTCACCGGGCTGCGCTTTATCCCATGATACCTTTTTTCCAATCTGATATTGGTCAATTACCTTCCGCGGCAAATCAAATGTTTCGGATGTCTTGTACACATATTGAATAAACCCAGATGCATCAAAGCCCGTTTTTGGATCGGTTCCTCCTTTATGATAAGGTGTTCCAATCAGCTTTTCCGCTTGCTCCAAAAGAGATGGTGTTTGAGCAGATACCGCTGGTTGAGACATGAACATCAGCCCTACAAGCGCACACCCTCCGATCAACATTCCTTTCCATTTCATGATCCTTTCCCTCCTATCTTCTATAGTTTCGGCATGACACCATTCATTTTACACCCTTTTTCGACAAAAAAAGAACACGCGATGTGCGTGCCCTTTCTCCTATTTAGGTTATTTACCTGCTTCCGCTTTTGACTGCTTTTGCTGTTCAATTTTCTGCATTTCAACCGAAATCTTTTGTTTTTCGTGATCTGTCAGACTGTCACTAAATTTAAAAGCAGACATAAAGACAAAGACTAAGATTAACGCAACAAACGGCCAGCTTGCTTTTAGGAATTTCATTTCTTCTCTTTCCCTCCGTTTTCTTTTAAGTTTTTAACTTTATCAGCGTGATCTACTTCAAAGAAAATGTGTCCGTCTTTTTCTTTCCAATCCGCATTCGTTCCATTGGTCAGCATACGGATAATGGCTTTTGATTCAAGAGATCCTGATTTTACTGGAGCAGGTGTTGCTTCTTTGATGTACATTGGGACAACTTCAAATGTCGCTTTTCCATCTTCATTCAGATGATACTGAACAAGTGCAGAATCACGTGTTCTTGACCAGCCTTGGTCAAAAATAAAGTTGCCTAGGCTATAGAAAATCGCCGTTCCGTTATAGACTTCCATTGGTTCAAGGACGTGCGGGTGAGCACCGATAATGATATCAGCTCCGGCCTTAGACATCGCTCTTGCCAATTCTCTTTGCCTGTCGTTTACTTCATTGTTGTACTCCTGTCCCCAGTGAGCATGAACAACGACAATATCTGCCTTTTCAGCAGCCTGCGAAATCATCGGAATAAAGATAGATGGATCGGCTGGCAGAATACCCGCCTGGCGATTCGTTGCTTTGAAATCTTTCCCATACACATCTGTAAAACCAAGCGTAGCAATTTTGACACCATTTACTTCTTTGTATGAAATGTTCTGCTTCGCATCTTGGAGGTTACGACCTGCGCCTGTATAATCCATGTCAGTTTGTTCAAAGGCATCGATTGTATTGTTCAGCCCTTTTTCACCATAGTCTGCCGCATGGTTATTCGCAAAGTTTAAGACAGAGAAATTCAAATTCTTCAATGCTTGGACAGAATCTTCATCTGTTTTTAAATGAATATTCTTTTGGGCTGCCTGTTCTTTATCTGTTGCGACTGGATGCTCAAAGTTTCCTGTCACATAATCTGACACATCAAAATATGGCTTGGCATAGCGAAAGAGATGCTCTTTACCATAGCGGTCTGTTACTTTCTCTACGTTTCTTCCAAACATAATGTCACCGACAAACGAAGCGGTCAGGATGTTTTCTGGATTCTTTTGTACAGTTGGCACTTGTGCTTTCCCGATAAACGTAAATAGAAATGTACAAGCAATGACGATCGGTAAAGCAATGAGTACGTGTTTATTCGTCTTTTTCTTTTGGTTCTTTGTGATTTTCAGCAGCTTTTCCTGAAAGCTCAATTTTTTATTCATCATTGGACACACCTTATCTTAAAATAGATAGTAAACATACATGATGGCAAATGTTGCACCACTTAGAAGTAACGTGCTTCCAAGGGTAATTGTAAGACCTTGCTTTTGAATCGTATTCGCAATCAATCCAGGAACGATGATTCCAATTCCGCGGAATTCTGCTATTTCAAATGGGACCACTGGATAGAAGAAATCAAATATGAGTTTTAAGGCAATCCCTGTAATGAGCATCGCAGCAAACTTTCTGCGTCCGTATAAAATCATGAATTTTGATAAGCCAAAACGAACGATCACATACGTAAGCAAGCTGACAGATAAGACGACTAAAATGAAGACTGGCTGATTAAATACGAGCGCCAGATAACCTGGGACAACAAGTCCAGCTGGTACGATTCCTGTTTTTTCTGCAAAGATTAAACTGAGTAGAACTCCTAAAATTAACGAGATATAAAGATCTGATCCGAACATTTTCTATATTTCCTCCTAGCTGACAAGCTGCTTAATTTTGTATTCTTGAATTTTTTCGATTAACGGTTCAGCGGCACCATGGATATTGCCGACTCCATAAACCACTCGATTATGAAGCTTTTTCTCAAGCATATTCATAATTTGTTCTGTAGATTGATATTCAAGGTTGTGTAAGTGGTCAGCCGGAATTTTCCCTTCCTCATATGCCTTCACAATTGGATCTGTTGTTTCACCAATTAAAACAAGGTCACTTGCTTCAATATAAGGAAGTACATCCTCCGCAAACTGGATCGTTCTATCTACTCGATCCGCACGGCAGTTCATAATAATAATCGGTTCATCTGTTGGATATCCAATTTCTTTCACACGCTTCCAAATGTTCAATGTAGAGGATGCGTCATTTGCCGCAAATCCATTTACAAAGTGTCCAGGTGTTTTCGCGTCCATTAATGGAAGAATTCTCATCGCTCCTGGATCAGGCGGCGCATTTAACATTCCTCTGAATGCCGTATCTTCATCAATCCCCAATGCTTGGGCAACACCGAGTGCCAGTGAAGCATTATCTGGGAAAACCATGTACTCAAATTTCCGCAAAAACTCATCGGAAATCTTGGAATTATCTGCAACAATGACTTCTGTGTTGCGTTTTTTCGCAATCTCTTTAAAGAAATCCGTATATTCACTATCCGTAATAACCAAGTGTCCATTGTAAGGAATTGTCGCTGTAAAGGCTTCTGCTATTTCATCAAGTGTTGGCCCCATGACGTCCATATGATCTTCAAGAACGTTTACGATTACGCCAATGTTTGCTTGAAGCAGCTCTTCCTGAAAGATAATTTGGTAATCTGGATTTACCGCCATACATTCACTGACGATGGCATTTGCTCCTCTTTCAACTGTTTCTCTCATAACTTCCTTCTGCTCTCCGATATTCGGTCCTTGCGGTTTCCTTTTAATCGGTTTCTCCTCTGGCGTATCCCAATAAATCATTCTTGCATCCGTTCCCGTTGTTTTACCGACAGTTTTATAACCTGCCTCCATTAAGATACCGGTTGTCAATCTTGTGACGGTAGACTTTCCGCGAATACCATTAATATTGACGCGCACCGGCAGGGCATCGATATTTTTCTGATGACGCTTCTTTTCAATAAAGCCAATCCCTAACATGATGACACAGGCTATAACGATTAACCACATCGCTATCTACATCTCCTTTTTTTATGAGTGTGATATGTAAATTCAATCAACAGTATATCTGTTCAGCATAAAATCACAATCGGTATTATGTAACATAATCTTTCACTTCCTCGTATGCCAAATTCCTCTAATCAAAAGGCTTTTTTGCCTACCTATCCTTTAAATGAAAAGGCCAAAAGACGGACAAAAATCAGTCTGAATTTCTGCTGAATTCATGAGAAAGCGTTAACATCAATGATCCGAAAATCTTTTGTCCTTTTCTCCCTAAATTTTTCGACAATTATTAAGATGTATTTTGAATCAATGTTTTAAAGTCTGTTATTCTCTATAACATCAGTCATATCAGCGCTTTAAATGAATAGTGCGTGTTTTGAAATGTTTTATATTTTTGAATGAACAGGTTAGAAAGTCATTCTCCTTGGTCAGATTGCTGTGTGTTGACCTATGACAAAGGTCACCTCTAAAAAAATCAAGTCATCTGCTTATTTTTAGGTCACAAAAAATTGGGATAAGATGTAAAACTTTGATCATTTCGGTGTACCTTCTCTTTACGAGATTCGCACCTTATGACCTAAACAATGAAACATTATTCATTTGTTTTTATCAAGATTCATCATTTCTTAACATTTTTAATATGAATTTAGTTGAAAGTTGTCAGCTCATGTCATGCTTTCCCCAAAGGTGACGAATAAAATTCGCTTCTCCGCTTACACTATGGTTAAAAAATCTGTGAGAGGAGGCTCAAGATGCCAAACTCCAATGAGCAAACACGCCTGCATTTTTTATCAGGAAGCTTTGAGGAAAAAATCCGGATCCTGAAAAAAACATTTCAGCAAAGCGGCGATTTTGAATACCGAGAATTAATGGTGAATGAAACGAAATCTGCGCTGTTTTTTATAAAAACAAGAATAGATGAAGGAAAACTAAATGATTTCATCATCGGCAACTTGTTAGGCCCTCCTGGAAAGCAGGATTATACAAAATCTCTTAGCACACTTGAAACAGGCGACTTGACGCTGATCACAGACAGTATTATTGCAGGAAGTATTGCCTTTCTTGATGAAAACTCCTCACAAATTAAGCTATTTGCTGTTGGACAGCCTCCGCTGCGCTCTATTTCTGAACCTTCTTCGGAAAGTATTATCGCAGGCGCACATGATGGATTTGTTGAAAGTCTTGATACCAATATCTACTTACTGCGTTCCCATTTAAATGATCGGAAGCTCGCCATTCAATATCATAAGATCGGTACAAAATCGGAAACAAAGCTTGCAACGGTTTATATATCTGATATTGCCAATCAAGAAAAGGTCGAAGAGGTCAACAGACGGATTTCTTCTATTAAAGTAGACACACTGTTAAGTCCTGGCTCTATCGTTGAGGCAATTGAGGAGGATTCATTTTCTATTTTCCCGCAGCTGATTGATACAGAACGTCCGGACAAGGTGAGATCTGCGATCCTTGAAGGCAGAATAGTCGTACTCATGGATGGTAGTCCAATGGCCATCATTCTGCCTATCACGTTCTTTAGCTTCTTTCAGTCACCAGATGATTATAACAGCCGCTGGATTCCTGCTACGTTTATTCGAATTTTGCGTTATCTTGCCTGCATCATCGCAGTTATATTGCCATCTTTTTATATTGCTGTTATTGCGTTTCATTATGAGGTTGTCCCAGATGAACTAGCCATTACCATGAAGAACTCTATTATCGGAATTCCCTTTCCTCCATTAATAGAGGCTATTTTGATGGAGATCACGATTGAACTCATACGTGAGGCTGGAGTGCGTCTGCCTAAACCAATCGGGCAGACCATTGGAATCGTAGGTGGTTTGGTTATTGGGGATGCGGTTGTACAGGCAGGACTTATTTCGAATGTCCAAGTGATTGTAGTCGCTGTAACAGCTGTCGCTTCATTTGTACTTCCGTCGTTTGAAATGACGTCCACCATCAGGATGCTTCGTTTCCCGCTCATGTTTATGGCATCAATGTTTGGATTTATTGGCATTTCATTTGGGCTTGCCATTATGCTCATGAATTTATGCCGCTTAGAATCACTAGGGGTACCATATTTATCACCTGTTGCTCCATTTAACTGGCAGGACTTAAAAGATACTGTGGTTCGACTCCCAATGTGGATGTACAAAAATCGACCTGTTTATTTAAATCCGCAAAAGAGCAAACAAATTGAACAACTGAGAGGATGGAAAAAGAAAGATGAAAAATAAAATATCTCCACCTCAAGCTGTTTTTTTTATTATCCAATCTCAAATTGGTGTTGGAATTTTAGCTCTCCCCCATTTGCTGATGAAAGACATAGGACACGATGGCTGGATGGCGATTATTTTAGCGTGTTTTTTTATACAGATCATCAATACGATTTTTCTTTATATCATCTACAAGTATCCTGAAACGTCATTTTTCCAAGTGCTGATTGAGGTCTTTGGAAAATGGATTGGACGCATCTTGGTCACGCTCTATACGGTATACTTTGCCTCGGTTTGTATCGTTGTGCTTTCAATATTCACAAGGATTCTTGGCATATGGGTGCTCCCGCTTACACCAAACTGGGTCATTAACCTATTACTCATGATATGCATTATCTATATCGCAAAGGAGCAAATTACAGCCATTGTCAGATTCAACTTTATCTTAACGCCCTTTTTGCTCATGCTCTCTCTATTGATGTTCTATGCATTGAAAGGAACCAATATTGATTATCTCATGCCTTTTTTCCAAACGGATGTTTCTCAACTCCAAATTGGATTGAAGGATGTGGTGTTGTCAATGAATGGATTTGAGATGATTCTGGTCATCTCCCCACTAATGAAGGGCTCCATTAAGGAACGATATAAAGTGATGACCATTTCAAATATATGTACGACACTTTACTACCTATTTATTACATTAATTTGTTTTATGTTTTTCAGCCCGGCTGAGCTTAATGTCATCCCGAATCCTGTTTTGTACCTTTTAAAAACCGTTACGTTCGGTGTCATTGAGCGGACGGATTTAATTTTTCTAAGCTTTTGGGTCTTTGTCATTCTAGCTACACTGAGTAATTATCTGTACTTTTGTGCAAATGGTGTATCCAGTATGCTTAAGAAAAAAAATCACAAAAAATATGTCTACTATTTTGCCATTTTGATTTATGCTGTCAGCTGTTTTCTTTCAACTGATAACTTTAGAATTCAGCGATTTAATGACTTTACCACCGTTGCACAATATTCATTTATTTACACACTTCCGATCATGATGGCCGTTATTATCTTGATCAAACATCGTAAAAAGAAGGTGAAATCACATGCGTCATAAGTACATGTTGACACTGCTTATGTGTGTTTCCCTCATTTTCATGCCTGGCTGCTGGGATCAAAACCTATTAAAAGACATCTCTCTTGTTTTAACTTCAGCTGTTGATCAAGGAGAGGATGACAATGCGAGATATTCGATTACCTATCGAAAGGTGCAGCAGTCTCAAAGTATGCAGCAAGGGAATACCGGCAGTTATTTAACCACTGTTCTCACAACCGATGCGCCTACTTTAAGAAAAGCAAGAAGCAACTTTAGCCGGAGTGTAGACCAAAAAATCGATATGTCGAAAATGCGTGTGCTGCTGATCGGTGATGAATTTGCCCAAAACCGGCTGCTCCCTTACTTAGATATGTTTTACCGCGATCCCAAAAGCCCTTTACTCGCAAACTTGGCAGTGGTGCAAGGCGGGAGCTGTGTAGATTTAATCAATCAACTGCTCAAGGAAAAACTTATTGTGAGCGACTATTTAAACAACCTGATCACTTCTGCATCACGCTCCTCACAAGTTTCACCTAAGAACATTCAAAATATCCGGTCCAAAATGCTGCAAACCGGTGAGGATTTCACACTGCCGTTACTCTACTACGATAAGTCAAAAAAGTTAACGAGTGTGAGGGGGGTTGCCTTATTTGATAATGAGAAAAAGAAAGGTGAACTATATGCCCAGGATGCCATTCTGCTCACCATTATGGATGGAAAAATGGGCAGCTATGCAAACTTCACGAAAAAAGTAAGAAGTGATATGAAATTAAAAGAGAACAATTACATCACCGTTCAAGTAACCGATTCAAAGAGAGACATTAAAATCGTCAATCCTGATCACCGAAACTTAACCTTCTCTCTTGAGTTTGAATTCACCACCTCTGTTATTGAATACCCGAAAGACAATTTAGATACAGATAAAAAAATTGAAATGTTAAATAAAAGGCTATCAGCTATTTTCACAAAAGACGCTGAAAAAGTTATTGCCACCCTGCAAGAAGCGAATTCTGACGTTCTCAGCCTTGGCAGAAAATATCGGGTAAGACACTATGATGAGTATATGAAAATGAACTGGGTCACCGATTATCCGAAGGTGAAAATCATTCCAAAAGTGAAAGTGAACATTACACAAACAGGTATTATTAGTTAAGAAAAGGAAGAAGCCTTCTTTCTTTTCTTTTTTTATTTTTTTAGATTGTCATTTTGATGCTTTCGTGATAATCTATGTGTGTAAACGGTTACACACTCATGAAGGGAGGCTCTCCATTGGCTACAATTAAAGATGTCGCAAAAGCTGCACAAGTATCTGTTGCCACTGTTTCACGCGTGCTCAATGATACTGGATACGTCCATTCAGATACGAAAACCCGCGTGACACAAGCGATGCAGGAGTTGAACTACTTTCCCAATGAAGTGGCTAGAGCCCTTTTCAAAAGAGAATCACGCTTAATCGGCTTAATCTTGCCTGATATCACAAACCCCTTCTTTCCTCAACTAGCTAGAGGTGTTGAGGATGAGATTCATGCGCACGGTTTTCGGTTATTATTCGGGAACAGTGATGAGGATCGAGAGAAGGAAATGGCCTACTTACAAACCTTTAAACAAAATCAAGTGGTCGGTGTCATCGCAGTCACAAATGAACCTGAATCAGATATATACAACGATGATGATTTACCTGTTGTGTTTTTAGATCGAACCGTTCCACATGCACCTTCTGTTTTTGCAGATGCTGCAGCTGGCGGGAAAATGGCCGCAATGGAATTAATTAGACGCGGTAGCCGGCAGATCACACTGCTAAAAGGACCTGCCCATCTACAAACAGCTCGGCAGCGCTTCAAGGGCGCACTCGATGTTCTCACGGATACAGGTGTCGACTTTCATGTGATGTCTAATGCTTCCTTTTCCTTTCAAGAAGCCCGAAAAAGCGCCAAAGCCCTCTTCCAGCTGTACCCTGAAACAGATGGGATCATTGCCAGCAATGACATCGTCGCAACAGCGGTCATCCATGAAGCGCTTCGTATTGGAAAAGCCATTCCAGGAGACGTTCAAATCATTGGATTTGATGATATTCCGCAAAGCGAGCTGCTTTTCCCTTCCTTATCGACCATTAGGCAACCCGCCTATGAGATGGGGAAAGAAGCGGCACAGCTGTTAATCAAAGCGATTCAGAAACAACCGATAGATCAGCCAGTTATTCAAATGCCCGTCTCTTTTATTGAACGAGAGACCACAAGAAAGGTGGATTCACAATGAGTCATATTGTTGTAGTAGGAAGCTGTTCAATGGATTTAGTCGTCACATCAGATAAACGGCCAAATGCCGGTGAAACGGTTTTAGGCGAATCGTTTAAAACGGTCCCAGGCGGAAAAGGTGCCAATCAAGCAGTCGCAAGTGCCAGACTCGGTGCAGATGTATATATGGTCGGCCGAGTTGGTGATGACGCCTATGGTCAGGAAATTCTGAGCAATTTACAAAAACAAGGTGTCCGTACCTCATATATGAAACCGGTTACCGAAATGGAGAGCGGCACAGCTCATATCATTTTAGCAGAAGGTGATAACAGCATTGTCGTGGTCAAAGGGGCAAATAATGAGGTCACTCCTGACTATGTAAATGATGCTCTTTCTACAATTGATGATATTGGGATGGTTCTTATCCAGCAGGAAATACCTGAAGAAACGGTCGAAGCGGTCTGCTCCATTTGCAGTGAAAAAGAAATCCCTGTGATTTTAAACCCTGCACCAGCCCGCAAAGTATCGCAGCAGGTTTTAAATCAGGCTGCTTACATTACACCGAATGAACACGAAGCTGTTCTTATGTTCGATGGTCTGCCAATTGAAGATGCCTTGCGTCAATACCCTAACAAATTACTAGTCACAGAAGGGAAAAATGGGGTTCGATATTTTGATGGATCGAAAGAAGTATTAGTTCCAGGTGTACCTGTAGAAGCAGTCGATACAACAGGAGCTGGCGATACCTTTAACGGAGCCTTGGCTGTCGCCTTAACAGAAGGCAAATCCCTCTATGATGCACTTGCCTTTGCCAATCTTGCAGCATCAATATCTGTCACAAAGTTTGGCGCACAAGGCGGCATGCCAACAAGAGAAGAATTGGAGAAAAAGAAATGAAAAAAAACGGCATCCTAAACAGCCATATCGCCAAGGTGCTTGCTGACCTTGGCCATACAGATACAATCGTCATCGCAGACTGCGGTCTCCCTATTCCAGAAGGTCCAGTCAAAATCGATCTGGCATTATCAATCGGCACACCGTCCTTTCAGGAGGTCACCTCCCTCCTTCTTCAGGAAATGGCTGTTGAAAACATGACTGTGGCTAGTGAAATCAAAGAGGCCAATGAACGAGATCATTTATTTCTTAAGAAAGCGTTCTCAAAACCATTACATGAAGTAGACCACGAGACGTTCAAAGACATGACCAAACAGGCAAAAGCAGTCATTCGAACGGGTGAAGCCACCCCATACGCAAACTGCATTCTTCATGCCGGTGTCATCTTTTAAAAGGAGGAGCCAGATATGAACATAGAGATGCATAACATCCATAAGGCTTTTGGGAAAAACACCGTTCTCTCCGGGGTCTCCTTTGACCTCGTCACAGGCGAAGTCCACGCACTCATGGGTGAAAATGGTGCGGGAAAATCAACTTTAATGAACCTGCTTACAGGTCTTTATTCTTTAGATCAAGGAACGATACAAATCGACGGAAAAGAAACCGCTTTCAAAAATCCAAAAGAAGCGGAACAGCACGGCATTGCCTTCATTCATCAGGAGCTCAATATATGGCCGGATATGACCGTCCTGGAGAACCTCTTCATCGGGAAAGAAATCTATACGAAGCTCGGGCTGCTAGACACAAAGAAAATGAAGGTCCTCGCGCAAAAGCAGCTGGACCGGTTGTCTGTGAATCTCTCGCTTGATCAAGAGGCAGGAAGCTGTTCTGTTGGACAAAAACAAATGATTGAGATTGCAAAGGCATTAATGACCGATGCGAAAGTCATCATCATGGATGAGCCGACAGCAGCTCTAACGGAACGTGAAATTGAAAAGCTCTTCCAGGTCATTGAATCTCTCAAAAAAGAAGGCGTTTCCATCGTCTATATTTCTCACCGTATGGAGGAAATCTTTGCAATCTGTGACCGGATTACGATCATGCGTGATGGGAAAACGGTCGATACGAAAGCCATACCTGAAACGAATTTCCATGAAGTCGTCAAAAAAATGGTCGGCCGTGAATTGACAGATCGATATCCTGAGCGTACGCCTTCTACAGGAGATATTATCCTCGAGGTGAAACAAGCAACGAAAAAAGGACAATTTCAAGATATCAGTTTCTCAGTTAAAGCTGGAGAAATCGTCGGTGTTGCAGGCTTAATGGGGGCTGGCCGGACCGAAATGATGCGATCACTCTTTGGCCTTGATCCTCTTGACCAAGGAGAAATCTGGGTTCACGGAAAAAAGGCTGTTATTAAAAAACCAAGTGATGCTGTCAAGCTCGGGATCGGCTTTATCACAGAAGATCGCAAGGATGAAGGGCTCATGCTTGATGCATCCATCCGAGAAAACATCGGTCTGCCAAACTTAAAAAGCTTCTCTCCAAAGGGACTGATTGATAAGAAAAATGAACAGGATTTTGTCGACCTGCTCATCAAACGACTGACGATTAAAACGGCTTCCTCTGACATTTCTGCCCGAAGCCTGTCTGGTGGAAATCAGCAAAAAGTCGTCATCGCCAAATGGATCGGCATACAGCCAAAGGTCTTGATTTTAGATGAACCGACACGAGGTGTCGACGTCGGAGCGAAACGAGAAATCTATCAGTTAATGAATGAACTGACCGATCGAGGCGTTGCCATTTTAATGGTCTCCTCTGAACTCCCAGAGATACTCGGGATGAGCGATCGAGTACTCGTCATTCATGAAGGAACCATCAGCGGAGAATTAGACAAAACAGAAGCAACACAGGAACGAATTATGACACTAGCTACAGGAGGGAAGTAACATGAAACCACTTACTTCAAATGGACGATTTGACCACATCATGCAAAAGCTTGGGCCATTCTTAGGACTCATCATCCTTGTCGCCATTGTTTCTATTTTAAACCCGGCCTTTTTAGAGCCTTTAAACATCTTAAACTTACTGAGACAAATCTCCATTAATGCCCTCATTGCCTTTGGGATGACATTTGTTATTTTAACTGGAGGTATTGATTTATCAGTCGGTGCCATTCTTGCACTGTCCAGTGCCCTGACTGCCGGCTTTATCGTTTCTGGCATGGACCCGATTTTAGCCATTATCGTCGGCTGTATCATCGGTGCCGTTCTTGGGATGATTAACGGTCTTTTAATCACAAAAGGAAAAATGGCTCCTTTTATCGCAACACTTGCGACAATGACGATTTTCAGAGGTTTGACACTCGTTTATACAGATGGAAACCCGATTACTGGGCTTGGCTCTAACTATGCCTTTCAGTTATTCGGCCGCGGATATTTCTTAGGCATTCCTGTTCCAGCGATCACGATGCTTCTCACCTTTATCGTCCTTTGGGTACTGCTTCATAAAACGCCTTTCGGCAGAAGAACATATGCAATCGGCGGGAATGAAAAAGCTGCGCTCATTTCAGGAATCAAAGTACCGCGCGTGAAAATTATGATCTATTCATTAGCAGGCTTCATGTCTGCCTTAGCAGGTGCGATCTTAACATCTCGTCTGAATTCTGCACAGCCAACAGCTGGTACGTCCTATGAGCTTGACGCCATTGCTGCCGTCGTACTTGGCGGGACAAGCCTGTCCGGCGGAAGAGGACGAATTGTCGGCACACTCATCGGGGTACTCATTATCGGTGTCCTGAACAATGGTATGAACTTACTTGGTGTTTCATCATTCTATCAATCTGTTGTGAAAGGGATTGTCATCTTGATTGCAGTCCTGCTAGACAGAAAGAAATCTGCTTAAGGAGGCAGCTGCTATGAAAAAATATCTTATTCTCATCCTGACTCTCTCATTGTTCATGCTTTCTGCCTGCTCACTTGAACCACCTGAGTGGGCCAAGTCATCAAAGGATGGCAAGAAAAAAGACATCAAAATCGGGCTGTCAATCTCGACATTAAATAACCCATTCTTCGTTTCTTTGAAAAACGGTGTGACAAAAGAAGCGAAAAAGCTAGGCATTGACGTCGTGATTGCAGATGCACAAAATGATTCAGCTAAACAAACAAGTGATGTAGAAGATTTAATTCAGCAAGGTGTCGACGCATTGCTCATCAACCCAGCTGATTCATCTGCCATATCAACCGCTGTCGAATCAGCGAACGCTTCTGATATACCTGTCATCACATTAGACCGCTCAGCCGAAAGTGGAAAGGTAGAAGCACTTGTCGCCTCAGATAACGTCAAAGGCGGAGAAATGGCAGCTAACTTTATCATCGACAAGCTCGGCAAAGGAGCAAAAGTCGCTGAATTAGAAGGCGTACCAGGCGCTTCCGCTACACGTGAGCGTGGTAAAGGATTCCATAAAATAGCAGATAAAGACTTAAAAGTGACAGCGAAACAAGCTGCTGACTTCGACCGGACAAAAGGACTGAATGTCATGGAAAACCTCCTTCAAGGAAACCCTGACATCAAAGCCGTTTTTGCCCACAATGATGAAATGGCACTTGGCGCGCTAGAGGCAATTCAAAGCTCCGGAAAAGACATTCTCGTCGTTGGTTTTGACGGGAACGAAGATGCACTCAGCTCAATCAAAGCAGGAAAACTCTCTGCAACAGTTGCTCAGCAGCCAGAGCTGATCGGTCAACTGGCAGTCGGTGCTGCAAACGACGTATTAAAAGGGAAAAAAGTACAAAAGAACATCGCAGCTCCACTGAAACTAGAACAGAAGAAATAAACAGAACCCCCGAGCATCACTCGGGGGTTTTTTGATTACTGTGGTCTTTTCAGCACAAATGACGTGCCTAAATGGGCATAATCATTACCTGCTAGTCGCGCGACTGGTTTCAGTTCATTAGTAGAAACATAGCCTTTTTCTACATCATAAACACCCTCATCTAAATGTGCACATACAACTCGGCCAATGATATGATCGACCGTGATCTCCCCTTCATCATTTTGAAAGGTGAGATGCTTTTCCAGCTGACATTCAAAACGAATGCGAGCTTCCTTGATCCCCGGCACTGAAATGACATGACTCTCTACTTGATGAAGACCGGTTCGTTCCAGCTCACTCTCTTCCTGCGGCAGCGTAGCAGCTGTTTCATTAATATCTTCTATTATGGCTTCATCACTCACATGAACGACAAACTCTTCCCTATCGATAATATGCTGAGCAGTATCTTTCATCTGACCTTCACGTCGTCCGATAGAAACGGCAATGAGCGGCGGGTGTCCACTGATGACATTAAAGAAACTAAATGGTGCGGCATTGACGACATTTTCTTTAGATAGACTTGTAATAAACGCTATCGGTCTTGGAACGATAGAACCAGATAATAATTTATATGCCTCTTTTCGTGACAGCTGATCCATTTGCAATGTAATCAATTCAGGTACGCCTCCTTTTAATGTAACGACATCATACCATAACCCGTTCCCTATACCTCTTATTCTAGCTCGGTGCGATGCAGGATATGGTGGACAAGATGAAATAAAGCGGGATTATGATTTTCCCGTCTATAGGAAATCGTCCATTCCGCCAGAAGCTGTTCACCCTCAATGGCTCGATAAACAACATCCAGATTAAATAAACGCCGGGCTGATTTTGGAATCACTGCAATACCGATCCCTGCTGTGACAAGACCAATGATCATTTGATATTCCGCCGCTTCCTGCACGATATTTGGAGAAAATCCGTACTTTTCACATAGCAGGACAAAGTGCTGATAAAGGGACGGCCACGATTCCTGTGATAAAGAAATAATCGGTTCATGACGGATATCTTCAATCGTGACAGTCTCTTGTTGAGCCAATCGATGATTTTTTGGAATCGCAAAAATACATTCACTTTGCTTCATCAAACGACTGACTAGTTCTTCATGCGGCGCTGTAGGATGTAAAAAACCGATATCAATCTCACCATTTAAAAGAGCCTCTAGCTGCTGCGGAACAGAAAGCTGCTGCAGCTCGATACTGACAGAGGGATACATCTCCCTGAATTCACGTACAACGGGAGGCAGAATATCATACGTCGCCGTTCCAACAAAACCTATGATGATTTTCCCCAGCTCTCCTCTTGCTGTATGACGGGCATGATCAACCGCTTTATCAAGCTGTTGCAGCACTCCCCGAATCTCATGTAAAAAGACCTTTCCAGCAGCTGTTAGCTCCACCACCCGTTTCGACCGGTGAAATAAAGGAAAACCCAATTCTTCCTCAAACTGCTTAATTTGCTGACTAAGTGGAGGCTGTGTCATATTCAACCGTGCGGCTGCTCTGCCGAAATGCAGCTCCTCCGCTACTGTGACAAAATACTGCAAATGTCTCAGTTCCATCCTTTCACTCCTCACACACTTATTCGTGAAACATATCAAAACTGCGTTAAACATATATTGGAAATTTTATTTTATGAAATGTATAGTAAATCATATCATGAAAATATATTTTCATAAAAAATTTTACTTGCCGAAAGGAGTGCGGGGTAAATGAAATCTCAAGCACAACCCCTAACAAGACGAGGAGCAGAGTTGATTGTCGATACGCTGATTGCTCAAGGTGTGACCCATGTTTTTGCCATTCCAGGTGCAAAAATTGACGCTGTATTTGATGTATTAAAAGACAGAGGTCCAGAGCTTGTCTTATGCAGACACGAACAAAATGCAGCCTTTATGGCAGCTGCTGTCGGACGTTTAACTGGCAAACCAGGTGTTTGTCTCGTCACATCAGGTCCTGGAGCATCTAATTTAGCAACAGGTCTATTAACAGCCAATACAGAAGGTGATCCTGTTGTCGCAATCGCTGGAAACGTCATTCGTGCAGATCGTCTGAAACGAACACATCAATCACTCGACAATGCGGCATTATTCAAACCAGTCACCAAATATAGTGTTGAAGTACAAGACGTTCATAATATACCAGAAGCATTAACAAATGCTTTTCGCGCGGCACAAAAAGGGCAGGCTGGAGCAGCATTTATCAGCTTTCCACAAGATGTCGTGACAGAACACACCACACAAACAGCAGTGTCTGCTCACCCTTCTCCAGAATTAGGTCCTGCACCGGATGCTCTCATCAGTTCGGCTATCGCCAAAATTCAAAATGCACACTTACCTATTGCGATTGTGGGAATGAAAGCCAGTCGTCCAGCTGCTGCAAATGCCACAAGAGCATTATTAAAAACACTTGGTATCCCATTTGTTGAAACGTATCAAGGAGCCGGCGTTCTCTCAAGAGAGCTCGAGTCTCAATATGTAGGCAGAATCGGCTTATTCCGTAATCAGCCGGGTGACCTTCTCATTGAACAAGCAGATGTCCTTTTGACCATTGGCTTTGATCCAATCGAGTATGATCCGAAGCATTGGAATCTTCAGCCGCAACAGCGCCAGATCATTCATGTTGATGACATGCAGGCAGATATTGACCATTTTTATGAGCCAGCGCTTGAACTTGTAGGCAATATTTCTGAAACCGTCAAACATCTAGCGCATGACAGTGTTCCTCTTTCTCTATGCAAAGAGAACATAGAATTAGTCACTGAATTACAGGAGCTATTAAGCGACATTGAAAAGGTACCACAAAGAGAAAGTCATCGATCTCACCCGCTGGATGTCATTCATACATTGAGACGTCTGATTCCTGATGACACAAAGGTCACATGTGATATCGGATCTCACGCGATTTGGATGTCCCGTCACTTCCGCGCCTATGAACCGAACTCATTCTTGGTGAGTAACGGCATGCAAACATTAGGCGTCGCATTACCATGGGCAATTGCGGCTTCTATATTGAATCCAGATGAAAAGATTATTTCGGTTTCGGGTGATGGCGGTTTTCTCTTCTCCGCAATGGAGTTAGAAACAGCTGTCCGCAAAAAGACAAACCTCGTTCACCTTGTTTGGAACGACAGCACATATGACATGGTTGCGTTCCAGCAGGAAATGAAATATGACCGTACATCCTGCGTTGAATTCGGACAGATCGATTTAGTGAAATATGCGGAAAGCTTTGGAGCGACTGGATTACGGGTCAACTCACCTGAGGAACTTTCAACCGTCCTTCAAAAGGGTATAAACATAGAAGGACCCGTGATCATTGATATTCCGATTGACTATCAAGATAACCCTGACCTCGCCAGTCAAAAATGGCCAGAAGTCTATCGCAAAAAACACACAGCGAACGTCAGATAAGACTTCGATACATTACATTAAAGGAGTGAGCGGATATGGGTATGATGCACCCAATGAATCAACAGAATGACACAAGACAGCATGACAAACAGCAAGAGGTCTATCAAGTATCGACGATGACCTCCTTGCTTGAAGCCGTATATGATGGAGATTTCTCCCTCGCGCATATTCCTGAACACGGTGATTTCGGCATCGGTACATTTAATCAATTAGATGGGGAGCTGATCGGCTTTGACGGTGCATTCTACCGGCTGCGCTCGGATGGAACAGCGACACCAGTCACCGATCAAGATTATTCACCATTCTGCTCTCTAGCTTTCTTTGAAACAGATATCGTTCATCGAATTGATGCACCAATGACGTCCAAAGAACTGGAAGAAGAAATTGACCGCATCTTACCAAGTAAAAATATCTTTTATGCGGTCCGCATTGATGGATCATTCAAAAAGGTTCAAACACGTACGGTTGAAAAACAGGAAAAACCTTACGTTCCGATGGTAGAAGCAGTCAAGTCTCAGCCTATTTTCGACTTCGAGGATATTCAAGGTACGATCGCAGGCTTCCGTACACCGCAGTACGCACACGGCATTGCGGTAAGTGGATATCACCTTCATTTTATTGATGAAGATCGAAGTGTTGGCGGACACGTATTTGATTACACCGTTGATCAAGTCACCATCCGCATATCTCAAAAACGTCATATGAATTTACACCTGCCGAATACGCAGGAATTCTTTCAAGCCGACATTGATCGAGCTGACCTTGCACAGCAAATTGCCAGTGCAGAAAGCAACCCGGATCAATAAATGAAGACACCCCGATGAGCTCGGGGTGTTTTTTAATGCATAAAGATGTTTTTTCACCCGTAACGTTTTCGTTTCGATAGTAAATGAGAAATCAATCATTCTATACGTAATGAAATATGATAGAATATCAACAGAAGAAAGGTGGTTATATGGTGTCAAAAGACTATAGCATTCCGAACCTAACATTAGACGAAAGAGATAAACAAATTTTATCCCTATTACACGAGGACGGGCGCATGTCTTATACAGATCTCGGCAAACAGGTCGGTCTGTCACGTGTTGCCGTGCAAGCCCGCATTCAGCAGCTCATTGAAGCAGGAGTCATTGAACGTTTCACCGCTGTGATTAACCCCGCGAAGGTCGGCATTCATGTCTCTGTCTTCTTTAATGTAGAGGTAGAGCCAAAATTTTTAGAAGCGGTTGCCCTTCAGCTTGAACAAGAAACAGCTGTCACGAGTCTTTATCATATGACAGGACCAAGCAAGCTGCATATGCATGGCATTTTTCAAGATGAACAGGAAATGGAGACATTTCTGACAAAAAAACTATACCCGCTAGAAGGCGTTGTCAGTGTGGACTGCCAAATGCTCATTAAACGATACAAAAGCCGTATGGGCATGAAATTGTAGACAGGAGTTGAACCACTTGCAATCATATATCGAACTCATTATCGCTATGGTGCGAACCGGGATTCTCGGTTTTGGCGGAGGCCCTTCAGTGATACCGCTTATTCGCCATGAAGCGGTGGTGAAATATCAATGGGTCAACGATGACGAATTCGGAGAAACACTCGCCATCGCCAATGCATTACCAGGCCCGATCGCAACCAAAATGTCAGCATACCTCGGCTATCGATTAAAAGGCGTATCTGGCGCAATTGTCGCAACAGCTGCACATATTTTACCGACATGTCTCGCTATGGTAGCCCTTGTCACACTTGTCAGCGTCTTAAGTTCCTCACAAATCATTCAAAATATGATTGGTGCTGTGACCCCTGTCATTGCCGTTCTGTTAGGCATCATGGCATATGAGTTTGGACAAAAAACGCTGAAAGGCTTCGGCATGATCTTCGGGATCACTCTATTCCTTCTTGCCTTTGTCGGACTGCAAGTGCTCTCCATTCATCCAGGAATCATTGTGATGATCTTTTTATTTTATGGCGCTTTTCATTTTAAGCTGAAAAATCGCTGGCATCGGTCAAATAAAGAGAAAGGAGTGTCTTCATGATACTGATTCTCTTTTTATTCTGGGCATTCTTTTTATCTAATCTATTAGGATATGGCGGAGGCCCTGCATCCATCCCGCTCAATTATGAAGAAATCGTCAATCATTTTCATTGGATGACGAACGAAGGATTTTCCAATATGCTGGCTTTAGCCAATGCACTGCCGGGGCCAATCGCTACGAAGATTGCAGCATATGTCGGCTATGACGTCATGGGCTGGCCAGGTTTTATCGTGGCATTGCTTGCAACTGTCCTGCCTTCCGCTGCCGGACTCATTTTATTGCTCAAGCTCATTGACCGTTTTCGCCAATCTCCCGTCGTCAAAGGCATGACCTTATCCGTACAGCCTGTCATTGCGATGATGATGCTTTTACTAACATGGGAAATCGGCGGAGATGCAGTGAAAGCCATCGGCTGGACACAATCTCTCGCCATTGCCGCGATCTCCTTTTTCTTGATGACCAAATTCAAGCTGCACCCTGCCTTTCTTATTGTGGCTGCATTTTTATATGGTGGATTCATTCTGCCGCATTCATAAAAACCGATAACATTCACTGTTATCGGTTTTCTTTTACATATAAATTGGAGAAACTGATCTGCGCCCAATCGAATGATACTCGACCCCTGCTTCTTCTGCCGCTTCAAGTGTATGACAGTTTCGTCCATCGAAAATAAGCGGCTGCTTCATCCATTTTTTGTAGGACGCGAGTGGAAACGACTGAATATCCGCCCACTCTGTTAATAGACAGACCGCATCGGCATCCTTGATCGCTTCTTCAATCGTTTGAGCAAATAAGACTTGATCCGGCAGTTCACGAGCTGCACGCCGGGCAGCAACAGGATCATACGCCACAAGCTCCGCACCTAATTGATGGAGCTCATGAGCGATCGGAATAGATGGTGCCTCCCTCATATCGTCTGTATTCGGTTTAAAGGACAGACCAAGAAGCGCAATTCGCTTCCCTTCAAGCGCTGCTCCCAGCCGCTCCTGGATATTTCGGATAAAACCTGCCCGCTGCTCATTATTTACTTTGATGACAGCCTTTAATAGCTCAAAATCATGGGACACATGCCCTGCAATTTGGACAAGTGCATTTGTATCCTTTGGAAAACAAGAACCTCCGTAGCCAATGCCCGCTCTTAGAAAGGAAGAACCGATCCGCTGATCAAGCCCCATTCCCTTCGCCACCCATTCAACATCAGCACCCGTTTTTTCACAAATGGAGGCAATCTCATTTATAAAGCTGATTTTTGTCGCAAGAAATGCATTTGATGCATACTTGATCATTTCAGCACTTTTACGGTCTGTTTTGACCAATGGAAGGTGGAAATCAGCATACATGTCCTCCAACTGATCTAATACGGCTTTTGTTTCAGCTCCAATCACAAGCCGATCCGCCCTCAATGTATCTGAAATGGCAGAGCCTTCCCGTAAAAATTCTGGGTTAGATGCAATAGCTAATGGTTTCTTCCGTCCTAATTCTTGATGGATGAGCTGATCGATTTGATCTCCCGTTCCGACAGGCACCGTACTTTTCACCACAAGAATCGCACCTGATTTTGCTTTTATCCCCATCTCTTTCGCAGCCTGAAACACATACTGTAAATCAGCTTGGCCATCTGCCTGCTGCGGGGTGCCGACCGCAATCATTAATACATCTGCCTTCGTGTAGGCTTCCGCTCCATTTATATGAAAATGAATACGTCCCTGCTCAAGATTGCGTTTCAATAGCTCTTTTAACCCGGGCTCATACATTGGGGGAGTTCCCTGTTTCAGCTGCATAACCTTTCGGCGGTCAATATCAATACACGCCACATCATGTCCTGCCTCCGCTAAACACACACCTGTCACAAGCCCCACATACCCACAGCCTGCAATCGCAATATTCATGACACCATCAGCTCCCCATACTCCTTATGCTTGTAATGACATCGTATGCCGGGAGCTTTCATTCCATTCTTAAAAGCATACAAAAACCCCCCGCCATCACTAGCAGGGGGTCACTTTTATGAAACAAGACCATTTCGAATATGAGCAATCAGATTTTCAAGCATTTCTTTTGTTGTGACATCATTTGAATTTTCACCAATATCATGAGCGTACATCAAAATCTTTAAAAATTCCTCTTGATTTAAACCCTTATTATCCATGTCTGTATCCTTTCGATTCCACTAATTTCATTATTATATGCTGTAAGGTTGGTTTATGCAATACTCTATTACATCATTCGACAGCTTTTGAAATTTATGACCATTTTCATGAAAAACTTTTTTATAAATCCCCATTGAGCTATAATAAAAGAATTGGAATCTTTTACTTGGTTAGGAGCGGATCAAATGCTTCAGCACAACATCAACGAAGAAGAAATCAAACAAACAGCCGAACAGATCAAAGAACTTCTTCCTGCAACAGATGAAAACAAACAACTCATCAAAAAAGCATTGATTACTTATAGACAGGACAGCGTATATCGGCTCAAGCAAGAGTCTGATACTGAATGGTCAGCTTATGTACATGATGTCGTGGCAGCAAGAGTCCACCTTCATGTGCTGTTTCCTGTGAGAAGCAGCTGCTCATGTCCAGCAGATGGACTTTGTAAACACATTCTCGCTGTCTTCTTTTCGCTATACGCTCAAGTAGAGAGTGTGACCGGATTTACAGAAAATTGGTCAGAAAAGGATGAATTACAGCGCAGCAAAGAACTGATTCGCCAGCACTTCCAAGTGAAGCGCCCAGACGAACAATCACTCCAAAGCTGGCTGACTTTTTTCCAAGAGGAATTTAACCTCTGGCTGAAACGGACACCGAAGCACCAGCAAACACCACAGCATTTGTATTACGGCTATTTATCGATCCTAAAAAAACACGCACCTGCTTCACCTGAATTCAAGAGCTTGTATGCGATTCATACGTCAATCGATGTATGGCTTAGGCTTCATGAACTCGTCGACCTCGGCCGGCTTGATGCCGAAAAAGACTTTTATTCCATGAATCCATATGTAGAACAGCTCATGAACACCATTTTCGATTCAGTGGATCATTTGAAGACATACGCCCTTTCCTTTTCCCTCGATCCGTTTCTTGAAAACACACCAACTGCCGTTCGCACACTTCTTCAAATCAATGGACCTTTCCAGCATGAACGAGTAGCGGTCTTTATGGAGATTTGGGGCACCATATTAAATAGAGGGAAATGGGTCAAAAAAGAAACAGAATTACTAAAGAACGCCCAGAAAAAAGAACAAACGGTTGAACGTACCATCGGACTGATGCACATGGATTATTTACTGAAAGAAGATGAAAGCCTCTTTCAGCAATTACAGTTGCTCAATGCCGACATGCTGCCAAATGTGCTCAATTGGCTGAAGGATCTCACAAACCGAAAAGACTGGAAGCGGCTCAAGCTCTGGTATCACGAAATCACCTATATATTAGAGGAATATTGCCAGCTCGACCTTTCCTACAGAGAACTGCGGGGAGCCGTCAGTGATTTCTTCTTTTATTTAGATGCATATTTTAAGCAGACGAAGGATCATCATTTATATGAACGCTATCTCCAAATCTGTATGCCCTATGCGTTTACAGAATACAGTCAGCTATTGTATGCACAGCAGCGTTATGCGGAATGGATTGAGATTCACAGCCTTGTTGGTTTCTCCATTAGTGAACTAGAGAAGGATCTGATCAAACAGATTGCAAAAGAGGAGCCAGAAGCCCTAATTCCATCGTACCACCGTGAAATCTCGCTGCTTCTCGATCAAAAGAATCGAAGTGCTTATCGAGAATCTGTGAAAATGCTGAAGAAACTGCGCACGCTTTATCATAAAACGAAAAAAACCGCGATTTGGGAAAGGTATGTAAAGCAGCTGCAAGATTCAACAAAACGGCTGCGTGCGTTCCAAGAGGAAATGAAGAAAGGAAAATTGATTGATGACACGCCATAAACAAATTGTCATTCATGCAGAACAAACAGAAGATTTCTCTTTCACCATTTCAGCGCAAGCAGAGGACGGACACCCTGTTCCGCTTAATGAAATGAAGAGGCAGCTTTTCCAATGGCACGAATCTTCTTTCTACGGAACATTCTTAGAAGATGTCAGCTTTATTGGAACACCTGCCTTCCTGTTAAGCCCTTGGATGACCGTTGAATTGCTAGGAAAAAATTCATTTAATACGTTTAGTCATGTGACATTAACGGATGAAACGGAGCCCCTGATGAAAACAGCCTCCACCATTTACGAATTTATCGAGGACGAAGATTTCGTTCCCGATTATGAGGCATGGACAAAAGGCGAGCTTCGGTTTAAAGACAAAGAAGGCCTATTAGATGGTTATACGGCTGATTGGTTCTCCTTTGCTGTACAGGATTATATTCAGTATGATGATGCGTTGCAGCACAAATGGGAACGCATGAACGCACAATCGCCTGCGCTCTCAACCTTCCAAGGACATTTTCTAGATGAGCAGGATTTCTTGGAGACGATTGGCTGGATAGATGATGAGACGCCGTTCACTGTCGGCTTGCGCTTAAATGAGCCGGATTTTGACGGAGATGATTGGAAAATCGAATTGTTTTTGCGAGATAAGAAAAACAGTGACCTTCACTTTTTTGAAGGCATCCGTTCATTGAAAAGGTCTTGGCATCCGTATCAAGATAAAATTTCAAGAGAGCTGCAACGATTCAGTCAAATTGTCCCTTGGCTTTCTTTCACATCTGGCACCACACTCATGTCAGAAGAAGAGGCGTGGCTCTTCCTATCTGAAGCGAGTGAAACCCTTGTTAATATGGGTATTGAGATTCTGCTGCCATCGTGGTGGCATATTGTTAAAGACAGTACGATGATGTTAAAAGCAAGGATCTCTTCTACACCGCGAGGCGAATCGCATGTCGGAATGGACGCATTAATGGACTTTAATTGGCGCTTTGCTACAAACGGCATTGAACTGACAGAAGATGAGTTCAACGAGCTTGTCCAAAGCAAACGACGCCTTGTCAACATTCGAGGACAATGGATCAAAATAGATCCTACCTTCATCCAGCAAATGAAAAAGTGGATGGAGCGTGCCGAAAACGAAGGACTTCACATGTCTGATATTTTGTCACGTGAACTGGCAGATCAAGGAGCTTCCTCTGAATCGATTCCAGAGCTATTGGACAGTTCAGCATTTGCCCATATTCAATTTGAACTTTCATCGCAATTAAGAGGGCTTGTCCACCAATTAAATGATACGCACGAGCTGCCTTCCTACGAAATGAGTGAGTCCTTTAAAGGCATACTGCGTCCGTATCAGCAGCATGGCGTGAACTGGCTTTTATTTTTAAGATCGCATGGATTTGGGGCTTGTTTAGCAGATGATATGGGCCTTGGAAAAACGATTCAAATGATCGCATATTTCACGTATTTGAAGGAGCAGGAGCAAAATGCCGCTCCCTCTCTCATCATTGCGCCGACCTCTGTTTTAGGAAACTGGCAGCGAGAGCTCGAAACATTCGCACCACATTTGAAGGTTGCCCTGCATTATGGCCCATCGCGTCCACAGGGAGAGGACTTCACAAAAGCATACGAGTCAACAGATATTGTTCTGACGTCTTATGGACTCTCACATTCTGATCTTGATGAATTAACGGCAGCAAAGTGGAATACCATTTGCTTAGACGAAGCCCAAAACATCAAGAACGCCCATACGAAACAATCGAGAGCGATTAGACAGCTCAAAGGGCAGCATCACATTGCCCTCAGCGGGACACCAATGGAAAACCGTTTGACAGAGCTTTGGTCCATATTCGACTTTGTCAACAAAGGATATCTCGGCAGCCTGACCGGCTTCCATAAGAAGTTCGTCCTTCCGATTGAAAAAGACCGTGAAGAAAAAAGAATTGAACAACTGCAGCAGCTGATCAAACCATTTTTATTAAGACGAACAAAACAAGATGAAGAAGTTGCTCTGAACCTGCCTGAGAAACTCGAAGAAAAAGAATTCATTCCGCTATCCGCTGAGCAAGCGTCTTTATATGAACAGCTCGTGAAGGATACATTTGAACATATGGCATCATTAACAGGGATGCAGCGAAAAGCCATTATTTTAAGTATGCTTGGCAGACTCAAACAGATTTGTGATCACCCTGCTCTCTATTTAAAAGAGAGTGGAACAGATGTGAAACTGCTGAAACGTTCGTTAAAAATGGATAAACTCGCAGAGCTGTTAAAAGCGATACATGAGCAAGGAGAAAGCTGCCTCATCTTTACGCAGTATATTGAAATGGGCAACATGATCAAGCAGCTGGCAGAAAAGATGTTTGGAGAACCGGTCCAATTTTTAAATGGCAGCCTCTCAAAACAGGAGCGGGACAAAATGGTGGACCGCTTCCAGAAGAAAGAATTCAACATTTTAATTCTTTCTTTAAAAGCAGGAGGAACAGGACTCAACCTAACCGCCGCAAACCATGTCATTCACTACGATAGATGGTGGAATCCTGCTGTGGAAAACCAAGCGACAGACCGAGCTTATCGGATTGGACAAAAACGATTTGTTCACGTCCATAAGATGATCACAACTGGCACAATCGAGGAAAAAATCGATCAAATGCTCGAAACAAAACAAACATTAAATGATCAAATTATCCAAAGCGAAAGCTGGATTACAGAGCTATCGACAAACGAACTAGAAGATTTATTTACCTTAAGTGCCGCCGCTCAATCATCTTAATCACAGCAAAAAGAGGACTTTTCTCAAGTTTCATGAAAAGTCCTCTTTTTTATTTGATATAAACGTAAGCTAAATGTTCAGTTTTTTCAATGCAGATTTCACATTCATATACGTATTTAATTCACGGAAGTCCTCTCTCATTTCTCCCATTTTCATGGCAAGATTCGGTTTAATTCCTGTCACAATGAGTTCAGTACCCGTCATTAAAATCAAATCGTTCAGCTTAAAGATCGCATCTGCCACAAATGAATCCACTTCTAATAATCCGGACAGATCGACAATAAAATAATCATCCTTGGATTGAGAGATATAGGTGGAGACCGTTGAAATGATCTTATCAAATCTTGGCGCTGTTAATGTACCAATGATCGGTAACACAGAGATCCCATCTTTCACAGGAACGATTGGTACAGAAATATTCAGCACTTCATCAATTGATTGCTCAAGAAGCTCTTGCTGTTCCTTCTCTTTCGTGACATCCTTTTGCAGACCAACGAAATAAAGACGTTTCCCTTCATTTTCGTCAATCCAAAGAGGAGCAACACTTAACTCGTTCCAAAACATTTGTCCAGATTTTTTATAATTTTTCAGCTGAACAGTGACAGCCTCTTTGTTCTCAATGGCTGTTCTAATTTGTTTGAGAGCGATTTGTTCAGTTTCATCTCCCTGAAGGAAACGACAATTACTCCCCAATACTTCGGTTTCTTGATAGCCTGTCATATCTAAAAAGCCCTTGTTCACATATATTAAAGGATTATCAGGTAAAGACGGGTCCGTCACCGTCAGGCCAACCTGAGTATAGTCCAAGGCTTCCTTGATTAAATGCAGATTTTCGGACTTATAAGATTCCAGCGCCATTCGTTTACTCTCCTTATTTTCCTTACAAGCGGTTATATTCTTAATTAAATTATATGATGTTCCACATCATGTGTAAATAGAAGTGGTTCTGAATTCCTCTTTTGTAGAATGCGCTTCATCCTATGTGATTTATACCGCGACATCTGATTCATCTATTTCAAAAGGTGCCGGATCATATGCGCCACACCATGTTCATCGTTTGATAACGTGACGTGGTCAGCGATTTCTTTTATATCCTGCCTCGCATTCCCCATCGCAACCCCAACACCTGCAGCTTGAAGCATCGATTCATCATTTAAACTGTCTCCTACAGCCGCTGCCCTGCTTAAAGGAATACCTAGTCTTTCTGCCAGCCTTGTTAATGCCTGCCCTTTAGACGCGTGCTTTGAACCAATTTCAAAGTTATGATCAGCCGAACTGACCAATGTTAAATCTGAATCATCACCAAACATATCCCATCCCGCTTTCAATCTGTCCTGAAAGAAAGAAAAACCTAAGATGTTGTAAAATGAAAGCTTTCGATCCTCACGAAACAATTCTTTATATGTATCAATATAAGAAAAACCAGACTGGCTGTATTGAACTTCTGCCGCTTGCTTTAAGACATTTTGATCCGTTTCTGGATTTGCACTTTTTAAACGGTCCATTTCAATCGCAAGAAGCTCTCTGCCGCGATTCGGTGTGAAAATGGCTTCGTTTGTAAAGACTTCATAATAATAATCACGTTCTTCCAGCCATGACAATATGTGTTTAGCCTTTTCTTCTTGTAAAGCAGCTGAATGGTACACTTGTCCAGTTGGATCATGAATCACAGCTCCATTGGCACTAATCAC
This sequence comes from Bacillus sp. G1(2015b), assembly GCF_001482475.1. NCBI lineage: Bacteria > Bacillati > Bacillota > Bacilli > Caryophanales > Bacillaceae > Bacillus > Bacillus sp. G1(2015b). The sequence continues at coordinate 423,855 of NZ_LKIC01000026.1, read as the reverse complement.
CCATGTATTCATACCAAGCTGGTCAAAAATAGACTTCACATCAAAATACGCTCTCCCTGTTGAAACGACAACCTCAATTCCATTCGCAGCTGCTTCCTTTAATGCCTGCTCGTTTTCCTGACTCACTTTGTGTTCACTGTTCAATAAAGTGCCATCTAAATCTGTTGCGATTAATTGAATGTTTGTCATCGTTCTCTCCTTTTTGTCTTTATTTTCAACCGATATACCGTTAACAAAATCCATCATCATTATGTAATGAGTATCCACTATTTGCAAGAGCTGATCGGTTAAACAGTGAATAAAAGGGTATCCGGCCACGCATTATGACCGGATACACACAAAGGGGATTCATAAGGGGACACATGACCTATACAAAGAAGCATTGGTTCTATTACGCAGTGTTCATATGCACAAGGCAGCATCTATCAGCTTTAGCTAGAGGGGGCTGTCAGATGATAGACGTTACCTTTTGATTGGGACTTGCCTCCTTTCCTTTCAGCTACCCCTAGTCTACGGAGAAAGGCCTGGTGTGACAAAACGTGAAAATAGCAAAATAGGCCTTCAAATTCTCTATATCCTCATTAATTTCTGTTTTTTACCGCTTGCGTATAAAACATCATCTTGTTTTGTTTGATGAAATACTTATTTTTCATAAATTGATAAAAAATATCTGAATGAATCCAATTACTAGAAGGCATGTGAATATAATCAGATCCGTCCCACGCAAACCAATAAAAACAAAGCCGGCCATCATGAACCGACAGCTGAAACTCAAAGCAGTCCATTTGATCCTCAGTGACATATTGAAACGTGAGTGACTCTCCTTCTTCCATATAGACATCACAAAATGAAAGAATGTCTCCCCACGAATAAACACGTATATCACTCTTTGCCTTCTCCTCGCCAATATGAATATTTCTCAATTGATAGGACTCCATAAAACATCTCCTTTCACTCATGTGCAGCTAGTTCTAAGCAGGCAGCGGTTTCATTTATACAGATGTTGTATGCTATAATAATACTTACGAATAATGAACGCTTGTGAGGTGATAAATATGAAAACCTTTAGGCTGATTGATTTAAAAATTGAACTTGATCCACAGCAAGATAAAATGTCCAGCATTCCCCTTCGTGACGGTTTAATCATTAATAAAGAAGACGGTGAAAATCACTGGATGATCGAGGCACTCATTCCAAAGAAACATAGACAGGTGTTTGAGGTACTCTTTCAGCAGCACACAGAAGTGAAGATTCTTGTAACGATCACTAAAGAAAACAACCGCCCTGTACACCTATCTGTCCAAGTCAAAAACATCGTTGCCTTAGAAGAAAACATTTCTGTATTACTCGATGGTAAAATGATTACAAATCGTTACAGAACAGAAACTGAAGAAGTATTAAAAGACCTCGTCAAAGAGGGGCTTTCAGGAGAAAAACTACTGGATGCTTTTAAACAAAACACATAAAAAAGAGCGGGATCAGCCGCTCTTAGATTGTTGACAAAGGGCTAAAATGAACTTGATTTAAGCCCTTTGTCTTCTTTTCAGCGTGTTTGAAAACCTTTGAAGTCTAGGAAGGACGAGCACTGGAACGGAGCGAATTTAACATTCGTGAGTACCGGAGCGCAGACCTGACACCGAATGCAAGGGTTTGTCTACACGCTGAGAGCGGGATCAGCCGCTCTTTTTTATTGCACATCTTTAGACTGGCTTTGATTTTTCAATAGATCTCTAATTTCAGTTAGCAAAACTTCCGTTTGATCCGGCGTTTCCACAACCTCTTCTTCCTCGACCTTTTTCCGTTTTAACTTATTCAAATAACGAATAAAGATAAAAATGGAAAACGAGATAATTAAGAAATCAACCACTGTTTGAATAAAGTTTCCATATAAAATTTGAGCAGCTCCGATTTTAATGGATAAACCGCTAAAGTCATGCCCTCCAATAATAATACCGACAAGCGGCATGATTAAATCATTCACAAGAGAAGTGACAATTTTGCCAAATGCTCCCCCAATGATGACACCTACAGCCAAGTCAATGACATTGCCCTTGACGGCAAACTCTCTAAATTCTTTCAGCATCCTTTATCACCTTCATCTTTTTTTGTCTAATATGACGTTTTTTTGTCAAAATTGCAAGTCCTTATCCGTTCTAACTGAACGTTTCTAAATAAAAAAGCGATTCATGCTTGATGAACCGCCAGGAAAATCATGATACTTTAGGACCGATAGAAAATGTCAAGTCTGCTTCACATGCAACTTCGCCATCTACTGTCGCTACTGCTTTTCCTTTTGCAACCGGCCCGCGGAGGCGCGTCACTTCAACCTCTAAACGAAGCTGGTCTCCAGGCTTGACCTGTCTTTTAAAGCGGCAGGCGTCAATCCCTGCAAACAAACCAATTTTCCCTTTGTTTTCTTCCTTACCTAACATAATCACACCAAAAACCTGTGCGAGTGCTTCTACAATAAGCACACCCGGCATGACTGGGTATCCTGGGAAATGGCCATTAAAAAATTCTTCATTTACTGTGACATTTTTAATCCCAACCGCTCTTTTTTCTCCCTCAACCTCTAAAATACGGTCGACCAATAAGAATGGATAACGGTGTGGAATAATGTCTTGAATTTGCTGAGCATCAAGCATATCTTGATCTCTCCTTCTTTTCTATATCGCTGATCTTCATGTGATTCCTATAGAAGTATATTATGAATGCTGGCATTTTTCAATATTCGCCTCACGTATATGGTAAAAAATAGAATCTACCATTACCAATTGTCATCAAATATAATCCACACTACACTCATTGTTTTTTCACAAATATGGTAATATATATTACATCATTGATTAAATAAGAGGGTAAAAATGAATTTTATGAGCGATAAATCCATAAAAAAACTTCTCCATTCCTGGTATACAATGCTGAAGCATCGACATTTTTCGAAGGCTGAAGAAATCAAAAAAACACTACTAAAATATAAACGTAAATTATCAAAAAAACAGGAGCTCTATTTCCATTATCAGCTGGTGCTTTTTCGTCATCAGCTCTGGATGAATCAAACAGAGGACTTAGAAAAACTCAAACACGAACTGCTGCCACACAAAGATGAAATGAACGAAGAACTACAATATTATTTTTACTTCTTTCTCGGATTATATGAATCTTTAAAAAGTGACCAAAATGATGCGATTCATTATCTCGAAAAGGCAGAGGAACGACTGCCATTGCTTAACGATGAGCTGGAAGAAGCAGAGTTCCATTTCCGTACAAGCGGTGTTTATTATAACAACCGTTACTCGTTGTTATCGATTCGTCATGTTCAAAAAGCCATGGATATTTTTGCAAAGCACGAAGACATCCACAGCATCTATCGGTGTAAAATTGTACTCGCTCTTAACTATAGCGACCAAAAAAAATATGAGGAAGCAGAAGCTATTTTCATTGAGATTATTGATTACGTGAAAAAGATTGATGATCAAGAGCTGCTCGGTATCGTTTATTATGACGCTGGCTTTATTCAGTCGAGACAAAATCGTCACAAAGAAGCACTGGACTACTTTAAAAAAGCGCTTCGTCTCCCAGCATACCGAAAGTCAGCACACTCCTATGTATCGTGCCTATACGAAACTGTGCGTTCCTGCTTTAAAGAAAATTTAACCGATGAAGGGATGAAGTATATTCAAAAAGGGCTGAAAGAAGCCGTTGCTTCGCAGTTTGATATATTAAGAATGAAGTTTCAAATCTTATCTCTTCTCTACAGCCAAACGCCAAAGGCAGATGAGCAGATCGCCACGCTCGTCACATGTCTTGAACGAAAAGAAGCCTGGATTGATCTTGAGGATCTGCTTGCTGATGTCTCAGATTTTTATAAAAAAAAGGGCGACTTTGAGCGAGCCGCCTTTTTTATCATGAGAGGCTGATACGAGCCTGCTGATTATCGAATTGTATTAATTAATCCCAGCATCTGATCGCCCATCGTAATAGATCTTGAGTTCAACTGATAGGAACGCTGCGTTGTCATGAGGTCTGTTAATTCTTTCGACATGTCCACATTTGACGTTTCCAGCGCACCTTGCTGAAGCTGAATCGCCTCTCGGTTTGCTCCATTTAGTGCTGTTAGTGCGCCTTGATAGGTTCCGTCGACTGAGAACAAATTATCTCCTTCAGAGACAAGTGCTGATGAATTATTGACTTGTACAACGCCTAGATTCACTTGCTGATTCGGTTGATTATCTCTTGAAATCGCCGTAAGCCGTCCATTTTTATCGATTGAAATATCACGGAAATTCGCATTTAAGACGATTGCATTCCCATTTTCATCAAGAATCGGATAGCCTTCGCTCGTGACAAGCTGTACTTGGTTACGGTTATTGCCCGGCTGTAAGTAAAGTGAACCATCTCTTGTATAACGGATATTACCGCCGGCGTTGACCTGCAAATACTGCGACGGCGCTCCGAATGCAACATCAAGATCACGTCCAGTTTCTTTAATTGAGCCTTGCAGCGAGTTAATGGACGCATTGACCATTGTCCCCGTACCAAGCCTTAACCCAGCAGGTGTCAGACGACTGTTTGCCACCTGCTCATTTTTTTCATCTACCTGATTAAACTGCTGTCTGATCAGCTCTGAGAAACGAGTGTTTTTCGCGCGGTACCCTGTTGTCTCACTGTTCGCGATGTTGTTGCTGATGATGTCAAGCTGCTTTTGCACTTCATTCATCGAGACAGCTGCGTTTATCATCGTTCTAAGCATAAGTATCCTCCTTTCTTTTTATTTCTTGATTAGTACACTCTTCCAATTTCATTCACTGCTTTTTCTAAGCTTTTATCATACGCCTGAACCACTTTTTGGTTTGTTTCAAATGCTCGGTAGGCTGTTGTCATATCTGTATATGATTTCGTCACATCGACGTTCGACAGCTCCGATACCCCTTGGCTTAACGTATAGGACATTTGACCGTTATTGACTGCACTTGGGAGGGGTTGATTATCAGCTGTACGATATAAATCATTTCCTTCACGCGCTAGGTTTCTTGTATCCATCGCCACTCGCACATCGATTTGACCAAGATTTTGGCCATTTTCAGTGACAGTACCATCTGCATTCACTTTGAAATTCTCACTCTGAACCGTAATCGGCTGGCCGGTCACGGAAAGAAGAGCACGTCCATTAATGGTCAACTGATTTTGTGCGTTCAATGTAATGGAGCTGCTTTTCGTATAACGAACGCCTTCTGGTGTGTTGACCGCATAAAATAGCGCTGATTTCTGATTGGTCTCAGGATTGATCGGCACATTATTTTCAACTAGTGCTACATCTGTTGTTTGATCTGTTGTTTTTAAAGTTCCCTGTGTAAATTGAGGGATTAATTCCTGCATATATGTCCCAGTATTGATTCCACCAATCGGCGATTGTAATGGAACACTAAAGCCTTTGCCTGAGGATGTTTGGAAACGTCCTGATTCCATTCGGCTCAGCAGCATTTCTGGAAATGCACGCATTGCCCCTTCATCTGCTTTATAACCTGGCGTATTCGCATTTGCGATATTATTTGAAAGCATTTCTGTCCGCCGCTCTTGAGCGATCATGGCAGATGTTGCGGTGTATAGTCCTTTTAACACGTGCTCACCTCATTCAAATTCTTTCACATGACCTAAACACAATCTTCTATGAAATATATCGGTTAATTAGCAGGGTTCTTTAATAAAAATCCCCCATTCTTTCTAAAAAGAATGAGGGAAACCATTAGCTGAGTTTACGCTTTGGCAGCTTGTCCATATTATCAAGCATCACACCAGTACCAACTGCCACACAGTCCATTGGATTTTCAGCAACGAAAACCGGTACTTTCAGCTCTTCTGCAAGCAATTGATCAAGCCCGTTTAGAAGAGCTCCGCCACCTGTAATGATGACGCCGCGATCGATAATATCAGCTGATAATTCAGGCGGTGTTCTCTCAAGAACTTGTTTCGCAGCCTGAACAATCGCAGATACAGATTCACGCAATGCTTCTTCTACTTCTTTGCTTGTGACGGTAATCGTTCTTGGTAATCCTGTCACCATGTCTCGACCACGAATTGAAATCTCTTCGTGACGTGCGTCTGGGAATACCGTTGCAACTTGGATCTTAATATCCTCAGCCGTGCGCTCACCGATCAACAGCTTGTACTCTTTTTTAATGTAGTTTAGAATTTCCAGATCAAATTTGTCTCCAGCCATTTTAATAGAAGAGGCGGTTACAATGTCACCCATTGAGATGACAGCGATATCTGTCGTTCCGCCTCCAATATCTACGACCATGTTTCCACTTGGCTGAAAAATATCCATACCAGCACCAATGGCTGCTACTTTTGGCTCTTCTTCAAGAAATACATGCTTACCACCGCTTTTTTCAGCAGCTTCTTTGATCGCCTTCTGCTCAACAGATGTAATGTTTGTCGGGCAGCAGATGAGCATACGCGGCTTAGAGAATAGCCCTTTCACATTTAATTTGTTAATAAAATGCTTGAGCATCGCTTCAGTTACTTCAAAATCAGCAATTACGCCATCTTTTAATGGACGAATCGCAACAATATTCCCAGGCGTACGTCCAACCATACGTCTAGCCTCTTCTCCAACAGCCAAAACTTTCCCGCTGTTTTTGTCAAGAGCTACCACAGATGGTTCATTTAACACAATTCCTTTTCCTTTGACATGAATCAGTACATTGGCAGTACCAAGATCAATTCCAATATCCCTAGCAAACATCTATATATATCCTCCTTGAAAATCTGTTTCCATAGCAAATACCACATTCTGCCCTAATTATATATTCTATCATAATTTGCAGAAAAAAAGATATTTCTTTACAAAAGTCTTTACAAAATTTGTGGTTAGAAACTACCGATATGAGGAAGATATATATATCATGTTTATGAACAAAGAACTAAGCTTACTGTTTCACAGGCTCGCCTTCTAAAATTTCTTCTTTTTTATACTTTAACTTGGTGGCTTCTCCTCCTCGCAAGTGGCGGATTGATTTATGATAATCCAGTATCTCCTTCACTTCATTAGCCAGATCTGGATTAATTTCTGGCAGTCTTTCTGTTAGATCCTTGTGTACAGTACTTTTAGAGACTCCAAATTCTTTCGCAATAACACGAACGGTTTTCTTTGTCTCCACGATATACTTTCCTATCTTGATTGTTCGCTCTTTGATGTAATCGTGCACACCACTCGACCTCCCTAAAATGGATGTGAGAAGTGTGAAATGAGATCCGTATGAAGATTATCCATTTTCAGCGGCGCTTGTTCGTCGTAATTTCTCATCCATTAGGTAGTAAATGCCAAACACGATCCCTCACCTCAAACACTCTCTTTGTCAGGTTTGTAACAGTGTATTAGCATTGAATAGGGAATATGCTAAAAATGAAGATGGGACAAGGGATTTATCAGAAAAGGCAAAACAAAAAATCATTTCGGGGCGCGAAAATTTTCACTTTACAAGAAAGGATTCAGCACGTAAAATAGAAAAGGTGAATTTATTTACCTAGCTAAATATTTAAAAAAGGTGAGCATATGGATACGTTAAATAGAGAATGTTTACATCAAATACATCAAGGCGCACGACTGCTGTCTAAAAAGGCGAACGAAGCGCTTGCTGCTTATGACTTGTACATGTCCCAGTGGACTGTGCTTTTTTGTTTGGATACATTCGGCCCGAAAACCCAAAAAGATATCTGGACATATTTGAACGTGGAAGCACCGACGATCACTAGAACCGTCACCCGTTTAGAAGCAAACGGCTGGGTGAAACGTGTACAAGGAAAAGACAAACGTGAGAATCTGATCGTGATGACAGATGATGCAAAAGCCCGATTTGAAGAAATCAAACGCACGATGGAACAATTTGAAGAAGAATGTCTTTCAGATTTTACCTACGAAGAAAAACAACTCCTCCATACACTTTTACACAAATTATCAACTGAATAGGAAGTGACATACATCATGAACGAACGTATTTGGACAAAAGACTTTATTATGATTGTCCTGGTGAATTTATTTACGTTCACCTCTTTTTATGCCCTTTTGACATTACTGCCCATTTACACAATGGATGAACTAAATGGAACAGAATCACAGGGCGGCCTCCTTGTGACGGTCTTCTTATTGTCTGCCATTGTGACAAGACCTTTCTCGGGTGCCATTATTGAGAAATTCGGCAAAAAACAGATGGCGATTTTCTCTTCTACGGCCTTTGCCTTACTCACTTATTTATACATCCCGATTGATCAATTCCAAACGCTTCTTATACTGCGTTTCGTACAAGGGATCTTTTTTAGTATTTTGACGACAGTAGCCAGTGCCATTGCGGCTGATATGATCCCGAAACATAAACGCGGGGAAGGACTCGGATACTTTGTGATGTCCATGAACCTCGCTGTTGTCATCGGTCCATTTATCGCACTGAATCAAGTAGGAAAAATAGGATTTCATTCCTTATTTCTTCTCTTTTCCATTATCGTAACGATCGGAGCCGCTTTTACGATGCTGATTAGACAGCCAGAGCCGGAAAACGGAGGAAGCATCGTCTTCCGATTCACGTTTTCTCACCTGTTTGAAAAAGGCGCATTAAAAACAGCGGCCGTCGGCATCATTATTTCCTTCTGTTATTCGCCGATTATTTCATTTATTTCAGTTTATGCAAATTCACTCCATTTGATGGGTGCAAGCAGTTATTTCTTTATTGTGTTTGCGGCTGCAATGCTTGGATCACGTCCATTTACAGGCAGACTTTTTGACCGCGTTGGAGCTCACGTTGTGATCTATCCTTCGATTGCCCTTTTTGCCATTGGTTTATGGATGCTGACTGCGACACATTCAGCCACAATGCTTCTTCTATCAGGCGCTGTGATTGGACTTGGCTACGGATCGCTCGTGCCATGTTTACAAACACTTGCGATTCAGCACTCACCAGCTCACCGTACAGGATATGCGACGGCCACTTTCTTCACCCTGTATGATACGGGTATTGCTGCTGGCTCATTTGTCTTTGGACTCCTTGTCAGCTTCACAGACTTTTCAAATGTGTACCTCATTGCGGGTATTGTGGTCTTACTGAGTATGGGCGTTTTTTATTGGAGCGAACGAAAACCCCAGGAAGCAAAAGCACAAAAGGTCTCCCTTTCAGAATAAAAGGATACTATTTTAAACTTCACCGGAAACATGCTAAAATATAGGATATTTCAAATAGAGCATACAAGCTTTTTTGAAAAATAGTTGGCATTAAGCGAAAGTATAGGTGATGTTTTGAATTACGAATTGTTTAAAGTCATACACGGGATGGCTCACCATTCTGAGTTTTTAGATCAGGCCATGATATTCATTACGAAAAAGGCCATTCTTGTGTATGCCCTTGTCTTATTGATTTGCTGGTTTTTAGGGAATCACAAATTTAAGAAGCATGTCTTCTTTTCCGGTGTAACAGGCATTGCAGCACTTATCGTCAACTTTGCCATTACATTGTTTCATTATGAAGAGCGGCCGTTTGTGGCGCATAAAGTCGACACACTCATCCCGCACTCAGCAGACGCTTCCTTCCCAAGTGACCATACAACAGGTGCACTGGCTCTTTCATTAGCCATTCGATCCCGTAATAAAAAGCTCGGCAACATCTTGCTCGTCTTTGGATTACTCACAGGATTCTCCCGCATCTGGGTTGGTCACCATTATCCATTTGATGTTTTAGGCAGCTTAGTCGTATCGATTGTGGTTGTCTTTATCATGAATAAATTATGGAAGTTCTTTGACTCACCTATTGATCGTATCGTGACATTTTACGAGACAATTGTGGGGAAAATTTTCAGAAGGAAGACAAAGGATCAGGGCTCAGACCTGTCCAATTCTTAAGCGGTTTTGCGATAACGTGATGAAGATTCTTCTCTCACTTATCGTGCCGCTTTTTTTATTGGCTGTCTCCCTCTAACCATACTTGAAAAATAAAGACTGACACCAATGCCAATAAGAGAAATGATGATCAACGTCCAGCCTAATTGCGCAAAATGAGAACCAGCAATTTCATCCCCAAAGAGCATGCCAAGCACAGCAGATGACAGAATGGAACCAAGGTAGCGGCATGTTTGAAAAAGTCCAGAGGACGTGCCAATCATTTGCTGAGGACTTGCTTTGAGCATCGCAGCTTGAAGCGCAACATTCCCAATTCCATAACTGAGTCCAAGCAGCGCTAGAACCAATCCTTTCCCCCATAATGGCGCAGGAATAAAAAAGAAAGTCATTGCAGACGCTCCAGCCAGCATCAATACTGCACTCGCTAAAACTGGATGACGTTCATCCCCGCGATCTACCCACTTTCCTGTCAGAGGCGACACAATAATGCTCACTCCTGACATACACAGCATAAAAAGACCCGTCATCTCCACACGCCAGCCTAACTCATCCTGAAAATAACTCGGCAAACCAAAAAAGAGACAATAGAAAAAGATATTTAAGATGATAAATTGCACATACACAAGTGACAGCCGCTGCTCATCTCTGAACATCCGTATTTGAATAAACGGTTCATCCACCTGATACTCCCACCAAATAAAAGCGCCTGCACTCAGGAGACAAAGAATGCCTTGAACATATTGAATGCCATCACCGAGTGATAATAAAAATGAAAGCAGGAGAACAATGCAGACAGTAAAAAGAAGCATCCCTGGCAAATCGAGTGTTCGCACGGTTTCGCCTATGCGCAGCTTTCTCTTCTTCTGCTCCTTCGGAAACAAAAATAGACCGAGAAAGAAACTGATCAAAATAAACGGCAGATTCACTAAAAAGATAGCCGGCCAGCCGCCAATGGTCATTAGAAATCCGCCAAGCGTCGGCCCAAGTGCCGTCATCGCTGAAGCAAAAATGGATAATACCGCTAACGCAGAAGCCTGTTTTTCTTGAATATGATCCCGAATGAGCCCTACACCAGAAGGATAAATGGCACTGCTTCCAATCGCCTGTAACAGACGGATCACAATCAGCACCGCAAACGTCGGGGCAAACGGCGCGCAGATGGCTGAGACTGCGACAAGAATGAGACCGAATAAAAATAAGGTTCTCCGGCTCATGACATGATCCCCAATCCGGCCACTCACTGGCTGCGTCACTGCACTTGCTAAATAAAAAGAAGAAATAAGCCAAGATACAGTCGTAAACGACAAACCGAATTCATGCTGAATTTGATGCAAGGCTAAAGCAATCATTGATGAATTCAGCGGATTCAACATCGTTCCAAAGGCAATAGCGGTTAAAAAAACTTTTCGATTGTCTGTCCACTTGTGCATACACTACTCCTCTTTCTGGCATGTCTTTGCCCATCCTCCCGTTATTATGAGATTCAATTCCCTTTTTTACCCTGATCAAATCGAGTTCTCTCTCGGAAAAGCTAGACATACATTTTAAAAAGGGCGGCTTTTGGAAAAGCACATATAAAATTGAGAATATGAGGAAGAGATGGTAATATTCATTTCATATTTAAAAGCCTACTTTCTCCTTACAGGGAGAACGGCTGAAAAGGAGGAGAAGCTTATTATTAAAAAAAGACGGTTTTGGGTCCCAGCCCTTTTCTCGGTTGCAGTATTACTTCTGTCTTCGTGTGGTTCAAACGAAACAAATGGGAACGGAGATAAACGTAATTCTACAGCGAAAGGGTCGCCAATTTTGGAGGATGGAAAATTTATTTTTGCAGCATCAGGGGAATTTCATCCGTTTAGTTACATGGATGGAAATCAGATGTCCGGCTTTGATATCGACGTAGGCAATGCGATTAGTGACAAACTAGGTCTCGAACCTATACAGAAAAAATATAAATTCGCAGGCATCGTCGAAGGTGTGAAAGCAGGTAAATTTGATGCGGCAGTTGCCAGTCATACCATCAATGAGGAACGAAAAAAACACGTCCTTTTTTCTAAGCCCTATTACTACTCTGGTCCGCAAATTTTCACAAGACCTGGAGCAGACATTCAACATGCTGATGACTTAAAAAACAAAGAAATTGCTGTATCAAAAGGATCGTCCTACGCTGATATTGCAAAGGAACATAGCGGGCAAGAACCAAAATATTATGATAGTGATGTCGTCGCCTTAGAAGCACTAGCCAACGGAAAACACGATGCAGTCGTGACAGATTTCGCCACAGGTGCAGAAGCGATGAAGAAAAAATTGAAAATCGAAGCGCAGGAAAGACTCGGACAAAGCGAGCAGGCAATTGCTGTATCAAAAGAAAATGAACAGCTCATAGAAGAGATCAACGATGCGATTGATGCATTAAAAAAAGACGGAACATTAAAACAAATTAGTGAAAAGTACTTTGATGAAGACATCACGGTCAAACAAGATTAAAACCACGATTGTGCGCCTTTTTATAGGCGCACTTTCTTCAAATGGAGATGATTGTTTTGCCTACCTTAGCACACTTTTTTCAGACACTCATTGATTCTAGAGGCATTTTCGTAGAAGGAATGCTGATCACCTTACAGCTCACGGTGATTAGCATCTTCATCGGTATGTTCATCGGGCTCTTCTTTGCTTTATTGAAAATATCCCGCATAGCCGTTTTCGGTTATATTGCCAATGCTTATATCTTTCTTGTACGCGGAACACCACTTATTGTTCAAATTTTCATCCTATATTTCGGTCTCACAGAATTGAATATACCCGACTTCTGGGCTGCTTCCATTGCGCTCGCCTTTCATAATGGCGCCTATATAGCCGAAATATTTAGAGGCGCCATCCAATCCATCGATCAGGGGCAAAAAGAGGCAGGACGCTCTCTTGGCATGGGTCGTTTTTTAACCATGAGGCGCATCATTCTCCCGCAAGCGATGCGGCGCGCCCTCCCCCCTCTTGGCAACCAGTTCATTATCGGCTTAAAAGATTCATCACTCGCCGCCTTTATTAGTGTGAATGAACTATTTAACGTCGCCACTACGCAAGGCTCCAACAACTTTGATAATATGACGTATTTACTTGTTGTAGCCGTCTATTACTTAGTTCTTGTCCTGCTGTTAACATTCGCTGTCCAAACCTTTGAGAAGAAATTATCAGCCAGTGACCAATAGGAGGAGTAGTATGACAGAATCAAAGGAAGTCATTCGTGTTGAAAAACTCAATAAATACTTTGGAGAGCTTCATGTTTTAAAAGATATCGATCTCACCGTTTATGAAAATGATGTAGTCGTCTTAATTGGCGCAAGCGGTTCTGGAAAAAGCACCCTGCTCCGCTGTATGAACTTTTTAGAAATAAAAAATGACGGAGATATCATCATCGATGGCAGCCCTGTTCATCCAAAGCGCGATCAATTAAACGAAATGAGACAAAAAATAGGAATGGTGTTTCAGCATTTTAATCTTTTTCCGCACAAAACTGTGCTTGAAAATATCATTGAAGCACCTATTATGGTGAAAAAAACAAAAAAAGCGCAAGCCATCGCCGAAGCCATCGCCTTGTTAGAAAAAGTCGGACTTGCAGATAAAGCCAACGTATATCCTTCTAAACTATCAGGCGGTCAAAAACAGCGTGTAGCCATCGCCAGATCTCTCGCTATGAAGCCTGATGTCATGTTATTTGACGAACCTACGTCTGCCCTTGATCCAGAGCTTGTAGGCGAGGTGCTGCAAACGATGAAAAGCCTCGCAAAAGAAGGCATGACCATGGTCATTGTCACACATGAAATGGGCTTTGCGAAAGAAGTTGCTGACCGTGTCGTCTACATGCACGAGGGCCGCATCGTCGAAGAAGGCGTCCCTTCGGAATTATTTGATTCTCCTAGGGAGGAACGTACAAAACTGTTTCTCAGCTCCATTTTATAGGTCAAACGCCCTTCATTTTTAGTGCTTAACTGACGTTTTTGCTCATTTTTTACGAACTTTTCATCCATTTATATTGAACTTAACCAAAAAACCATGTTAGATAAACTTACACGTATATGTTATATATGACTTTTCTCTCTATAATGAAGAATTAAGAAAACAATAATTCTGAATGATTCGGGGGAATGCAGCATGCAAATGGGTGATACAGTATTTATGTTCTTCTGCGCACTACTCGTGTGGTTAATGACACCGGGTTTAGCTTTATTCTACGGAGGACTCGTGAGAAGTAAAAACGTGTTAAGCACAACCATGCACAGCTTAACGTCACTAGCGATCGTTTCAATCGTATGGATCGTATTCGGTTATTCCTTAGCTTTTGCACCAGGCAATGCATGGATCGGAGGATTAGAGTGGGTTGGCCTAAAAGGCGTAGGCTTTGAGCCCGGTTCCTATAGCGAGACCATTCCACATTCATTGTTCATGATGTTCCAAATGACCTTTGCCGTCTTAACAACAGCTATCATCTCAGGTGCCTTTGCTGAACGGATTCGCTACTCAGCAGTCGTTGTATTTACACTTCTTTGGGTCACATTTGTATACGCTCCAGTCGCACACTGGGTATGGGGCGGCGGTTGGATTGGCGAGATGGGTGCGCTTGACTTCGCAGGCGGAAACGTGGTTCACATCTCATCCGGTGTTGCAGGTCTTGTCGTGGCGATTGTGCTCGGGAAGCGTAAAGACGCAGCAAGCTCTTCTCCGCATAACTTGATCTACACCCTTCTCGGCGGAGCTGTCATCTGGTTTGGCTGGTTTGGTTTTAACGTGGGGAGTGCTCTTACATTAGACAGCGTGGCCATGTTTGCCTTTATTAACACCAATACAGCCGCTGCTGCAGGAATCATCGGCTGGCTGTTAGTAGAGTGGATGATCAACAAAAAACCAACCATGCTCGGCGCGATCTCTGGAGCCATCGCAGGTCTTGTCGCCATTACACCTGCCGCAGGCTTTGTTACACCGTTTGCTTCTATTATAATAGGATTCATTGGCGGGATCGTCTGTTTCTGGGGCGTCTTTTCTCTCAAGGCCAAATTTGGCTATGATGACGCACTAGACGCATTCGGCCTTCACGGAATTGGCGGTACTTGGGGAGGAATTGCAACAGGACTTTTCGCCACAACTTCTGTCAATGACGGTGGAGCCAATGGCTTATTTTACGGAGATCCCAGCTTACTTTGGAAACAAGTGGTCGCGATTGTTGCCACGTACGCTTTTGTTGCCGTTGTAACATACGTGATCATCAAGTTGGTCAATGTCTTCTTCAAAATTCGTGCAACCGAAGAAGAAGAATCCGTGGGTCTTGATTTAACCATGCACGGTGAAAAAGCTTATCAAGATTAAGAAAAAGGGGTGTCTCTATGAGCAAAATGTATAAAGTGGAGATTGTCACACGTCCAGCTAATTTTGAAACATTAAAGGTGGAGCTTGGAAAGATTGGTGTCACCTCGATTACCTTTTCAAATGTACACGGCTGCGGCTTACAAAAGGGACATACAGAGCTATACCGCGGTGTCAAAAGAGAAAGCAACGTGTACGAACGATTAAAGATCGAAATCGTCCTAAGCAAAGTACCTGTCGAACAGGTCGTTGAAACAGCTCAAAAGGTACTTCGTACAGGCGAACCAGGGGATGGGAAAATTTTTATATATGAGATAGCAAATACAATCAACATTCGGACAGGTGAAGAAGGACCTGCCGCCCTATAGTTTATCCTCCGCCGAGTGGCGGAGGATCTTTTTAAGCAGAAAAAAACCTCTGCATATTTTTATATACACAGAGGACCTTGTAAGACATTAAGATTGTTTAGTTTCTTCTGACTGACTGCTGTCTTTAGAGGAATCAGAAGACTTTTCTTGATCAGAGGATTTCCCCTTCTCATCAGACTTTTCTTCCGATTTTTCTCCAGCTGGCTCTTTGGCTTTATCTTCAGCAGCAGGTTCCTTCGTTTTTTCCTCAGTCTTTGGCTGAGCAGGTTCTTTTGCTTGTTCCGTCACTTCTTGCGCTGCTTTTTCAATCGTAGAAACAGGCTTGTCAATGAAGCTAAGCGGATTAAGCGCTAAACCTTCCATACGAATTTCAAAATGCACATGGTTGCCGCTTTCAGCGCCATATAGGTTTTTACCAGAAGCACCAATGACATCATTCTGCTTCACTTCATCGCCTTCTTTGACACTCACTTGTGACAACGATTGATAGACAGTTGATAATCCATCTTCATGTTCAATTTCAACGACATGACCAAGAACTGGATCTTTTTTCGCTTGAACCACTGTTCCACTAAGAGCAGCTGTGACATCAAACACTTTGCCATCTTTATCTGCAAGATCAATACCTTTGCTCAAGGTATAGGTGTTATTATAGTTTACAAGTGCTGCTTCTTTTTCTTTTTGGTCAGCATCTGCTTCATAGAACTTTTTCACGACAGAAACATTATCAGAATTCTGGACCGGCATTGCGACATTTTCAATTGGCTTTCCAACTTCAACAGCATCATCGCGCTGTTCTTGCCCTGTTTGATTTCCATCAGATAGTTGGTCTTTCACATCTTTTGATACAGCTTGATACCAAAGAACGGCTGTTAACACGACCGCTGCGCTGACCAAGTAAATAGCAGGGAATACCCAGCGCTTACGGAAAAATTGCTGAACTTTTGTGATTTTGGAAGTACGTTTCTTTTCTTCCTCTCTCATTTTTCATCACCTCAGCAACATTCTGAACACTTTTCAAAAAATATATACACATGAAATCATTTTTCTTTTTATTTTGCGCAATCGCATCAATAATATGTATGATAAATGAAAAAAAGATGGGGGACTTAATTGTGAAAACTTTCAACCGCATAGCAACAGAAGATGACCTCAAAGCGATCGTTGATATCTACAATTCAACCATTGCTTCAAGAGAAGTGACCGCTGATACAGAACCAGTTTCTGTTGAGGACCGCCGGCAATGGTTTTTGAATCATTCCGAAAAAAGACCTCTCTATGTGAAAACAGATGAGGATGGAATTATCTACGGCTGGCTGAGCTTTGAAACATTTTACGGTAGACCTGCATACAACGGGACCGTTGAAATGAGTATCTATTTGAACCAAGACTATCGAGGAAAAGGCTTAGGCTCACTTTTCTTACAAGAAGCCATTGAGTTAGCACCGTCATTAGGCATTCGAACGTTACTTGCCTTTATTTTCGGGCACAACGAAGCCAGCATTCGACTATTTAAAAAGCACGGCTTTGAGACATGGGGCCACCTGCCACGCATCGCAGAAATGGACGGCAGCAGATACGATTTAGATATCCTAGGAAAAGAATTATAAAACGAGCGTCTCCCTGACAAAGAGACGCTTTTTTATGACGCATGTAACAGCTGTTCAAACTGTTTCGCATTTTGAAGAGATTTTCTTTGCAGAATGATACCTTGTTCATCAATGAGAATTGCTTGTGGAACAACCGTTACCCCATACAGCTCCATAATTTGTGAAGAACGAGTATACACAGCTTGGGACGGAAGCAATTCAAGGATCGGCGTATCATCCGCCTGCTCATCTCCATTAATAATAATGAATTGAGTATCATCGCCAGCGATTTGCTGCTGCAGATCTGCCAAAATACTTTTGCACGTCATACAAGTAGAATTCACAAATAACAGCATCACAGCACTCCCACTTTGAAAATATTCCTTCAAAATGACCTTCTTCCCTAAATGGGAATAGCTTCGAAATAACGGTGCAGGATCCCCCACATCCGCTTCCTTTAATTCAATTCCATCAAGGGTTTTAATTTTATTCATAAATTTTCCGATAAAACGGGCGAGCAAAAATATCACAGCCAGCTGAGCAATGACAATGAATAACACAATAATCAATAGAATATCTGTCATTTCACATCGTCTCCTTCTATAAATAATTCAAATTGATTGATCCATTTTCTTTTAAACATTAAGACTTCTTGACCCACCGCTATTATGAAAGAGACAGCCACGGCAATGAGAAAACAAATAATGTTATATTGCCATGGAATGGTTTCTACATAGGAATGCACATAAAACAATCCGATCACAAGAGACAGCATCGACACATTGCGAATCACAATTCCCCAGTGAAGGCGTTCATTATCAAGTAGTCCACCACAGCCGCAAGAAATATCACGATGTCCTCTCAATAAATTGAAGGTCACCGCTCCAGTATAAATACATAAAAGTGCTGTAAGACCAATCGCAGGTACAAGAGTCATGTGCCATATGAACAAATAACCAGTACAAACCAATTCAGCAGTTAAAAACAAATAAAACATGGGTGCCGTGAAAGAAGGAGGCAGCAGCCGATAAGCATCCATCTGCTGCATATGTGCCGTCTGTTTTTTCACTTTATCAAACCATGCACCCGCAAAAATGATCCCTAGTAAATAGACACCTATATAATAAAAGACACTCACCTTACGCCATCTCCTTTTGTTGAAATAATTGAGATTGTGCCTCGTAAAGCCTTTTGTACTCTCCGTTCAACACCATCAGTTCATTATGGTTCCCCTCTTCAACGAAAGCACCATCTTTCATTACGATTATACGGTCTGCTAAACGGGCCGCTCCCATTCGATGTGTGATAAACAAGACACCCTGATCCTGCGTGTGATCGAATAGCTTTCGAATGAGTGAAATTTCCGAGAGTGGATCAAGAGCAGAAGTCGGTTCATCTAAAATGATAAAATCACTCTCTCTAAAGAAGGTTCTAGCCATCGCGAGCTTTTGCCATTGTCCGCCAGACAGTTCATGTCCTTCTTCAAAAAACCGTCCAAGCTGTGCATCATACATTTCTTCCATTTGATGAATTCTTTTCTCTATGCCTGCTTGCCGTGCAGCTGAGATCATCCGCTCTTTCTCGTCCATATGATCAATACGGCCAAACCCGATGTTTTCTTTCACAGTGAACTCGTACTTCATAAAATCTTGAAAAAGAACAGCCATTCTCGCATGGTATGACTTTTTATGAATGGTAGAAATAGACTCACCGTTGACTTTTTGCATATTCGGCTGATCTGGATCATATAAACCGGTCAAACATTTGATCAAGGTGGTTTTACCTGATCCGTTATCCCCCACCAATGCAATACGTTCACCTTTATTGATATGAAAATGTATATGCTCAATGGCAGGTGTTTTCATATTCGGATAAGTAAATGAGAGATTTTCAAGTGTAATAGACTGAATAGACTCGATCTTCCGAAGCGATGCCCCCTCTTCTACCTGCTCATGAATTTCTTCTTCTCTCTTTTGAAAAGCTCTCATTTCATCAATATAAAGACTTGTTTCATATAAACTAGAACATTCTCTTGTTAAGTCCTGAAAACCACTTTGGATGTTTTGCACCGCTTGCAGCACAGCGACAAATGTCCCGGCAGCTAATTTTTTTTGAAAAATAAGAAAGACAATAAAAAGACCGCAGCATACATAGGAAAATGTCATAAGCAACCCGCCCGCCATCTCCCAGCGAACTTGCCGCTTAAGCAGTTTATATTTTTCATCTGCACTTTTTACATAATGACCTTTCCATTTCTGAAGAAGATAATCCCCGATTCCATATAAACGGATTTCCTTCAATGAATCTCGTTGCGCAACAAGATCGGACACATACATTTCTCTGCGGTCATTGGCAGTTAACATGCGGTTTAATTGATAACGCGCTCCTCCAAAGAAAAGCTCAATCCATAAGACAGGCAGGGTAAACACGATCAGAATAACTGCCAAGCCCCAATGGATACCGATCATATAGATAAGAAGTGATACAACAGTAATCAATGCGCTCATGATTGTAAAGATACTTCTAACCATACTCAGAACATGCTGATGACTGTTCATCACACGTTGACTTTCATTGTAAAAAGACGGGTGTTCAAATGTAATAAACGGCAGCCTGATCGCCTTTTGAAGCAATTCACCCTTCAAATGCAGACCAATCAAATTTGTCGCTTTCTGCTGGCTAAGCTGAAGAACGAATTGAAGCCCATATCCTAAAACCACGATGACCATTTGCAGTCCAAATAACCACAAAACCTTTTGAATGTCTCCTGAAGACGTCATAAATAAAATAATTTCATTAATCAAAGTTTGAATAATCCAGACACTAGCCAAAGGCATAAAACCAACGATTACTTGGATCAATAAGGTAAGAAGAAGATAAGATCGACTTCTTTTCCAAGTATAGGAGATTGCATATAGACAATGGTTCACTGTACTCATCAAACGCTCCACCTTACACCATTTAGTATAATTGACATATTTTTGATATTTGTATTATGATAGCTTTGCGTAACTTCACTCTGAGAGGACGATATACGATGAATTCAATCTTACTTTTACAGCTTACTCTTATTCTTTGCAGCCTATTATTAACGATCGGAGTCATCATCTATTTAAAACAACAAATGGAACTGATCATTTTACCGATACAGCATGTTGGACAAAAACTAGTGCATCCGCTGCTTGATAAACCATCACCTATTCCAGTGAATGATTTACTGCAAACCAACAGTAAGCAGCAGCTGCTTATTTTCACTGATACATCATGTCCGCATTGCATTCCATCACTTGAACAATTCCTAGAAACGAAAAAGCAGCGTAAATTAGACATTTCATTTAGTATTTTGCTAAAGAATGGGCAAAAAGAGGATCAAGAATTATATCGTGATAATAAAACCAACATGCGAATTATCCCAGTGGACGAACAAATGATAGACACATTCCAAATTGAAGAATTTCCGTATTACATCATGGTAGAAGAAGATGAAATCATCTCATATGCAGCACCTTTTCCGGATGGTCTTTATTCAAGGATATCTGCAAAATAAAGATAAATGAGGCATGTGAAGAATATCAAACACATGCCTCATTTTTTTATTGTGGATCTGAGTGAATATCTAGATCTTTTTCCCCTGCAGCAGCTTCACTTGCTTCATCTGAAGCCTGTTCCTCGGCTTGTTCAAACTCACTCCGTGCCTCATTTGAAATGTCTACTTGGTCACCATGCTGATTCACAGTAACAGACGAAGAAGACGTCTCTTTTTGAGCCTCTTTCTCTAGTTCCTTTAATTTAGAAACATGAAGTTCCAAATCTTTACCTTGCTGAACTAAAGTAAGTTGTTGAAATAATGCCTTTCTCTCTTCTGGAGAATGGTCACCTTGAACAATTTGAGCCGCTTGGGTTAAAAAAGAATTTGATGATTGACCCGCTTGACGCCTATTTGACGTCTGCATAGCATTTGTTAAGAATGAAATTGAAGATATGCTCATGCGTTCACATCCTATTAAATAAGATCCTTAAATTTAGCAGCCACATCTAACGCGTTCTTGACTAGTACAAATCTCACCTGTGTCACGATCCACGTAGTAACGGAAAGTTCCAACACCTTGAAGGAAACAAGTCGGTGCTGATTTACATGAAGTGACTAATTTTTGCAAAATACATCTTGCAGCTGCAGGTTGAACATTGGTCATTTTGTTTAAGAAACGATCTAACATATGAATTCCACCTTCCAATTTTTATGGTAATACAACACAATAATAACCAATTAAAAGACAACTAACAACATATTTTGATAAATTTACTAATTATTTTTTACTATCAATCTTGTTTATGACATAATTTGTCGATAATTTTAATAGTAAATGTTACTTTTTTCTTATTTGAAAATAATTTATTTATCCATAAATAGTGAATTGAAGATAGAAACATTTTCATTAATCAACATTCACTCTTCCTAAAGCACTACTTACTCAAGTATGATAAAGAGTGAATACATAAAGGAGTGAACACCAATGCAACAAACTGAGAAAATCATTCAATCTCTTCATTCAATCGTAAAGTGGGGAAAGGTTGGTAGTATCTTTCTCTATATTTCAGGCGGTCTGGCTATTCTTATTGGTTTTTGGCTTGTTCTTCCTGCAGCCCTTGGCGTCTTCCTCATTATGATGGGAATCCATGTACAAAAATCTGTAAAAGCAGCTGAACAATTGATTCAGGCTCCTGATACTTCTTACGAAGAATTATTAGAACAATACGCTAAGATGATGAAAATGCAGACACTGTTTGCCATTTCAAGTATTGCCGCAGTTATTCTTTCATTCATTGCCATTGTTTTGATGCTTATACTAGGCGGGTTAGCCTTCCTCCAAGAAATACCTTATGATGTCCAGCAGTATGAAGGTGATTACGAACAAGAACTCGGTGACTTTTATTAATCGAGTGGGGTATCAATGGTCGTTCGATACCCCTTTTGTTTTTATCATTTGGCTTGGATTATCCCCCTATGCTTGACATTCAGTCTTGTTCATTTTAAAATACAAATCGTAACTATTACGAATTAAAGGAGGATCCTATTACTTATGCGCGTGAAAATTACGTTGGCCTGTACTGAAACAGGTGACAGAAACTACATCACAACAAAAAATAAAAGAACGAATCCCGACCGATTGGAGTTAAAAAAATATTCTCCTCGATTAAAGAAATATACCCTTCATAGAGAAACAAAATAAATTTTTTAGACAATAAATCGTAATGATTACTTTTTAAGTGAGGCGGAAAACAAAATGATCGTTTTCAAAAGGACAAAAACAAATGAATAAGCGTATACCTGTTACAGTATTAAGCGGCTTTTTAGGAGCAGGAAAAACAACGATATTAAATCATGTTCTTCAAAATCGTAAAGGATTAAAAGTGGCTGTGATCGTCAATGACATGAGCGAAATTAATATTGATGCAGAACTAGTCAAACAAGGCGGTGAGCTTTCTCGATCAGATGAGAAACTAGTTGAATTATCTAACGGTTGTATTTGCTGCACTTTGAGAGAAGACTTGTTAATTGAAGTAGAACGCCTTTGTAAGACAGGTAATATCGATTATATTGTCATTGAATCAACTGGAATTAGTGAACCAATTCCCGTCGCTCAAACGTTTTCTTATATTGATGAAGAAATGGGCATAGATTTGACCCGCTTTTGCCGTCTAGATACGATGGTCACAGTAGTAGATGCAAATCGCTTCTGGACTGATTTCCAGTCAGGAGAGAGTTTATTAGATCGTAAAGAAGCGGTTTCCGATGACGACGAACGAGAAATTTCAGATTTACTCATTGATCAAATTGAATTTTGTGACGTGCTCATTATCAATAAATGTGATCTAGTATCATCCTCAGAGTTAGATCGACTTGAGCATGTGCTGAACAAACTACAACCAGAAGCATCTATCATCAGAACCTCACAAGGTAAAGTACAGCCAGATGACATATTGAATACTGGTTTATTTGACTTTGAAAAATCAAGTGCTTCTGCTGGATGGATCAAAGAGATCAACGCAGGACATGCTCAGCATACGCCGGAAACAGAAGAATACCAAATTTCATCCTTTGTTTACGAAAGAAGACTCCCTTTTCATACAGGCAGGCTGAATAATTGGTTAGATCAAATGCCTGAGCAGATCGTTCGTGCGAAAGGTTTTACTTGGCTTGCCACACATCATGATTTAACCATTTTAATTTCACAAGCTGGGAAATCTGTTGCGATTGAACCAATTGCATACTGGATTGCTGCTTTGTCTGAGCAAGAAAAAACACGGATATTAAATCAGGAACCAGAGCTTCTAGATGAGTGGGACGCAGAGTTTGGTGATCGTCATACAAAACTTGTGTTTATCGGTGTGGATTTGCCTAAAGCAGAAATTATTCGCACTCTTGATCAATGCTTGCTCACACCTGAGGAATTTGATCAAGATTGGACTACATTTGAGGACCCCTTTCAATGGAAAATACAAAATTAGGCCAGGAGGGTTTTAATTGGCAAAGAAATCTAAGATTGCTAAAGAAAAAAAACGGCAGCAGCTTGTATTGAAATATGCAGAATTAAGGAAAGAGTTAAAAGAAAAAGGTGACTATGAAGCTTTACGGAAATTACCTAGAGACTCTTCCCCTACCCGCTTAAAAAACCGTTGTGAATTAACCGGCCGTCCAAGAGGTTACTTAAGGAAATTCAAAATGTCTAGGATTGCTTTTCGTGAGCTTGCCTATAAGGGTCATATCCCTGGGGTGAAAAAATCGAGCTGGTAAAGAATGATTTGATCTTATCACAGCACTCGGAAAAGTAAAGCGGCACAAAACGATGAAAAATCTATTTTCAAGTCTTATCTCATGCTTTTTGAAGTTCAAAATAGGCATTTAAAAACCAGCAGAATCTCTGCTGGTTTTTTATAATGAATGAGTTCATAAGATAAAATAACCTGTTCGCAAAAAAGGATTTTCAACAATGATTACGCCATTTTTCCTTCTTTTCAAAAATACCTGATCATGATACTTTGTTGTCATTATCCACCGATGTATGACATTTCAACCTTTTTCTGATCTTTTTTCTGCTCTCTCTCAGCTGAATATTGATCAAGTCTATTCGACCATAGTTCCTTTAACAAGTTTGCTAACTCTTCATTATCTTTTGTCGTACGAATCATCCGTTTCAGATCAAAACCCGATGATGCAAACAGACATGTAAACAATTCCCCGCGTGCAGATAGCCTTGCTCTGTTACATGTTCCGCAAAAAGCATCTGAAACGGAAGAAATAATGCCTATCTCTCCTGAACCATCTTTGTAAAAAAATCGGTTGGCTACTTCACCTGTATATTGAGGAGGTTCTGGTTTGATAGGATATGTTGAATTAATTAATTCAATTATTTCATTCTTTGTCATGACATGTTCTAGATTCCATTTATTCGTATTACCGACATCCATAAACTCGATAAACCTGAGAACGTGTCCTTCTTTTCTAAAGTAAGCCGCCATTGGTAGGACATCCTGATCATTCACACCTTTTTGAACAACCATATTAATCTTGATAGCAAGTCCAGCCTTTTTTGCCGCCTCAATGCCATCAAACACTTTTTGGATAGAAATGTGCCTTCCGTTCATTTGCTTATAACGATCGGGATTTAATGAATCTAAACTAATGGTGACTCTATTAAGACCAGCTCTCTTTAACTGATCAGCATATAAAGGTAAAAGCGTTCCATTGGTTGTCATCGCAATGTCTTCAATCCCTGGAATTTTTGCGAGCTTTTCTATTAAGACAGGCAGATCCTTCCGCATTAAAGGTTCCCCGCCCGTGATGCGTATTTTTACCACACCTAGATTCTTTACAAAAAGGGTAGCAAGTCGTTCAATTTCTTCGAAACTAAGCAGTTCTTCTTTTTTCAAGAAAGGATAATCTGGTCCAAAAATTTCAGCAGGCATACAGTACGTACATCTAAAGTTACAGCGATCAGTTACTGATATTCTTAAATCGCGCAATGGTCGATGTCTTTTATCTAAAATACTGTCCATACTTTGCCTCCTATTCTGTAATACGCTGAGGATGAGTGTAAATATTAAAGGATTTCCCTCTGACGAATCCAACTGTCGTAATATTTAATTCTTCTGCCATTTGAAGCGCTAGCTCAGTAGGTGCTGATTTTGAAATGACGATAGAGACTCCTAGTTTTGCTGCCTTCAATAGAACTTCTGACGATATCCGGCCGCTAAACACAAGAATTTTATCTCTAAGTGGGATTCGATGGAGTAAACAATATCCATAAATTTTATCTAAAGCATTATGTCTTCCTATATCAGTTCTAGTGATGAATAGCTTCTCTGTGTCACACAGTCCAGCATTATGCACTCCGCCAGTATGTTGAAATAATTGACTTTCTTCTTGCAAACATTTCATGAGATGCATACAGGTTTCAGCAGAAATACTAATTCGATCAATGGCTGTTTTTGCCGTCTTCACATCTTGAAGAAAATAAAAGTGTCTTCCTTTCCCGCAGCATGAACCAATCACTCGTTTTGTAAAATCTGATGAATCAAATCCACTTGAGTGAACTAAATCAACATAGGCAAAACCCAGACTTTCATCTATTGTAAACCTTTTAATCTCATTTTCAAATCGAATGACCCCTTCTGAAGCCAAAAAACCGATAACCAATTCTTTCAGGTGCTCTGGTGAACAAACAAGTGTCACAAATTCTTCTCCATTCACCATCACAGTTAAAGGAAATTCTTCTACAATTTCATCAGATTTGCATGTAAACTGGCCTTCACGGTATTGGTGTATGACTCGTTTCTTTTTAACAGAAGGATTCATTGTATGATCTTCCTTTCAATGCAAATTTAGTTATATGATCCAATCAAATTGTGATATTATTTTAAAAAGTCATGAAAATGTAACATATTTCTATCTTATCAAACTTCTTGATTGCTTTATATGGGAGGGAACAAAATGAACAAATCGAAAAATCGCTGGCTCATTGCAACAAGTGCTGTAGGAATTCATTTATCTATTGGGTCTGTTTATGCTTGGAGTGTTTTTACGAATCCTTTACATGAAGCCTTTCAGTGGTCATTAACAGAAATCAGTCTCACCTTCAGTATTGCTATTTTATTTTTAGGTTTATCTGCTGCTTTCATGGGACATTTCGTTGAAAGGTATGGTCCAAAGGCATCGGGGCTCTTCTCAGCTATTTTCTTCGGCATCGGAATGACTGGATCAGGATTCGCTGTCCACATGTCCTCACTGCCCCTTCTCTATTTATTTTATGGTGTACTTGCTGGAATAGGTTTAGGTGTAGGCTATATTGCACCTGTATCAACTCTAGTCAAATGGTTTCCGGATCGAAGAGGGCTTGCAACCGGCTTAGCCATTATGGGGTTTGGATTTGCTTCTCTTATTTGCAGCCCAATTATTCAATTTCTCATTGAAAAAGTGAATATCGCAAATACTTTTTATATTCTTGGAATCTCCTATTTTATCATCATGGTGATCTCATCTCTTTATTTATCACCACCAACACCTGATGACGTCAAGCAATTTGACGCATTCAAAACAAAGCAAGGAAAAATTCCTCAAGATTTATCACAGCTTACTGCAAATGAAGCGATCAAGACAAGACGTTTTTATTATTTGTGGCTTATGCTTTTTATTAATATCACATGCGGAATTGCTATTATTTCAGTAGCGTCACCTCTTGCTCAAGAAAGTGTTGGGTTCACTGCAGGTGCTGCAGCTACTCTTGTGGGCATTTTAGGTGCTTTTAATGGGTTAGGACGAATTGGCTGGGCATCGTTCTCAGATTATATAGGAAGACCGAATACGTACACGATTTTTTTCAGTATCCAGCTCATTGCTTTTCCTTTACTCCCCTATTTAAAAGAACCGCTCATCTTTTCAATCGTCATGGCGATCATTTATACGTGCTATGGAGGAGGATTTGCTTCAATTCCAGCTTATATTGGGGATTTGTTTGGTACAAAGCAGCTTGGTGCCATACACGGTTATATTCTGACGGCTTGGGCCGCTGCGGGTTTAGCAGGACCCCTATTTTCATCCTTCATCCGAGATATAACAGGTAATTACACACAGAGTCTTATGGTGTTCTCTGGCTTATTTTTCATCGCTTTTATCATATCACTTCTTATTCGGAAGGATATTCAGCAGCTGAGAGAAACAAGCCCACCTGCTGCTTCCTCTGTCTCAGCCCGACCTTAATTTGAATTTGACAGAATCACAATCTAAAGGTAATTTTTAGATATGAAAACGCTTTACAAAGTAATAGGAGGGTGATGATCTCATGGGGAAAACTAAACATAAGGGGCCTGTTAAACTCAATAAAAAACCCTCACCAAAGCTATGGGCCTCTTTTGCACCAATGGGGCTTGGCAAAGTGAAACCGAAACACATTCGAGATACGATGAAGGTGGCATGGGAAAACAAAGATAACCTTCCCTACGCGTACCGTATTTTAACGCAGGGCGTTTGTGACGGCTGTGCCCTTGGCGTCTCAGGACTGTATGATCAAACGCTCGCAGGACCCCATATATGCACTACAAGACTAAATGTACTTCGTCTTAACACAATGCCAGCTATTGATCCAAAATGGTTTGAAGATATTCATCAGCTAAAGCAAATGGACAGCACCTCTCTTCGCAAGCTTGGGCGAATTCCTTATCCATTGCTCCGAAAAAAAGGTGACAATGCCTTTACACGTATTTCTTGGGATAATGCACTTGATCAAATCGCAGCTAAAATTCAATCAATTGATAAACGGCAGCTTGCTTTCTATTTAACCGCCAGAGGAATTACAAATGAAGTTTATTATACCGCTGCAAAGGCAGCTCGATTTATAGGGACGAATCATATTGATAATGCTTCTCGCATTTGCCATTCACCAAGTAAAACCGCTCTTAAACGGTCCCTTGGCATCGGCGCTTCCAGCTGTAATTACAGTGATTGGATTGGAACGGATGTATTAATTTTTTGGGGATCTGTCGCAGCAAACAATCAGCCTGTTTCCACTAAATATATGTACGCTGCTAAAAAGAAAGGGACAAAAATTATCGTCATCAATCCATATAAAGAGCCTGCCATGGAAAAGTACTGGGTTCCTTCTATTCCAGAGAGTGCTTTATTCGGGACAAAAATTGCGGATGATTTTTACCAAGTCAATATAGGCGGAGATATTGCGTTTATGAACGGCGTCATCAAGCATTGGTTTGACATGGAGCAGCATGCTCCCCATTCAGCTCTTGATCACGAATTTATTCAAAACCATACAACAGGCATACAGGATTTAAAACAGCATGTCGCACAGTTGAAGTGGGAGGACCTAGAAGCATCATCAGGTTTATCAAAAGAAAGAATGAAGGATTTTGCAACACTGCTTGCCAATGCTAATTCAGGTGTTTTTATTTGGAGTATGGGCCTTACTCAGCATCGCTTTGCAACTGATAATATATCACAGGTTGCCAACCTTGCCATGCTGCGAGGATTCATTGGCAGAAAACATTGTGGTGTCATGCCAATTCGGGGGCATAGCGGTGTCCAAGGTTCCGGTGAAATGGGCGCTGATCCATTCGTTTTGCCGGGTAGTGATTTTGATGAAGAGAATATTGAAAGAATCGAACAAATATGGGGATTTGACATTCCTAAATGGCATGGTGACACCATTGGGCAATCCTTTGAAAAGATGGCTCTCCCAAAAGATCATCCACAAAAACTCAAAATGCTGTTTACGAGTGGTGGAAACTTTTTAGAAACGATGCCAAATCCAGAAGCGATTGAAAAAGCATTATCTGAACTAGAACTCCGTGTCCACCAAGATATCATTTTGAATACCTCTACGCTGGTAGACGCTGAAGAGGCGGTAATTGTTCTGCCTGCTATGACAAGATATGAACAACCAGGCGGCGGCACATCAACCAGTACAGAACGCATGGTATATTTCAGTCCAGAAATTGAAGGACCTCGTATTGAAGAAGCCAGAGCAGAATGGGACATTTATGTTGATCTTGCGAAAAGGGTCCGGCCAGAAGATGCCGAGCTGATTCATTTTGAAACAGCTGAAGACATTCGTCGTGAGATAGCGATCGCCAATCGAAACTATGATGGCATCCAGCATTTACGTCATAAGGGAGACGTTTTTCAATGGGGAGGCGCATGGCTTTGTGAAGATGGCGTATGTCCAACGCCAGACGGAAAGGGACATCTGCTTCCTGCTCAGCTGCCTCAATATCGAAAAACCGAAGGACATTTCAATATTACGACAAGAAGAGGAAAGCAATTCAACTCCATGATTTACAGTGAAAAGGATGCCTTTAATGGTGGAAAACGTCATTCTATCCTAATGAATGAAGAAGATGCAAAGGAACTTTACGTCCAAGAAGGTGATCCAGTTGTTCTCTTTAATCAATATGGATCCTATCAAGGAGTGGCTCAATTTGGAGAGTTGAGACGTGGCAATATCGCAGTTTATTGGCCGGAAGGGAACGTTTTAATTCCTAAAGGTGTGTATGAGAGTTACTCACAGATTCCCGAGTATAATACGGCTGCCATATTAGAAAAAGCCGAAACTTTCCATGCAAGAAAGGATCAGCATTACGTGGAGAAACGAATTGATGAATTAGAAACGACTTTGAATTAATCGTCAACTTAAAAACAGCTGGGGTTGTTTCCCCAGCTGCCATTCACTCTCTACTGACCAAAAGCGCTCGCTTCTTGTTGAAGAATGCGGTTCAATTCTTCGGCATTTGCAGCCGGTTGATAATGTCCTCCACCCGCTTTTGCAACAGATTTTAAACTTTTTGCTTCTTTTTCATTTACGTCGAACCCAATGATATTGACGATTGTATCTATTCCTTCTTCATGTAATTCCTTTGCTGCTTGTGAAGGGCTTCCACCACAAGTTTCTTCACCATCACTGACAACATAAACAATATTTTTCCCTTCAGCCTGGTGATCTTCAAAATCTTGTTTCGTATCAGTTAATGCTTTTGCAAGTGGTGTCCAGCCGGTTGGCTTATACACATTTAGTGCTTGCTGAAATGTTGATGGCTCATATGATCCAAATCCGTAAACAGCTTCAGAACTTGAACAAGAAACGGCTTTCCCTGCATTTTTATTGGTTCCTTCATGACCAAACACACGAAGCAGAACTTGTGTATCTTCTGATAAAATGCCCGCAAAGCTTTGAATAGACCGTTTGGCGATATCGATTTTCTTTTCACCTTCAACTGATTGTGCCATGCTGCCGCTTAAATCGAGTAATATCACCACATGAGCAGGCGGCTCTTGTTTTGTTAAAGCATGAGCAGGTGAAGAAAGAAGCAGGACAAGACTAGCCAAAATGGTTAATATGATATTTCTTTTCATCAATAAAAACCTCCATTTTTTACTTTTGTACAGAAAAAGAGAAACGAAAGCATGAATCAATCGTTTCCCTTTTGTTCAGCAAGTTATTCGTGTAGTTTTAATGATTCTGCTGATAAGATAGAACCCATTTCTTTACCAGTGCTTGCTTGGTAGTAATGGCCTTTACCAGCTTTGGCTACTTGCTTCAATTGACCTTCATAGCCATCGTTAAAGTCTAACCCGATCACATTTACAACAGTTGATCCTTTTGAGTTATGCAATTCTTTTGCTACTTTTACTGGATCTCCGCCACAAGTTTCTTCACCATCAGTGATTAAGTACACAATATGCTTTGTTCCTTCAGTAAGCTGCTCATCCGCTTGCTTTGCATTTTCAAGTGCACGTGCAATCGGTGTCCAGCCATTTGGTCCAAGTCCGTTTAAAGAGTTTTCAAAGCTGTCTTTTTCATAAGGCTGTACGCCGTAAACGCCTCTAATGACTTCACATGATTGAGCTTTACCTGAATTTTTGTTGTTTCCTTCAGAACCAAACAAGCTCATACGAATTTTAGCGTCTTTTGGAAGTGATTGAGCAAATTTAAATACCTCTTGTTTGGCGAGATCAAATTTGCGCTCTCCCTCAACTTTTCTTGCCATGCTTCCACTTGCATCAAGCAAGATTGTGACTCTTACATCTTTATTATGTTTTTTGACTGTAGATGCTTCTGCAAATACTGGTGAAGAGATTGACATAGATAATGTCAATACAGCTAAGGTTACGAGTGAGAATACTTTTTTCAACATAATTTTCCTTCCTCCTTATGTATTTAATTGAAACATCTTAATCGTAAAATATTCTGTCTTGGAATGGTATAGGACTCGGTCCCTTTTTCTCTTTCATCAAAATCACTAAAATTCTGTCAGATGTCTAGATATTTTCACCTAACAGACCCTTTATCCTCTCGATTTCTCCTCCTTTTGAGGGGTTTTGTATCGGCCATCAGTTCTTATCGGGACATAAATGTTTAAGTTTTCCTTCGGTGCGTCTTAAGTCGCAATTTGTCACATTCTGTTCAAACCTCTTTGACCACACAAAAAAATGCCCCATTTCTGAGGCACCTTTGCTTTATTTTTTAGCCATATACGTGTTGAGAAAACGATCGGCTGATTCGATTTGAATTCCTTTATAATAATGTTTCACGATGGCATCTACTTTTTTTCCAGCCTGCGCCATATAATGCGCACCATATTGACTCATGCCTACACCATGACCATATCCTTTTGTTGTAATGACAATCTGCTGGCCCTGGCGTTCCCATGTGAAGTCCGCTGAATGAAGGCCTAGTGATTCTCGAATGTCTCGTCCTGACAGTGTTTTACCGTTGATCACGGCTTTCGCTACTTGGTTTCCTGGTGTCCGTTCTACTATCTGTCCGACCTGAGCCTGCTGAGTGAGCGTCACACCTAATTTTTGCTGAAATTCACTTACCGAGATGGTTTTCTTGTTTTGAAATTTTGGCGATTTTTCGTCCCATTTACTTGAGACACTTTTCAAATAAGGGATTTCGTTTTTCCAATAGGCTTCGGCATTTTCCGTTTTTCCGTTACTTGTTGAAAAGAATGAAGCATCAATTGGTTTCTCGTCATAAGTCAGCACTTTTCCTTGTGTGCTGGCAACAGCTTCCGTGACTTTTTTTAATTTCCAATTGTACGCTTTTCCCCAAATTTTCTTGAGTTCCTGTTTGTTTTTGTACACCTGGAACATTTGGGTATCATCTACAAGCGAGCCCTTAGGTGATTTGACGGTCTTATCACTGATCATTTGTCTGACGATATACGTTCTTGCTGCGAGCGCCTGTGCCTTGAGTGCTTCCATTTCAAAATCAGCTGGCATTTCAGATGCTACGACACCGATCACATACTCTTCTAAGGGGATGTTTTCTACCTGCTGATGAGCAGAGCGATAGACGGGGATAGCGACGGGTGATTGCTTCAATTTGACTGAACCCTTCACTTCTTTTTTAACTGATGGTTCCGCTGCTACGTGCTGGCTGGCCGCCGGCTTCCCTTGGAATGTCGGCAACACAAGTAATGTTGGAATCATTAAAATGATGATACATATTCCTGCGATTGTCCATATCATTGGTTTCATATTTGGCTGCCCCCATTTGTCATTGAATCTCTTTTATCCTATGGGCAGGGACAAGCTAATATGACAGCTTCTTTCATTTAGTGGACAAGTCTTTTATGGAGCTATGAGGCTGTTCTTCAAATGGATTTTACTGTTCGTCTGTATGAATAAAATTTAAGATGGTTGGATACACTAATGATAAGCTTCGTGAAATGAGGCATTCTATGAATCTAAAAAAAATCAGCATGCCCAATGGACACACTGATTTCTTTATGATTACGCGTTCAGATCTGATACAACTTGTTCTTGTGTCACATCTGCTGATTCATCGTTTACTCTTTCAATATCTGCACCGATTGCTGCAAGCTTTTGGTGGAAGTTCACATAACCACGGTCAATATGCTTCAACTCTGTGACACGTGTATGACCTTCTGCCACTAATCCAGCAAGTACAAGTGCTGCTCCTGCTCTTAAATCAGTCGCTGCCACTTCAGCACCTTGAAGTTGAACCGGCCCATTGATAATGACAGAGCGACCCTCAATTTTAATATCACCATTCATGCGGCGGAATTCTTCAGCATGCATAAAGCGGTTTTCAAACACTGTTTCTGTAATCATGCTTGTTCCGTTCGCACGAAGCAATAGCGCCATCATCTGAGATTGCATATCCGTTGGGAACCCAGGATGCGGCATTGTTTTTAGATCGATTGGCTTGAGCTCAGATGGTCCAATGACTCTTAAACCTTCTTCTTCTTCAATGATCTGAATACCCATTTCTTCCATTTTTGCAACAAGTGATGTCATGTGCTCTGGCACTGCGCCTTTTACAAGAACATTTCCTTCTGTAATGGCTGCTGCCACCATGAAAGTACCTGCTTCAATTCTGTCAGGGATGATGTTGTGTTTTGCACCGTGAAGTGTTTCCACACCTTCGATTTTGATTGTACCAGTACCAGCACCGCGAACCTTACCGCCCATGGCATTGATGTAGTTTGCTAAATCAACAATTTCAGGTTCTTTTGCTACGTTTTCTAAAATGGTTGTTCCTTCTGCTAATGCTGCTGCCATGATGATGTTTTCAGTTGCCCCTACACTTGGGAAATCCAAATAGATTTTTGCACCTTTTAAACGGCCTTTTACTTCAGCCTCGATGAAACCATTACCTACTTGAATTTTAGCTCCCATTGCTTCAAAGCCTTTTAAATGCTGATCAATTGGTCTTGAACCAATTGCACAGCCTCCAGGTAATGCAACTCTTGCATGACCTGTTCTTGCTAAAAGT
This sequence comes from Bacillus sp. G1(2015b), assembly GCF_001482475.1. NCBI lineage: Bacteria > Bacillati > Bacillota > Bacilli > Caryophanales > Bacillaceae > Bacillus > Bacillus sp. G1(2015b). Next base: position 389,849 of record NZ_LKIC01000026.1, on the reverse strand, counting down.
GGTCCCATGACAAGCACGGATGCTCGCATTTTACGGACATACTCAAACGGAGCCTCAGTTTCTAGTGCATGAGATGCATCAACTGATACTTCGTTATTTTCAAAATGTACTTCTGCTCCTAAATGACGTAACACTTCATTGATTGTATATACATCGGAGAGCGTAGGTACATCACAAATTACGCTTTTTTCTGTACTTGCTAACAAAGATGCAGCGATAACTGGTAAAACGGCATTTTTTGCGCCTTCTACTTTAACTGTGCCGTTTAACTTTTGACCGCCGCGGACGATGATTTTTTCCAAGGTCTTCCCCTCCGCGTCCCAAATTCTCTATATTAATATTCAGTCGTTACGATTGGTGTGCCAACCGTAATCGTATGATTTTCGTTCATTTCCGAACTTCTGATGGCAATTTGAACATTCATTTTATCATTTGAAGTCATAATGAACTGTTCCCACTTCTCTGTGTAAGCGGAAAGCGACACAAAATTAGACTCAACGAGATACTCAACTGGTTTTGCTTGAAATTCATTTGCTAACGTTCCAGCTTTTTTTTGCAAAACAACATCCATCATACCATTTACATGACCATCGAGACAAGTAAAAATTACAATTTTCTCTTGTAATATGCTTTTTGCATGACGTACGAACTGATCATATGTATGCTCCCAGGTATTCAGTGGGCGAGCACCTTTTTGCTCATATAATAAATACGACTTTTGATTTGATTTTGTGTCGGTCTTTACGAGTAAAATTTTCGATTCTGTATCATTTTTTTCATCTTTGTAAATTCCTGTGACTTTGGTGACATGTTGTTCTTTTTTTTCGGTCCACTCATACTGTCGTAGTTCGTCTTTCAAACGTTTCACTTTTTTTGAAAATTGTTCGGATGAAATATCTACATTTGTTTTGGCATGAAGGGTCCATCCATCGACTTCGATTTGCTGGTTTTTCAAACCTTCTGCTATTTGAGCGAGCGGAGAAGATTCTTCCGCACGAACACCTTGAATCATCAGAACAAAAAAAAGAATAAACGCAAATAATGGCCAACCTTTCAAATACTTTCTCACCTGTCATTCCCCCTTGCTACAAGTGTTGCCGCAAGGAGGTCAATGCATACGTGGAAAAGTCAACAAAAGGCCAACCTTTTGACCCTTCATTTTATGTTCCCGCAGAAGGCCGTGACCAAACCTTTTATGTTAGAACATATAAGGAATTTGTCTGGAGAAATTTAAGTAATCAAGGAAGAAATTGCTGACCGCAGATGCGATGGCAATCGTAATGAGCATCATCAGCAGCCTTGCTTGAACGATTTTCCCTTTTTTAATGAGTGGATCAATATTTACAGCAAGCAGTGCCCACCATGTAACCGCGATAAAAAATAGGTGAATCACAATGCCCACGATTGCTTGTTGTCCTACGTCTTCCATACAGTTGAATCCTCCTTTTATTTATTTCTGTAAAGGAAAACTCCCTTTCATTATATCCTCGAAAATCGGAAAGATGAATCATTTGGAAAAAAGAGCTACATTTAGTGTGAATCCCCTCTTATCCTGATGCCAAGGAGATGATATACTGCGTGTGGAAGGAGCTGAACACATTGAAAGATTCTTTTCCTGACTTTGTTGATTTGTACGGAGAATTGGTTCCCTCATTTGATCATGAATGGGAGGCCATTGCTTTCTACTTTGATTATAGACAGACACAGCTAGAAGAATTAGCACAATTGTGTCATTTTCATAACATTTCTTTGGATTACTCTGAGGAAAGCCTGTATCAGTTAGAATCACTATACTTTGATGCATTGACCAAGCAGCTGTTCGCTGAGTGGAAAATGCCAATAGATGCATTAGAAGCGATGATGAGTGTGTATTTAGGAGAGGTTGTCATCCGTCATCATTCAGATGCTGACTGGGTAGTGCGGCCTTATATGGACTCTTCGCACCAATATACGCTTGGCTTACGCAGAAACAATAAAACATGGCATTGCAGTACGCAATTTTGCGAGCAGTTATATTTAGAAAAGCAAGCAACTCATCCTTATGTGTCGATGTATCAATCTCTCATGTCATCCTAAAAAAAATCCTTCTTATCACTGTGATAAGAAGGATTTTCTGTTTTATTTCCCTGCTACATTTAAACGGTTTAACGCCCGTTTTAATGCGAGTTCCGCCCGGCGTACATCACTTTCATTCGGGTGGTTCAAATGCTCTTCAGCACGCTGTTTCGCTGATTTAGCGCGATCAACATCAACTTTGTCTGATGTTTCAGCGGCCTGAGCAAGAATCGTTACTTGTTCAGGGCGGACTTCAACAAATCCGCCACTTACTGCAACCAATTCAGTTGATCCACTATGTTTTAAGCGAACTGCACCGATTTTTAGCGGAGCAACCATTGGAACGTGGCCAGCTAAAATACCAAGCTCACCGCTTTCTGCTCTTACACTGACCATTTCCACATCCGCTTGATACACTGGGCCGTCGGGAGTAACGATATTGACTTGAACGGTCTTCATGCTTTTACCCTCCTAAGGACCAGATTAGGCCTCTACACCCATCTCTTTGGCTTTTTCAACCACTTCTTCAATGCGTCCAACTAAACGGAATGCATCTTCTGGAAGGTGATCGTATTTACCAGATAAGATTTCCTTGAAGCCTTTAACAGTTTCTTTCAATGGCACATAAGAACCCTTTTGGCCAGTGAACTGCTCTGCTACGTGGAAGTTTTGAGATAGGAAGAATTGAACACGACGCGCTCTGTGTACCACAAGCTTATCGTCCTCAGATAATTCATCCATACCTAAAATGGCAATAATATCTTGCAGCTCTTTATAACGCTGCAATGTTTGCTGTACTTCACGTGCAATCGCATAATGCTCTTCGCCAACGATCTCAGGTGCAAGTGCACGAGATGTTGAAGCAAGAGGATCAACCGCTGGGTAAATACCCATTTCAGTCAGCTTACGCTCAAGGTTTGTCGTTGCATCAAGGTGAGCGAACGTAGTTGCTGGAGCTGGATCTGTATAGTCATCCGCAGGTACATAGATCGCTTGAATCGATGTAACCGATCCTACGTTTGTAGATGTGATACGCTCTTGCAGCTGACCCATTTCTGTTGCAAGTGTCGGCTGATAACCTACCGCTGAAGGCATACGTCCAAGAAGGGCTGAAACTTCAGAACCTGCTTGTGTAAAACGATAGATGTTATCGATGAAGAACAATACGTCTTGACCTTGTTCATCACGGAAATGCTCTGCCATTGTCAAACCAGTTAGGGCAACGCGCATACGTGCACCCGGCGGCTCGTTCATTTGGCCGAAGACCATGGCTGTTTTTTCGATAACGCCAGAATCTTTCATTTCGTAGTAAAGGTCGTTTCCTTCACGTGTACGCTCTCCAACACCAGCGAATACAGAAATACCGCCGTGTTCTTGTGCGATGTTGTTGATCAATTCTTGAATCAGAACGGTTTTACCTACACCGGCTCCACCGAATAGACCGATCTTTCCACCTTTGATGTAAGGAGCAAGCAGGTCAACAACTTTGATACCTGTTTCAAGAATTTCAACTTCTGTAGAAAGTTGATCAAAAGAAGGCGCTTGTCTGTGGATTGGATCTCTTTGAGCTTCCACACCAAGTGGCTCATCTAAGTCAATGTTATCTCCCAGTACGTTGAATACACGTCCAAGTGTTACGTTACCAACTGGTACTGAAATTGGTTTTCCAAGGTCTACAGCTTCCATACCGCGCTTCACACCGTCTGTTGATGCCATCGCGATGGTTCTCACTGTATCATCACCTAAATGTAGTGCTACTTCTAAAGTTAAGTCGATATCAACTTCACTTTCGCTTTCCGCTTTATGCGAAACTTTGATCGCATTATAAATCTCAGGCAAGTGACCGTCTTCAAAACGAACGTCTACGACTGGTCCCATGATCTGACTGATGCGTCCTGTTTTCATTGCATTCCCTCCTGACAATTATTTCTATTCTAAGGCAGCTGCTCCGCCGACAATTTCTGTAATCTCTTGTGTAATCGCTGCTTGACGAGCACGGTTGTAAGAGAGTGTCAGGCTGTCGATCAATTCTTTCGCGTTGTCTGTTGCACTCTTCATTGCTGTCATTCTTGCAGCATGTTCACTTGCTTTGCTGTCAAGAAGCGCACCGAAAATCAAACTCTCTGCATATTGAGGAAGGAGAACTTCAAGAATTTCTTCTTCAGAAGGCTCAAACTCATAAGATGCGGAACGTTTATTTGGTGTCGCTGCGGCCGAAAGGTCCGTTAGCGGCAATAATTTCTTCTCTGTTACTTCTTGTGAAATCGCACTGACAAAGTGGTTGTAGAACATGTAAAGTTCGTCAAACGCTTCATCAGAGAACATTTGAACTGTGCTACTTGCTAATTCTTTAATATCAGCAAACGCTACTTCGTCTCCAAGCCCTGTTACTTCAGAAATAACTGGAATACCACGCTTTTTGAAGAAGTCGCGTCCGATTTTACCAATGACAATCACCGCATATTCATCAGCGGATTGATGACGAGATTGAATGGTTTGGTAAGCGGCACGCAAAATCGAGCTGTTAAAAGGTCCTGCAAGCCCTCGATCAGATGTTATGACGAGATACCCTGTTTTCTTGACAGGTCTTGAAAGAAGCATTGGGTGCTTAGCACTTGTTCCAGTTGCGATTGCAGCAACCACTTCCTGGATTTTCTCCATGTAAGGAACAAAAGACTTCGCATTGTTTTCAGCACGATTCAGTTTCGCAGCTGATACCATTTGCATCGCTTTTGTGATCTGACTCGATTTTTTCGTTGACGTGATCCTTGACTTTATATCGCGTAATGAGGCCAAAGATTTCACCACCTTTTTTCAGGAATCCGTGTTCATTTACGTGAAAAGAGAGAAAAAGAGAATCTTTTTCTCTCGGAAAGATTACTAATTAGTTGCTTGGTGCAAACGTACGTTTAAAGCCTTCGATTGCTGTCTTCCACTCTTCATCAGCAGGCATATTTCCTGTTTGAGAGATTGTGTCAAACAAGCCTTTATGGTTTTCTTCAATGTACATGAATAACTCAGCTTCAAAACGTTTAACATCAGCAATGGCAACATCGTCTAAGTATCCTCTTGTTAGTGCGTAAAGAATCGCTACTTGTTTTTCAACTTTAAGCGGTTTGTTCAAGTCTTGTTTTAAGACTTCAACAGTTCTTGCACCACGGTTTAATTTCGCTTGAGTCGCTTGGTCTAGATCAGATCCAAACTGAGCGAACGCTTCAAGCTCACGATAAGAAGCAAGATCCAGACGAAGTGTACCTGCTACCTTTTTCATCGCTTTGATTTGTGCAGAACCACCTACACGAGATACAGACAATCCTGCGTTTACCGCTGGACGTACGCCTGAGAAGAAGAGGTCAGATTGTAAGAAAATCTGTCCATCTGTGATGGAAATAACGTTTGTTGGGATATATGCAGAAATATCGCCAGCTTGCGTTTCTACGAAAGGCAATGCTGTGATAGAACCGCCACCCTTTTCGTCACTAAGCTTCGCTGCACGTTCTAATAAACGAGAGTGAAGATAGAAAACATCACCAGGGAATGCCTCACGACCTGGAGGACGACGAAGCAATAATGAAAGCTCACGGTAAGCTGCCGCTTGTTTAGAAAGGTCATCATAGACAACAAGTACGTGCTTGCCGTTATACATGAATTCCTCACCCATCGTTACACCTGCATAAGGAGCAAGGTAAAGAAGTGGAGCTGGCTGTGATGCAGAAGCTGTGACAACGATTGTGTAGTCAAGCGCACCATGCTTACGAAGTGTTTCAACAACACCACGAACCGTTGATTCTTTTTGTCCGATGGCTACATAAATACAGATCATGTCTTGATCTTTTTGGTTTAGAATCGTATCGATTGCAACAGATGTTTTACCTGTTTGACGGTCACCAATGATCAATTCACGCTGTCCGCGGCCGATTGGAATCAAGGCATCAATTGCTTTAATTCCTGTTTGAAGCGGCTCATGTACAGATTTACGATCCATAACACCAGGTGCTTCACTTTCGATTGGACGTGTTTTGCTTGTTAAGATTGGACCTAGTCCATCAACAGGCTGACCAAGCGGGTTCACAATACGTCCGATTAACTCTTCACCTACTGGAACCTCCATGATACGACCTGTACGTTTTACGTCGTCACCTTCGCGGATATCTTTGTAAGGTCCTAAAATAACGATACCTACGTTAGACTCCTCAAGGTTTTGAGCCATACCCATTACACCGTTAGAGAACTCAACCAGCTCTCCTGCCATAATGTTGTCAAGGCCATGTACACGCGCGATACCGTCCCCTACTTGAATGACTGTACCGACATCTTTTACTTCAATTTCTGATTGATAGTTTTGGATTTGCTGCTTTATCAGCGCGCTAATCTCTTCAGCTTTGATACTCACTAAGGTTTCACCCCTTCTAACGATTTTCGCCTGCAAGCTGACGTTCAATGCGGGAAAGCTTTCCGCTGACACTGCCGTCATAAATGCGGTTTCCGATACGGATTTTCACTCCGCCTATTAGATCCTTGTCAATCACATTTTCAACACGCAGTGATGTGACTCCGGCTTTTTTGGCAAATACTTCAGATAAAGATTGGATTTCAGCACCGCTCAGCGGTTTCACTGAATACACGACCGCATCGTCTATTTGTTTCGTACGGTTTGCAAGTTTCACAAACTCAGACGTCATTTCAGAGAAAATATTCGTGCGTCCGCGGTCAATCAGTAAATACATTGTGTGCAATACATAAGTAGAAACACCTTTGAAAGCTTCAGCAATCAACTGTTTCTTTTTGTCTGCCGTAATCTTTGGATGAACAAGGAAGTCATTGAGTTCTTGGTCAGCCTTTAGAACTTTTTTGATCTCATTCAGCTCTTTTTCAGTTTCGTCTACTGCCGAAGAAGCAAGAACGATGTCAAAAAGAGCAGAAGCGTAACGCTTAGAGACAATAGTTACGCTCATCGGCTTTCGCCTGCCTCTTTAAGGTACTCTTGAATCAATTTCTCTTGTGCCTGCTCATCAAGTTCTTTTTCAATCACTTTAGATGCAATCAGCACAGATAGTGATGCAACCTGCTCACGCAGTGCAGCCACAGCTTGTTCTTTTTCTTTCACGATTTCAGTTCTAGCAGACTCTTTCAAGCGCTCTGATTCTTGACGTGCTGCTTGAATGATCTCTTCTTTTTGTTTTTCACCAATCTTTTTCGCATTTTCGATGAGTGTATGTGATTCTTCGCGTGCTTCTTTCAATAAGACACGTTGTTCTTCAAGAAGCTTTTCAGCTTGAACGTGCTTTTCTTCAGCACTTGAAATTTCATTTCCTATATAATCTTCACGCTGCTTCATAATACCTAATAAAGGTTTAAGCGCAAATTTCTTTAAAAGTGCAAGCAAAATGAGCATAGCGATAAGCTGGAATAACATATCACCGGCGTTGAAGCTTAAGCCCCCTGCTCCTAAAACCACTGGTAACTGAGACATTTAGTACGGCAACTCCCTTCTTTAAATAATATGTTAAGAAACAAAACATAAAGGAATGGCGAAGTTTCGAACTAATCTGATCTTCGCCATTAAAATTCATATTAGAACGCTTCTCACATATTAACCAAAGAATGCCAAGAATGCGATAACGACAGCGATAATTGGAAGTGCCTCAACTAAAGCGACCCCGATGAACATAAGTGTTCTTAGTTCTCTACCAGCTTCTGGCTGACGAGCGATTCCTTCAACTGTTTTAGATACGATTAGACCGTTACCAATACCTGCTCCTAGTGCTCCTAAACCGATTGCAATTGCTGCTGCTATTAAATTCATTAAAAAGCTCCTCCTTTAAAATAACGTCCTTTTTGGACTCTCAATTTTTTAGTGTTCGTCGCTGACTTTATGGGAAATGTACACCATTGTCAGCATGGTGAAGATAAATGCCTGGATTGTTCCGACAAACAAACTGAATGCCTGCCATACAATCATCGGCACGATGGCACCTAATGTACCAACGATACCAAGCGCAATGTTTTGCGTGTAGAAATTGGTCGCAAGTCCTGCAAGTAACCCAAGAAGAATCTCTCCAGCGAAAATATTTCCGTAAAGACGCAAACCAAGTGTTAGCGTGTTTGCAAATTCTTCAATGATTTTCAGCGGCACTAAATATGGGATTGGCTTGAAGAAGTCTTTCGTATATTCCTTGACTCCTTTTGCCTTGACACCGTAGAAGTGTGTAAGTCCCATGACCATAATTGCTAGTGTCATTGTGATTGCAGGATCAGCAGTTGGTGATTTCCACCACAAGTTGTGATCGACCGTAATCGAGAATGGCAGTCCAAGCATGTTTGAAACAAATATGTACATGAGTAATGTAACGCCAAGCGCTAGAAATGGGGCTCCTGTTTTCATGTCCATCGAACTACCTATGATATTTCGAACAAAATCAACGATCCATTCCATGAAGTTCTGCGCCTTAGTCGGACGAATAGACAGAACACGAGTAGTCAGCACCGCTATGAGAAGAACGATGATACTAGCAATCGTAATCATGAGAACATTGGATAAGTTGAACGTTAACCCTAAAAATTCTGTAGTTTTTGAACTGTGACCCAAAGAGTATTCACCTCTCTTCCATAGTAGAACGTTTAAGTTGAATGAAGGAATCTATCATAATGACAGGATATATTGTCATTAATCCTATAACAACACCTGCCAGATGAACTTCATTAGGGTAACGCCAAGCAATCGCTACTGCGAGAATCGCGTTGGCCCACCTGGCTGTACTTCCCATTGAACGAATGGATTTTCCTTTTTTAACCGCTCGATCAAAAGCGTGCATTCTCCGTATAAGTAGGAATAAATTAAAGAAAGCAAAAATTGTGCCGATAATGAAACCAAGAAACAGTGGTTTAAAACCAGGCATGGCATAGCCAAACACAAAAATTGCCAATAGATAGAACATGTATTTACTCTGTCTGCGGAAAATCGCGTTTGGATCGTTCATTCATCTGACTCCCGATGAAAAATATTGTAAAAAAGGTGATAAATGGTGATGAAAACTGCGTAGAAGACGCTTATGATAAGCCGTCCTATTCGAAAAAAATCAATCACCCATCGGTCTAATTGCACAATCAGACTTGAAATCTTTAGATCTATGGGATGCTGCTTCATTCGTTGATACAAACCCTGATTATTAAAGGGTTCACAATGAGGATTAGTAGAGTGCTATAGGCTATGAAAACCTTACCATAATACCCTCGTTTAGCATACAATAGCGTCTATGATGTGTCAATCGGTTGAAAGTTAAAAAACTTTTCTATAGTGATAGAGCACACAAAATGTTCACAATTTCATCAAACTTTAGGAGAGATGTGACATTCATTGAAAAAAACAGCCAATGTTCAGTATACAATGATTTTTCTATGAACGGTATCAACCGTTTGTCATATATATCAAAAAAGCCCACATGCACGTTTTGCATGTGGGCTTTTATTAAGACTTTCTTATTTCGTTCCATACATACGGTCACCAGCATCACCAAGACCTGGAATGATGTAACCTTTTTCGTTTAGTTTCTCATCTAATGCTGCAATGTAGATATCAACATCTGGATGATGCTTTTGCATTTCTTCTACACCTTCAGGGGCAGCAATCAGACACATGAAGCGAATGTTTTTCGCACCGCGTTTTTTCAAGCTGTTTAACGCTTCGACTGCTGAGCCGCCAGTTGCAAGCATTGGATCTACTACGATAAATTCACGCTCTTCCACATCAGATGGAAGCTTCACATAATATTCAACAGGCTTTAATGTTTTCGGATCGCGGTATAAACCAACATGTCCCACTTTAGCAGCTGGAATGAGTTTCAAAATCCCGTCTACCATTCCAAGACCTGCTCTTAAAATTGGCACAACACCGAGTTTTTTACCTGAGATCACGTTTGATTTCGCTACTTGTACAGGTGTTTCTACATCTACCTCTTCAAGCGGTAAATCTCTTGTGATTTCAAATGCCATTAATGTTGCGACTTCATCCACTAGCTCTCTAAATTCTTTAGTTCCTGTATGAACGTCACGAATATATGTAAGTTTGTGCTGAATAAGCGGGTGATCAAATACATAAACCTTTGCCATAGCTTGCTACAACTCCTTTTCTGTCATCTTCCGGTGAACTTTGCACACTTCCTACAATTCTACATAAAAAGACATCATCTTTCAATATGATTCGCAAATCCTACAAAAAAAACCCACATGCCAAAAATAGGCAAATGGGTCTGTTTTTTAATAATCTAATTCGTTATATAGAGGGAAACGAGCCGTAAGATCAGATACACGCTTTTTCGCCTCTTCTAATTTCGCTTCATCTTCATGATGTTTTAGCGCAAGTGCAATAATGGAACCGACTTCTTTCATCGCTTCTTGATCGAAACCGCGGCTTGTTACTGCAGCTGTCCCTACACGTACACCACTTGTGACAAATGGTTTCTCTGGATCATAAGGAATTGCATTTTTGTTCACTGTAATACCGATTTCATCAAGAACGTTTTCTGCAATTTTTCCTGTGATGCCAAGAGAACGCAAGTCAATGAGAACAAGATGGTTATCTGTTCCGCCAGATACAAGCTGAATATCTTCAGATAAAAGAGTTTCAGCTAGTTGTTTTGCATTATCAATGACGTTTTGTGCATATGTTTTGAAATCTCCGTTCAATACTTCACCGAAAGAAACAGCTTTTGCAGAGATGACATGCATGAGTGGTCCACCTTGAATACCAGGGAAGATCGATTTGTCGATCTTTTTACCAAACTCTTCACGGCAAAGAATCATTCCGCCGCGAGGTCCGCGTAATGTTTTGTGAGTTGTTGTTGTCACAAAATCTGCGTAAGGAACTGGATTTGGATGAAGACCTGCTGCAACAAGACCAGCAATGTGAGCCATGTCGACCATAAAGTAAGCACCGACTTCATCAGCAATCTCACGGAACTTTTTGAAATCAATTTGACGTGGGTATGCACTTGCACCCGCAACGATTAGTTTCGGCTTATGTTCACGTGCTTTTTCAAGTACATCTTGATAGTCGATATGCTGAGTTTCTTTATCTACACCATATTCTACAAAGTTGTACTGTACACCACTAAAGTTTACAGGGCTTCCGTGTGTTAAATGTCCGCCATGTGATAAGTTCATGCCCAGCACTGTATCGCCATGCTCAAGAATAGTAAAGTAAACAGCCATGTTCGCTTGAGCACCTGAGTGAGGTTGTACGTTCACATACTCAGCGCCAAAAATTTCTTTTGCGCGGTCACGTGCGATATCTTCCACAACGTCTACATGTTCACAGCCGCCATAGTAGCGTTTACCAGGATAACCCTCAGCGTATTTATTTGTTAATACAGAGCCCTGTGCTTCCATGACTGCTTCGCTTACGAAGTTTTCTGATGCAATTAATTCGATTTTGTCCTGCTGGCGTTTCCGCTCTAGTTGAATTGCTTTGAATACTTGTGCGTCTTGCTCAGGTAAATGTTTCATCAGCGAAATCCTCTCCAATCTATTTCCATTCGATGTTTTCACCATCTCATTGTACACGGTTTTTGAGTAAAATGTAAAAGTTTTTTTTGGAAAATCGACTTCTTTTTTATGAAAACCCGAATATTCAAGTGGTAAAGCGTCTTCATCATTCAACATTATATTAGAAATATATCGAAGCTATGATCTTGTATAAACCGCTCTTTCTCCGCCAATCAGCTTCGGACGTGTTTTCGCAAAAGTCACATGTGCATGTCCTAATTGATGACGGCTGAGACGGACAGGTACAGCGACTCTCTTTAAATGCATCCCAATTAACGTATCGCCGATATCAATTCCAGCATGCGCCTCAATGGATTCGACCAATACAGGATGTTCCATTTGCTGATACGCGTGAGCCGCCATCGAACCACCCGCTTTACGGACAGGTACTGCAGCTACAATCTCCAAGTTAAAACGGAAAGCCACTTCTTCTTCAACGACTAGGGCACGATTTAGATGCTCACAGCATTGAAAGGCGAGCTCAATGCCGGTCTCTTGTCTTAACTGATCCAATTCTTGATAGATGAACGCAGCAATTTGCTCACTCCCTGCAGTACCAATATGCTCACCAGCCACTTCTGACGTACTGCAGCCAATGACTAAAATTTGCCCGGCACGCAATTCAACTGTTTGATGAAACTCTTTTAACATTTCAAGCCAATCTTGACCAATGTTCATGTTAAGCGCTCCTTATAGGTGCTTTTCTTCGTAATCAGCAATTTTGCCAATCCGCACAGCATGGCGTCCTGCTGTAAACTCTGTTGTCAGCCAAATATGCGCAATCTCACGTGCTAATCCTGGTCCAATTACTCGCTCTCCCATTGCAAGAACGTTCGTATCATTATGTTCTCTAGTTGCTCTTGCACTAAATGTATCATGTGCTAATGCACAGCGAATTCCTTTTACTTTATTTGCCGAGATGCTCATGCCGATGCCTGTCCCGCAAATTAAAATGCCGCGGTCGACTTCTCCGTTTGCCACCATATTGGCTACAGGGAATGCATAATCTGGGTAATCTACAGAACCTGATCCGCATTCACAACCCATATCAATGTATTCAATCTTCAATTCATCCATCAGTTGTTTGATTTCTTCACGAATATTCGTTCCGCCGTGATCGGATGCAATGGCTACTTTCATCGGGCAATTCCTCCTAAGGGTGAGTTGATCTGTTATATCTTACATTCATTCTTTATTTACAGTTATATTTTAACCTCTGCCTAGTGATTTGCAAACAAAAGCAGAAAAACCGTTGACGCAACGGTTTTACAGGTTATCTATGATGATGATCTTTTTTCAATTTCTCAGCGAGCTGATACAGTAAGGCTTCAAGTTCATCACGAGTTTCCTGATAAACAGAAAGACTTCCGCCAAACGGGTCGGAAACATCGCCTTCTGTTCCTGTCGCAAATTCCTTTAAAGTGAAGACCTTGCCTATTGCATGCGCATACTGCTCAGTAATCAACTGTTTATGCTGCATAGTCATCGTGAAGACGTAATGAGCTTCGCGCAGAAGCTCCTCTGTCAATTTTGATGATGAGTGATTCAGTGGAATGCTTTTCTCAAATAATGCTTCGATCGCTTGAGGAGAAGCCTTCCCTTCATCGGAGGCAAAAATGCCCGCTGATTTTACAGTGACCTCTAAACCTTTTTCATCTGCAATGGAAGCAAAAAGGGCTTGAGCCATTGGACTTCTGCATGTATTTCCCGTACAAACAAATAAGATTTTCATCTTTCGCCCTCCTTTTCTTCTATTATATAGCATTTCATTCTACATGTTATGTAAGGAGACTGGCTAGAGCGGAAATAATAATTTGATACCAAAGGCTAGTAAAATAATTCCGCCAAGCGCGCCGCTATATGAACCCACCCATGACCGAACCTGTTTACCGAGTAATAATCCGAGCCATGTGAGGAGCATACTAAAAAAACCAAACAATAATATAGTCATCCACACCTGGGAACCGTAAATTCCGAGGCTTAAACCAACAGAGAAGCTGTCTAGGCTGACACTTGTAGCAAAAAGAACGAGACCAGTCCCAACAGGTGCGATAAAGGGCTTATCTTCTTTGCGGATAGAAGCAACGATCATTTGCAGTCCCAGCACCAAAAGCAGCGCCCCGCCAATATAGGTGGCAAGAAGACCGAGCCATCCGGATAAGAGCTGACCTGTCAGCATACCAAAAAGCGGCATAAACATATGAAATATCCCAATAACAAGTCCAATATAAATGATCTGGCGGAACCTCAGCTGAATCATCCCCATACCAAGTCCAACCGAAAAAGCATCCATTCCAAGTGCAAAAGCCATGATGCTGAGCGTCAGCAATTCGCCAGCTAGTTCGTTCATGTAAATCCCCCTTGGACACACATTCTCCTTTAACCTATGTTTGTCCAAGAAAGGTTAGAACTATTGGAACGAAGGGAGTGTACGCCCTCCTGCGGCTTTTTGCAGACGGTTCATAATGGCAGAACCAACTCCTTGCTCTGGAAAGGCTTCTGAAATAATCAAGTCTACATCCGTTTCATCAAATTGTCTCAGTACACGATAGAGGTTTGCAGCAACCGTTTCAGGTTTTTCTCTCCATCCACAGCTGTACACAACATCTGCCGCAAATAGCGATTTCTTTTCTTCTGTTGTCAGCACTCCGACTTTTAGACCTTCAGCTTTGTATTTCTGAATGTGCCGCTGCATGTCTTCATCACTTCCATGAAAGATATACATCTGGGCTTCAGGTGCATAGTGTGTGTATTTCATACCTGGCGATACTGGCGCCTCGTCCTTTTTTGTCAGCCCCGGATCCACACTCACCGTCCCCACGACCTCTTCTAATGCTTCTTTTGTAATTCCGCCCGGTCTTAAAATCACTGGGGTCTCACCGACACAGGATACAACCGTTGACTCAACGCCAATTCCAGTTGAACCGCCATCCACAATTCCAGCGATTCTTCCTTCGAGGTCACTCGCTACATGGTCAGCTTGTGTTGGTGAAGGTTTCCCTGAACGGTTCGCACTTGGTGCAGCAATTGGCAGACCAGCTGCTCGGATGAGCTCAAGCGCAATGGGATGGTCAGGCATTCTCACACCTACTGTGGATAAACCTGCCGTAACCTGCTTGGATAAAGTGCCCGGCTTACACGGAAGAACGATGGTTAAGGCGCCCGGCCAAAAGGCATCCATCAGTGCCTTCGCTTTTTCGCTTTCTATTTGTGCAAATTCGTGAAGCTGCTGAACTTCCGCAATGTGAACAATCAACGGATTATCACTCGGACGCCCTTTCGCTTCATAAATTTTCATCACGGCTTCTGTCTCTTTCGCATTTGCCCCGAGTCCGTAAACGGTCTCTGTCGGGAAAGCAACCACTTCATTTTGCTGCAGCAGATCGGCCGCCTGTTTAATTTGTGGATAGTATGTGGATAAATCCTTTTCTAAATCCACAGACCACCTTTTTGTATTTAACATCCTACAAACTCCTTTTAAAAAAGATAAAACTGTTGATATATCTCAATTATCCTTTTGAAAGTATAAAAGATGATGATCAATAAAACAAGCGTTGTCCACAATTTGTGGATAACGCTTGTTTTGTAGTGGATAAGTATGTGTATAAGTCCATCATTTTGTGATTAACTGCCTTTTTTTTGCAGGATCACAGCCTGTTCTTTCCCCAATGTCTCTTTTGCATGTGCAGAGCTCCATATGCTTTCTGGGATTTCCTCTAAAGGCGCAAAGCCCATCAATGCCAAAAAATCATGAGAAGAGGAATGGTTTGCAACGACATAAAAAGTATCCACACCTATTTTTTCTCCCAGCGTTTGAACGCTTTGGAACAAGGAGACAATGTGCCCCTGACCGAGCTTATCTGATATGACAAGCGACCGCAGCAATCCCTCTTGTTCATTGAGCTGTTCAAGACCTAAGCAGCCTGCCAGCTGACCATCCGCATCTTCCATCACGACAAATGTCGTTCGCTCTGCAAGCGTTACTCCGCCTTTTGCTTGTCCCTTTTCAAGAAAAGCATTGATCGACGGGACATCTTCCTCTGTGGCTATTCTTAATTGATAATACATGCTTTCACCTCTTTTTTGATCTCTTACTTCAACTCTATGAGGCAAAAACCGATTTATACCTTTTTTAAGAGAAAAGACTAGAGACCCATTCGAACAAAAAGAACTTCACTTCACCTGTCTCTTCTTCCTCTTCTTTCACCACTTCATTGACAGACTCTTTCGTTTGCTGCGCTGTCACTTGTTTATCCTCATCGCCTTCTGGTGAGGCAATGGCTTCTCCGTTTGAAAAATCGATAAAACAGAGCGGCGGGAATAACACACACCACCAGTTGGCTCCGTCCCCTTCTCCAAGCGTAATTAAAATGGCTTCATATTTCCCAGCAGGATAGACGAAATTTCCATAGAGTTTTGTTGGAAATGAAGCTTTTTGAAAACTGACCGATACAGATTGATCAATATGCTGTTCCTTCAATTTCGCTTTGGCGATACGATTGATTTCTGGCAGCTTTGATCGAATGACTCGTCTTGCTTCTTCAATGGATGTGAGGTCTTTGACCCACTCCGTCATATTCGCATTGACCTCGTCACGAATACTTCTTTTCACATCCTGATCCGCTGAACGATCACTATTTGCTAAAATGCGTAATCGAATCGCTTCATCTGGTATAACAACAGGCTGATTTGCAGAAGCAGCCGCCGTCTCCTCTCTGCCAAGGTTTGCAAAAGCACCGCATAATAATAGAAACATATAAAGACAAATCATCGTTTTACTTTTCAACATTGAGTGTTCCCCCCACTTTTTCTCTTCGCTACAAACATTGTGTCCAGGAAACTCATTTCATAAACAGTCAATATGATTTTTTTAATAGATTATGAGCCAAAACAAAAAAGCCGTTCTCTTTAAGAACGACTTTTGAGTGAGGATTGGTAGTCAGAAGGGTACAGTCTCCCATCCCAATCTCGGCTGATTTTTAAACCAGATTCTGTTTTAATAACAGTCATGGCCCCTTTTTTCTCGATTTCTTTTTTGACTTTTCCTTTGTGATCGATAAATTGGATCACCATTTCATAGTTAAATTCAATTCTGTCATCGCTTTCATCTGAAGGCGTAAACATAATTTTCTTCAGCTTAATTTGACAATCTTGATCCTTCGCCGCTTCTAATATGCTCGGGAACATGCTGTCTTGTGTATATTCTTGATATTCATGTTCGGTTAAATAAACCTTCAGCTTCTCTTTCATATCAGATAGGTCATCCGTTCGATTCACTGTGTATTGTGCTTTTTTATAGCTTTCTCCAAATGCTGCTGCCTCTTTTTTAAAGCTCGGTTTACCACAAGCACTCACAATCAATAGTACACTGACGATGACCAACACCATCGCATACCTTTTGTTCACACCATTCGCTCCTTCAAAACAAATTTATGTAAAAAATCATGATCAGAATGTTCATTCTTCTATATATACGTTTCTCTTTTACCATAAGTTTCATCTTTACATAATAAAATAGTCCGGCTATATTCAGCCGGACTTTCCGTTTTGAATGTGTGCGCAAACAGCTCGATCTTTTCCATTAATATCTTTGACGGTGTAGACATGCGCTTCAGGAAAAGCCTGCACGAGAAGCGCTGTGACATCTTGACCTTGCGTATGTCCAATTTCAAAGACAACAACTGCCTGTTCACTCAGCACGCTGTGAAGATCACGAACAAGACGTTTATAAAACCACAAGCCATCACGTCCGTCCGTCAGCGCATTCACCGGCTCATACTTCGTCACAACCTCAGACAGACTGTCCATTTCTTCCGCCGCAATATAAGGTGGATTGGAAATAAATACATCTACTTTAATACCTTGAGCTATAACCGGTTCAAGTAAATCTCCATGTAAAAAATGAACGTCTGCACCGAGCGCTTGTTGATTCCGCTTTGCTACCGCAAGTGCTTCTTGTGAGATATCAGTCGCTGTGACAGATAGTGATTTTTTTTCAAGAGCGAGCGTAATCGCAATGGCGCCGCTTCCTGTGCCAACGTCAACTGCTTTGAGCGGCTGATCGGGCGGGAAAACGTCACCTACCAAATTGAGCGCCGCCAACACAACTTCTTCCGTTTCAGGACGAGGAATAAGAACATGCTTATTCACCTCGAAAGGACGTCCGTAAAAGAATTCAACACCCGTTAAATGCTGAACAGGAACACCCGCCTTATGCTGCGTCACAAATTTGCTGAACAGTTGATCTTGCTCCTCAGGCAGCGCATCATGAAATCGTGCAAGAAGCTCACTTCTGCTCCAGCCGAGCACATGCATCAACAGGAGTTCTGCTGCATTTTGGTCTCTGCCAGCTTCCGTTAACAAAGAAGAAGCCCATTTAAGGGCTTCGAAGATTGTTCGCTCTTTATTTTGCATCTTGAAGCTTTCTTGCTTGGTCTTCCATAATTAGTGCATCAATGACCTCGTCAAGTTTTCCTTCTAAAATTTGATCAAGCTTTTGAATCGTCAATCCGATGCGGTGGTCTGTTACACGGTTTTGCGGGAAGTTGTACGTACGGATACGCTCTGAACGATCCCCTGTTCCAACCGCAGATTTACGCGTTTGATCGTATTCAGCCTGTGCTTCGCGCTGGAATTTATCATAAATTCTCGCACGCAGTACTTTCATGGCTTTTTCTTTGTTTTTAATTTGTGATTTCTCATCCTGACAGGATACAACAACACCTGTTGGAAGGTGAGTTAATCGAACAGCAGACATGGTTGTATTGACACTTTGTCCGCCAGGTCCGCTAGATGTAAAAGTATCGACACGGATGTCTTTTTCATGGATATCAATTTCAACTTCCTCAGCCTCAGGTAATACAGCGACTGTCGCAGTTGATGTATGAATCCGTCCGCCTGATTCCGTTTCTGGAACACGCTGCACGCGGTGTGCGCCATTCTCAAACTTTAGTTTGGAGTATGCGCCTTTCCCGCTGATCATAAAGATGATCTCTTTATAACCGCCTGTGCCAGTGACACTTGCTTCCATGACTTCTGTTTTCCAGCCTTGCATTTCAGCATAACGGCTGTACATGCGGTAAAGGTTTCCTGCAAAAAGAGCAGCTTCTTCTCCACCCGCTGCACCACGAACCTCCACAATAACGTTTTTATTGTCATTCGGATCTTTCGGGATCAGCAAGATTTTCAGCTCGTCTTCTAAACGTTCCGTTTCCTCAGTGAGCTCTGAAATTTCTTCTTTGACCATGTCGCGCATCTCAGCATCCAGCTTCTCTTCGAGCATTGCTTTCGCATCATTCAGCTGGTCGTATGCCGCACGATATTGTCTATATACCTCAACAGTTTCTTGAATATCGGATTGTTCTTTCGAATATTCACGAAGCTTCGTAGTGTCGTTCACCACTTCAGGGTCACTTAAATATTCATTTAGTTTTTCATAACGTTCTTCAATTGATTTTAAACGGTCTAACATGGTCTTCACCTCTGTTTTGTGCGTAACAGTCTAATTATAGTATAGCGGGGTATGACAGTCAAAAAAATTTCCAAAACAATTGATTTTCTGCAATTTTTCGCTAGAAAACACGATCTTTGGCGATTGGTTACTTGTTTTGTCTAACGTGAAGGAACAGGTCCTCCTTAAAGAGAATGGTACTTGTAATTGAAAAAAGGGAGGGCATTTGGTTTGAATACAAATGAGGTTGCAAAGGAAATTGGTGTTTCTTCAAAGACGATTCAGCGTTGGGTCAAACAACTCAACATCCCTGTCGCCCGGAATGAACTTGGACATTATGAATTTCATGAAGATATTGTACAGCTGCTCAAAGAGGTCAAACACCAGATGAGTGAAGGTGTGATCCTCCAAGACATTCAACTGCCAATCCATAAGGAAACCGTTCGTCAATCAGCACCTGCTGTCGAAGCTGATGTCTCTATACAGCGGATTGAAGCATTAGAAAAACAAGTGAAAGCGCTCATTCAGCAGCAATTACACGTCACCGATGTAGAAGACCGCCTGCAAGAACTTGAACGGAAATTGGCTAAAAAAGCAGATGAAGGTGTATCGTATCAGCTGCTTCAGCACCGCAGAGAAATTGAAGATTTATCCACAAAATTTGACCGCCTCGCCGCAACCTTGAAACAACCGTCACAAGCAGAAGAAAAAAAGGAAATCGCACCCCCTGACCTCAAAAAAAAGCGTGTACTATTCCCTCTGTTTCATTCATTTCGCTAAGAAAGGCTGCCTCAATAGGCAGCCTTTCTACTATATTATACGGATATATTATACGGTAAGAGCAATAATGATCGGTAATGTGATAAGTGACATGATGGCACTGATGACAAATGCGGATGCAGTTTCCGCCTCTTGTTTTTCAAATCGTGTTGCGATCATTGCTGCAACAGCTGAACCTGGGAAGGCTACAAGTAATACAGCTTTTGTAATTTCATCGGCCGAAAGACCCATAAGAACCGCAATAAGATACATAAGTATTGGTTGTACAGCTACTTTTAGCAATGCAATACTGAAGGCTGGCAAGCTTAATTTAATTTTGCGGATACCAACAGTGACACCGACTGCGAATAGCGCAACCCCTGATGTAACGCTGCCAATTTCCTCTAACATTTCGTGTCCAATTGCAGGAAGTTTAAATCCTAAAAGAACAAGAATGATACTGGCTAACGGTGCAAGTGCAAGCGGCTCTGATAAACCGTGCAAAATTGCTTTTGTCGTCATTTTCAGGAAGCTTTCGCCGTCTTTGGTTTTCCCTTTTGTTTTTTCACCGACAGTTGATACAATAATTGCAATTGGATCAAGCATTGCATTTACAACTATTCCGGTAATCGCAATCGGAATTGCAACTTCTTGAGCCCCAAATAAACTGCCCAAGACCGGAATCCCCATAAATGCAAAGGTCGGTTGTGCTGAGTTTAATGAGAAAACAGATGAGTCTGTTAAATCATATTTAAAAGCAAATTTCGTAACTAAAAGGATAATGATATAAAAACCAACGATTCCGAAAATCAATGCAACGAAAAATGGAATTTGACTATAGAATTTATCTTTTGGTGTTGACAGAATACTGGCGATAAAGTGCGCTGGTAAAGCATACTTTGTTACAAGTGTACTTACACCTTTTGCAGATTTAGCGTCATAGCTGCCGAAGTGTCCTGCGAACCAACCCAGCGCGATAACGAAAAAAATCGGTGCTAGGAGGATCAAAATATTTAAAAAGTCCATCTTACTATTCCTCCTTAAATCCTTTACATGTTTCTTATTTATTGCGGCATTGCTTAGATTACCCGAAGCAATGCCGCGTTACACATTTTATTATGCTCTTACTATTTTTTTATATTCAGGAATCCACATTGCGTCTTTCACAGCTTGTTCGATGTTGTCCGGCGTTTTTCTTGCGACACCATCTTCAATTGCTGCTTTCGCTACTTCAACAGCCACATGAATTGACACTTCTTGCAATTTATCAATACTTGGAAGAAGACCAGCACCTGGTTTCTCATGATCAACCATTTCAGCAATTGCATTTGCAGAAGCAACGAACATGCCTTTTGTGATGATTTTTGATTCTGTTACGATTGAACCAAGACCAAGTCCAGGGAAAACGAACGCATTGTTTGATTGTCCGATTTCATGTTCGATTCCGTTATACTCAACGTTTTCGAACGGGCTTCCTGTTGCAACAAGTGCACGGCCGTCAGTCCATTTGAATAGATCCTCTGGCACTGCTTCAGCAAGCGGTGTTGGGTTAGACATTGGCATGATCACTGGACGCTCTGTATGAGCTGCCATTTCTTTAATGATTTCTTCAGTGAATGCGCCGCCTTGACCTGAAGTACCAATAAGAATTGTTGGCTTCGCTTGGCGAACCGTTTCAGCAAATGAGATTTGTCCTTTTTCATCGCGTGCCCAGCCTTCTACTTCATCAGAAGAACGAAGGTATGGTTTTTGGAAATCAAGCACTTCATCTTCAAATTGGTCTGTTAGCAATCCTCTGTAGTCTAAAGTCCAGAATGCATTGTTTGCTTCTTCTTCTGTTAGACCTTCAAGAACCATTGTGTCACGCATTTGATCTGCGATTCCGATACCAGCAGATCCAGCTCCGAAGATGACAACACGGTGATCTTTCAATTGAGTACCAGTTTTCTTGACAGCTGCAAGAACACCCGCTAAAGTAATGGCACCAGTACCTTGAATATCATCGTTGAACGTTAAGATGTTATCATTGTATTTTTTCATGATGTTACGCGCATTTTTGTTTCCAAGGTCTTCCCAGTGTAGCAATGCTTTCGGGAAGAATTTAAGCGCTGCTTTTACATAAGCATCAATGAATTCTTCGTATTTTTCACCTTGTACACGTTTGTGATGGTTCCCGATGTATAATGGATCATTCAATAATTTTTCATTGTTTGTTCCAACATCTAATACAACTGGAATTACGCGGCTAGGATCAATACCTGCTGCAGCCGTGTAAACAGCTAATTTACCGATTGCGATGTTGATACCACCAACACCCCAGTCACCAATTCCAAGAATACTCTCAGAGTCAGTTGCAACGATGAGGTCAATATCTCCAGCAGTTGCGTGCAAGTTTTCAAATGCTTTCTCGATGCCGTCAATGTCGTCGATTGAAAGATAGACACCATGAGGTCTTCTGTATTCATGGCTGTATTCTTGAATCGCTTCACCAACAGTTGGTGTGTACACAACAGGAAGCATTTCACGAAGCTTTTCTGTTAAAAGCTTGTAGAACAATACTTCGTTACGGTTTTGTAAATCACTTAAGTATACGTTTTGACGAAGACGATCCGGCTGAGCTAGAAATTGCTTGTACGCTCTTTCTGCTTGCTGTTCTAAAGTGAGAACGGTTGGAGGAAGTAAACCTTCAAGTCCAAGCTCTTGTCTTTCTTCTTCAGAGAAAGCAACGCCTTTGTTCAACGTTGGAATCGATAATACATCTTTACCTGTCAAAGTGGTTTCGAGGTACCCTTCTTTTGTTTTCTTCACGTTGTTCATCAAAAACTACCCTCTTTCTAAAATATAAATAAAGTGAACTATTAATCCAAAGAACGATTAAGGAGAAAAATCCTTAATCAAAAAAATTATGACAAGAAATCGAACTTTTCGTTTAAATGCTTTACACTACAGTTAGTCATTTTATGCCTGCTTATAACAAAACGCAAGCGTTGAAAATTAGATAATTTAATCGTAGTGTTATTTAATTTATTTAAGTACAAATGATGGGTGTTCAGTCAAAATCTCGAAAAACGAAACACAGCGGCATTTGCTATTTTTTTATTTGTCAAGTGTTGTACCAACATCAAGTCTTGGTACTTCATGGTGATGTCTGCATCGTGCTTCGTATGATTCCTGCGCACCTACTAAAATAATAGGATCATCATAGGATGCGGGTTTACCGTCGATCAAGCGTTGTGTTCTACTCGCTGGGGAGCCGCATACCGAACAAACTGCTTGAAGTTTTGTTACAAGCTCTGCACATGCCATTAAATGCGGAACAACACCAAATGGCTCTCCTCTGAAGTCTTGATCCAGGCCTGCAACAATGACTCGGTAGCCTTGGTCAGCCAATTGAGTGACAATGTCAATGATTGTCTCATCAAAAAATTGCACCTCATCAATGCCAATGACATCGGTTCTTTCTGATATGTGCGTTATTATGTCTTTTGGTGAGGCTACTGCAATCCCATCTAATGATGAACCGTTATGTGACACAACAGAGCTTGTACTATATCGGTTATCAATCGCTGGTTTGAATATTTTTACTTCTTGTTTGGCAAAGGTGGCCCTTTTGGCTCTCCGAATCAATTCTTCCGACTTTCCAGAAAACATACTACCGCAGATGACTTCAAGCCAACCGCTTTGTTTCATCACATACATAAGGTCTTCTCCCCCGTTTTAAAGTTCCATCAATCCACGTAAAAAAACAGGCAAGAACGGATTCCTGCCTGTTTATTGTATCTATTATTACTTAAGACCGTATTTTTTGTTAAAGCGGTCAACACGTCCATCAGCAGAAGCGAATTTTTGACGGCCTGTATAGAAAGGATGGCACTCAGAGCAAATCTCGATGCGTACCTCTTCTTTTACTGATCCAGTTTCAAACTCATTTCCACAAGCGCATTTGACTGTAGCTTTTTTGTAGTTAGGATGAATTCCTGTTTTCATCTACTGTCATCTCCTTCCGCCCTGAATCCAATTCGGAAACAGAGTTAATATCTCAGAAATAAATTCTGAAACGCACATGATAAAATTATAACAGTGTAAGTCTATGATTGCAAATGTATTTTTTAAGAAGCTATCTTCTTGATGCAGACATATTCGCTTGTTTCCATTCTTGCGTTAAAATATCGAAAAACTCTTGGTTTGTCTTTGTTTTTCTCATTTTACGCATGAACTTCTCAGCGAAGTCAGGTGTATCTGACATCGATTTTCTCATCGCCCATAGACGATCAAGATGCTCTTTTGGCACAAGCAGTTCTTCTTTTCTCGTACCAGAACGGCGAATGTCGATCGCAGGGAAAATTCTTCTTTCGGCCAAAGAACGGTCCAAATGAAGCTCCATGTTTCCAGTTCCTTTAAACTCTTCATAAATCACGTCATCCATACGTGATCCTGTATCAACAAGTGCAGTGGCTAAAATCGTCAAGCTTCCGCCTTCTTCAATGTTACGCGCAGCACCAAAGAAGCGTTTTGGACGATGGAAAGCCGCTGGATCAATACCACCTGAAAGCGTTCGGCCGCTTGGCGGAATCACAAGGTTGTATGCACGAGCAAGCCTTGTGATGCTGTCCATTAAGATGATGACATCTTTTTTATGTTCAACAAGACGCATCGCACGCTCTAAGACAAGCTCTGCTACTTTAATGTGGTTTTCCGGTACTTCGTCAAAGGTTGAACTAACAACATCCCCTGCAACAGAACGTTCGATATCTGTTACTTCTTCTGGTCGTTCATCAATCAAAAGGACAATCAGCTCTGCCTCTGGGTGATTTTCAGAAATGCTGTTGGCAATTTCTTTAAGCAAAATAGTTTTCCCAGCCTTAGGCGGTGCAACGATTAAACCACGCTGTCCAAATCCAACTGGCGCCATCATGTCCATAATTCTAGTAGACAGGTGATTAGGCTGTGTTTCAAGAATCATTTGACGGTCAGGAAATAGCGGTGTGAGTGCAGGAAAGTGAACACGTTCCTTTGCTGATTCTGGGTCGTCCCCATTTACCGCTTCTACATGAAGGAGGCCATAGTAGCGTTCATTCTCTTTTGGAGGTCGTACCTTTCCAGACACTTTATCTCCATTTCGTAAATCAAAGCGTCTGATTTGTGAAGCTGAAATATAAATGTCTTCAGAACTTGGGGAGTAGTTAATCGGTCTTAAGAAACCAAATCCCTCAGACTGAATAATTTCAAGAACCCCTTCCATAAATAAGAGATCCTCTTGCTCAGCATTCGCCTTTAAGATGGCAAAAATTAATTCTTTTTTTGTTAGTTTGCTGTAATAAGAGATTTTGTATCGTTTTGCTAACTCATACAGCTCTTTTAATTTCATATTTTCCAAAGATGAAATCGAAACATCTTTCAATATGGACACCACACTTTTCTAGTCAATGTATTTCTTTACAAATGCATGACCATTGTATTTGATTAGCTTTTTAATTCCGTTGTTGTTGGAATGACCTCGCTCTGATGGTAACGCTCCCACTCGTTTTATCGTGAAAGATAGGAACAATGTGAAATAGAGCTTTTTTAACATAGAGAAGGATAATGAGTATATCGTCATGATGCGGCAGTATTTAAACTTGTTGAAGCTTAAAAGAAGTAAATTCGCAGAAAATTTCGCAGCACTCTTTAGTTTTACCTCATTTGCAGAGAATATTCAACTTTAAAAAGAAAATGATATACATTTGACACCTATATGAAAAGCGGGTAATGAATACCCGCTTTCAGATTACGGACGAATGACAAGATTCGGTTTTTTCTTTAAGCTGTGTCTGCCGTCTACGAAACGAACTGTACCCGATTTCGCACGCATGACAACACTATGCGTTGTTCCAACAGAGCCTTTGAATTGAACACCTTTAAGTAATTCCCCGTCTGTTACACCTGTCGCTGCAAAAATGGCGTCATCTCCTTTTACGAGATCTTCCATTCTGAGGACTTTACCAACATCCAGCCCCATTTTCTCACAGCGTCTTAATTCTTCTTCACTTTGAGGAAGAAGCTTACCATGAATTTCACCACCAAGTGCCTTTAATGCAACAGCAGAAAGGACACCCTCAGGCGCTCCGCCTGAACCAAATAGAATATCAACACCTGTGTGATCAAATGCTGTATTAATGGCTCCTGCAACGTCACCATCATCGATCAGTTTAATTCTTGCTCCTGCTTCTCTCAGTTCAGCAATAATTTTTTCATGTCGATCTCTGTTTAAAATCGTTGCAACCACATCTTCAATATCTTTGTTTTTCGCTTTTGCAACAGCGCGAAGATTATCAATGACAGGCGCTTCAATATCGATGCAGCCTACCGCTTCTGGACCTACTGCGATCTTATCCATGTACATATCAGGTGCATTCAGCAGGTTGCCATGATCTGCAACTGCAATGACAGCTAAGGCATTCCAGCCGCCGCTTGCCACAATGTTTGTTCCTTCTAATGGATCAACAGCGACATCCACGCGAGGTCCATATCCGTTCCCAAGCTTTTCCCCAATATAAAGCATTGGTGCTTCGTCCATTTCCCCTTCGCCAATCACCACTGTTCCCTTCATCGGAATGGTGTCAAATACATCACGCATTGCACTTGTTGCAGCATCATCCGCTTCGTCTTTTAATCCTCTTCCCATCCAACGGGCAGATTTTAATGCAGCTGCTTCTGTCACCCGTACTAGTTCCATCGATAAACTTCTTTCCATTTTTGTCCAAATCTCCTCTCACAGTCAAAGCCTTATGAATTTTGAAGTTCTTCTATTTCTTGGTCATTCAGCTTTTCACGCCAGATGGTTGCACCCAAGCCTTCAAGCTTCTTCTCAAGCAAACTATATCCTCTGTCTATATGTTCAAGCCCTGTGATTTCGGTCACACCGTCTGCCATTAGCCCTGCGACAACAAGACAAGCTCCTGCACGCAGATCACTTGCTTTGACCTTTGCTCCTTGAAGCTGCGTTTGTCCGGTAATAATAGCGGATCTTCCTTCGACCTTCATGTTTGCACCCATTCGGCGCAATTCGTCAATGTGCTTAAAGCGAGCTGAGTAGATCGTATCTGTGACCACACTCGTGCCTTTCGCTTTTGTTAACAGCGCCGTCATCGGCTGTTGAAGGTCAGTCGGAAAGCCCGGATACACAAGGGTTTTGATATCGACAGGCTTGAGTCCTTCGTTTCTGCCAACGATCAGCATCTGATCGTTGCTCGTTTCAATGGTGAACCCCATTTCTCTAAGTTTCGCCGTAATTGATTCTAAATGAGTTGGGATCACATTATCAAGTACAACTTCATCTCCCATCGCTGCACCAGCTATTAAAAATGTTCCTGCTTCGATGCGGTCAGGGATGATTGAATGCTTACAGCCATGAAGGGATTCTACACCTTCGATTCGAATGACATCGGTCCCCGCACCTTTGATTTTGGCACCCATGCTTGCAAGCAGTGTCGCTACATCAATAATTTCGGGTTCCTTTGCAGCATTTTCAATCACGGTTTTTCCTTCAGCCAGTACGGCTGCCAGCATGATGTTGATTGTCGCACCTACACTGACAACATCAAGATAAATCCGGGCTCCGACTAATTTTTCAGCGCGCAAATAAATCGCACCCTGCTCGTTTGTCACCTCGGCTCCGAGTGCTTCAAAGCCTTTGATATGCTGATCAATCGGTCTAGGTCCTAAGTGACATCCTCCTGGCAGTCCGATGACAGCCTGCTTGAATCTTCCCAGCATGGCTCCCATTAAATAATAGGATGCACGCAGTTTCTTCACTTTTCCATTAGGAAGCGGCATACTGATCATGGAAACAGGATTAACAACCATTTCACCTTTTTCAAAAGTGACCTTTCCGCCAATTTCTTCTAACAGATCTCGCAATGTGTCGATATCTGATATATGCGGAAGGCCTTCAATGGTTACTGGAGAATCAGCGAGAATCGTGGCAGGAATCAGTGCCACAGCACTATTTTTCGCACCACTAATATGTACGGTCCCGCGCAAGGGATCACCGCCGGCAATGTTTAACTTTTCCATATTTGTCTCCCTTCTTAAAGAAGATCACTGTTGGAGTTATACTGTTTGTGGATGTCGCGCTTTAAAAGGTCTTGTCCAAAATTTAGCCAATATCAAGAGAAAGAATACAGGTTAAACGAAATTTGTCGGAAGAAAAATAATCGAAGCTTTGCGAGGCTGTGATGTT
Source organism: Bacillus sp. G1(2015b) (assembly GCF_001482475.1). Lineage (NCBI taxonomy): Bacteria > Bacillati > Bacillota > Bacilli > Caryophanales > Bacillaceae > Bacillus > Bacillus sp. G1(2015b). Next base: position 361,821 of record NZ_LKIC01000026.1, on the reverse strand, counting down.
CTCTTCTTTGCACAAAACATTTCTTAGCGTTTATAAGGAAAACTGCGGCAAACGAGAGACGACCCCGCCTGCCACAATCATTTATTTATTCCAGTCTGCTAAAAATTGCTCAATGCCTGCATCCGTTAATGGGTGTTTCGTCAGCTGCTTGATGACTTTCAGCGGCATTGTGCCGATATGAGCACCTCTAAGCGCAGCTTCTGTCACATGCTGCGGGTGACGAATGGATGCAGCAATGATTTGTGTATCTAATCCATGAACATCAAAAATAGTTTTCACTTCGCTGATGAGATCAAGACCATTTTGGCCAATATCATCTAGGCGGCCAAGGAATGGAGAAACATACGTCGCACCAGCTCTAGCTGCAAGAAGTGCCTGGTTTGCACTAAAAATCAATGTGACGTTTGTTTTAATTCCAAGGTCCGTTAATGCTTTAACAGCTTTAAGGCCATCTGTAGTCATTGGAATTTTGACCGTGATATTTGGTGCGATAGCAGCAAGCTCTTTTCCTTCTTCAATCATTTCCTCTGCTTTTAGGGAAATCACTTCTGCACTGACAGAGCCTGATACCACGTCAGTGATTTCGCGAAGGCGGTCGTGGAATGATACGTTCTTTTCTTTCGCTACTAAACTAGGGTTTGTTGTGACGCCTGCTAAAATGCCAAGCTCGTGCGCCTCTTTGATGTCTTCAATATTCGCTGTATCTACGAAAAATAACATAACTGTGCCACTCTCCTATCAATAAATTGTCTGAAATGTAAATTTGATTGCGCTTTCTCGAGATATGGAGAAAACCGCCTGTGACTCAGGCGGCTTTCGGTTCTCATCAAATTATGCTTGGTTAGAAGAACCAAATTCGCGCATTTTGCCGATAACAGTCGCTTTAATTGCGTCACGAGCTGGTCCAAGATATTTACGTGGATCATACTCTTCTGTTTTTGCAGCAAGTGTTTCGCGTACTGCTTTCGCAGAAGCAATTTGGTTTTCAGTGTTTACATTGATTTTTGCTGTACCAAGTGAAATTGCACGCTTGATGTCAGCAGTTGGGATACCTGTTCCGCCGTGAAGAACAAGTGGAAGACCAGTTGTTTTACCGATTTCTTCCATTTCAGCGAAACCAAGGTTTGGTTCACCTTTGTATGGACCATGTACTGAACCTAATGCAGGTGCAAGGCAGTCAATACCAGTGCGTTCTACAAGCTCTTGGCACTCTTTTGGATCAGCATAAATAACGCCCTCAGCGATGACGTCATCTTCTTGCCCACCAACAGTTCCAAGTTCAGCTTCAACAGACACACCATGGAAATGTGCAAGTTCAACAACTTTCGCAGTTGTTTCCACATTCTCATCAAATGGGTGGTGAGAAGCATCGATCATGACAGAAGTAAATCCTGCATGAATCGCTTTTGCACATGATTCAAAGCTTGAACCGTGATCTAAATGAATCGCAACAGGAACTGTTACATTATATTCTTCGATTAACGCTTTAACCATTGCGACAACTGTTTTGAAGCCGCCCATGTAGCGTCCTGCTCCTTCAGATACTCCTAAGATAACAGGAGATTTCTCTTCTTCAGCAGCTTGTAAAATCGCTTGCGTGAATTCTAAGTTATTTAAGTTAAACTGTCCAACAGCGTAACCTTTTTCCTTTGCGTCTTTCAACATTTCTGTCATTGAAACTAAAGGCATGATGAAAAATCCTCCCTATGTAGCTAATTTGCTTGCTAAAAAAAGCTCTCCACCCTAGCATGACCAGAATTTCTCGCCATATGTAAACTTTCAAAGTCAGATCGCTTTCTTCTTCCTTTATAGGATACCAATTATTCGACAAATCGGCAACAGAATGACTCGATTCAATCATTTCCATCTAGCCATTTGTTTCAAGCGGCAAGTATTCTTTGACAGCATCTCGGATTTCATCAATATCAAACGGCTTAGCGAAGTGCGTCAATGCACCTAGTTCTTTGGATTCTTGGATCATATCTAATTCGCCATAGGCTGTCATAATGATGACACGGATATCTTCATCAATTAATTTCATCCGTTTTAAAATTTCGATACCATCCATCCCGGGGATTTTCATATCAAGCAGGACAAGGTTCGGTCTATGGTTTTTCACAATATCTAATGCTTGTAGTCCATTGGCAGCTTGGAAGGTTTGATAGCCTTCTTTATGAAACACTTCATTCAATAATATTCTAATACCGTACTGATCATCGACAATTAAAATTTTCTCATTCATCTGTTACACCCCATTGCTTTCATTTTTCGCCATAAAAAGAGCTGTTGTTAAATAATTCTGTTTGATTTTCACATTTCCTTTAATTATAATAGTTTACTTTACGACATTTTCTGAGCATTTTTCCTAATATTCTCTTTATATTCTATTATAAAATGATCTGACCGAAGGAGGAAATGAGTCTTGTTAAAAATTTTTACGACCCAGTTATCAGGTATTTTTTCACGTATTGGAGAAAAGCAGGCTGAAGCGATTGAGGACGGTGCACGCCTTCTTGCACAGGCTGTTGTCAGTGGACATGCCGTTTATTTTCACGGAAAGAATGAACTGGCTGCTGTCGCCCTAGAGGCATCTGAAAGCAAGGAGCCGTTTCCCGGTGCGAAAGTGCTGCCGCTCGATCAAAAGGAGCGCAGCTTACTTCAACCTAGTGACAGGGTGCTGCTATTTTATTCAGACCCAGAAGATCAGGAAATTCAATCTCTTGTTAAAGAGCTGCACGAACAAGGTACACCCGTTGTTGGTGTAGGGCCGGCACAAAAGGAGCCGTCCACGATTGAAGAGCATTGTGATGTCCACATTGATTTTCAGCTCAAGAAACCGCTTGTGCCCGCTGAAGATGGGACAAGGTTTGGTTTTCCTGCTTTAATGACCTGCTTATACGTCTACCACGCCCTATCGTTTACTGTGAAGGAGATCGTGGAGGAATATGAATAAAAAAACTGCCGAGAAGTGATATTCTCGGCAGTTTTTTGTTTTATTTTGATTCAGATGCTTGTAGTGAAGCACCAACGAAATCTCTAAATAATGGCTGTGGTCTTGTCGGTCTTGAAACGAATTCTGGGTGGAACTGAGAAGCAAGAAACCAAGGGTGATCCTTGAGCTCGATGATTTCAACAAGACGTCCGTCTGGGCTTGTACCAGAGAAGACGAAGCCTGCTGCTTCCATTTGCTGTCTGTATTCGTTATTAAATTCGTAACGATGACGGTGGCGTTCGTAGACCACTTCGTCATTGTATGCAGCAAATGCTTTTGAGTCTTCATTTAATTTACAAGGATATAGACCGAGACGAAGTGTTCCGCCTAGATCATCTACATCCTTCTGTTCTGGAAGAAGGTCAATGATTGGGAATGCTGTTTCAGGATCAATTTCCGCTGAATGAGCTCCTTCAAGGCCTAATACGTTTCTTGCGTATTCGATAGATGCCACTTGCATTCCTAAGCAGATTCCGAAGAATGGCACTTTGTTTTCACGGGCAAATTGTGTAGCAATGATTTTCCCTTCTACTCCGCGGTCTCCGAAGCCTCCAGGAACAATGATGCCGTCAACATCTTGTACGAAATCAGCGATATTCTCTGCTGTCACTTCTTCTGCATTGATCCATTTAATTTGAACATCTGCATCAAACGCATAACCAGCATGACGAAGTGATTCAACGACAGAAATATAAGCATCTTGCAGCTCAACATATTTCCCTACAAGACCAATTGTGACTTGTTTTGAAAGGTTTTGCACTTTATCAACAAGTGCTGTCCACTCTGTCATGTCCGCATCTTGGCAGTCAAGTTTCATATGTTCACATACTAGCTTGTCCAGCCCTTGTTTTTGTAAATCAAGCGGAATAGAGTAAAGCGTGTCTGCATCCTGACATTCGATAACAGCTTTTGTATCAATATCACAAAACAGTGCAATTTTGTCCTTCATATCTTGTGCCAATGGCATTTCCGTTCTGACCACGATGACATTTGGCTGAATACCAAGACTGCGAAGTTCTTTTACACTATGCTGTGTTGGTTTTGTTTTCAATTCACCCGCTGCACGGATGTAAGGAACGAGGGTACAATGAATGTACATCACGTTTTCGCGGCCGATGTCACTCTTCATTTGACGAATGGCTTCAAGGAATGGAAGGGATTCGATATCTCCTACTGTTCCGCCGATTTCTGTAATAACCACATCTGCACCCGTTTCTTTTCCGGCACGGTACACGCGGTCTTTGATTTCATTTGTAATGTGGGGAATGACCTGTACTGTTCCACCTAAGTAGTCACCGCGGCGCTCTTTCTTCAGAACAGTAGAGTAGATTTTACCAGTTGTGACGTTGCTGTACTTATTTAAGTTAATATCAATGAAACGCTCGTAGTGACCTAAGTCAAGGTCTGTTTCAGCCCCATCATCTGTGACAAAAACCTCACCGTGCTGGTATGGACTCATTGTCCCTGGGTCTACGTTGATGTATGGATCGAATTTTTGAATGGTGACATCCATCCCTCTATTTTTCAGAAGGCGGCCTAACGAAGCAGCCGTGATTCCTTTTCCAAGTGAGGAAACAACTCCTCCTGTTACAAAAATATACTTTGTCATTTCGTATGCTCCTCTCTTTTTTACCCTTGCATGTCTACGCATGCACAGCTTCATCCTTTTTAGAGTGTATCCCTAAATCTCTTGAAAAATAAGAAAGCTCCCTTTCAAATAAATGAAAGGGAGCGTAAATGAACGTATCTTTACGTACTCTTTTTTAGAGAGCCCAAAATACATACTACATAGTTCGCTCAGGAAAGTCAAGACGGTTTTGTCCTGTTTTGAGGACCGGTTTGAGAGGGTTATTTCTCTTCCTCTTCATCGTCTAAATCGTCTTCATCAATCTCCGTTAAGCCGTCATCATCTTCATCATCATCTTCGTCGAAGTCTTCAAGATCTTCATCGATTTCTTCATCATCGTCTAGGTCGAGATCATCGTCGTCTTCAACAAGATCAAGGTCTTCTTCAAGCTCGTCGATTTCTTCTTCCTCTTCGATTTCATCGAAGTCGTCTTCAACGACAGCTGCTTTTGTTTTTTTCTTTTTCGCTTTTGTTTTCACAGCTGGCTGAACTTCTTCTTCGATTTGATCAACTGGATACCAGCTGCGAAGTCCCCATCTCTGATCACCTAACGAAATAAAGCGGCCATCTATATTTAAGTCTGTATAAAATTGAGCAAGTCGATCATCTAGATCGGATTTTTGTATTCCTTGCAAACGGACGATTTCATCTATTAACTCGGAAAACGTAATTGGTGTTTTGCTGTCTCTGAAAATTTCATAAGCAAGTTCAACTAAAGACATTTGTTTGAGCTGTTCCTGTGAGTATTCTTTCAAACTCAAGGTCAGACACTCCCTTTCTATTACATGTATGTATCCATTTATCAGTGAAATAATAAGTATTTATACCTTATTCTTACGACAAACCATACCTCTCATTATAAACAAATTAGGGGAGTTTATGCCACCTTTATTGTTGTTAATTTTTGATTTTTCTCAAGGGGAGCGCCTAGAGCTTCATCATCCGCGTTAAATTGGACTAGATCTTGTGTGCGGCATGCTTTTTGTCGTTCTGTTTTTTCTCGTCTGTTTTAAAATGGGAAGTTCCGAATCAATGAGACAACGACAGGAATCGTGAATAACATTCCAGCAGACATGAGTACGATTAGTTTTCTGCGGCTGTTTTCTTTTTCTTCCTGCTTTTTTGGAGATTTCGAAAGCTCCGCGGAAACCATAATCCAGATAACCATCATAACGATGGCCAAAATGGCCATAAATGTTGAGTTCATCATCATAACCTCCATATTGAATTTTCCCTAATTTTAACATAACACGATGGTCATATAGATGAACATTGACAATTTCCTCATATTTGAAAACTGCATGGCGAACCAAAAAAAGACCACCTCACATTCAGGTGGTCTTTGCTTGTTTTCTACATATCTAGCAGTTTCCTTGAGATGACCAGACGCTGGATTTCCTGTGTTCCTTCATATATTTGAGTGATTTTCGCATCACGCATGTATCGTTCGACTGGGTAATCCTTTGTGTAGCCGTACCCGCCGAAGATTTGAACCGCTTCTGTTGTCACTTTCATCGCTGTATCACCGGCAAAGAGCTTGGACATGGCTGATTCCTTTCCATACGGGAGGCCTTTCGTTTCGAGCCATGCCGCCTGGTAAGTAAGCAGCCTTGATGCTTCAATCGCTGTGGCCATATCAGCCAGCTTAAAGGCGATCCCTTGCTGCTGAATAATCGGTTTGCCAAATTGTTTACGCTCCTTGGCATAATCAACCGCCGCATCAAGAGCGCCTTGAGCAATCCCAACTGCCTGTGCAGCAATGCCGTTTCTGCCGCCATCGAGCGTCATCATGGCTATTTTGAATCCTTCTCCTTCTTGACCGAGCCGGTTTCTTTCATGAATCCGGCAATCTTCAAATCGAATTTCAGTTGTTGGCGATGAGCGTATGCCCAGTTTGCTTTCCTTTTTGCCAACGGAAAAACCAGGTGTCTCTTTTTCTACAATAAAAGCAGTTGTATTTCGAGATGAAGCTCCTTGGTCTGTTACGGCAAACACAATATAATAATCTGCAATGCCTCCATTTGTAATAAAGATTTTCGCCCCGTTCAGGACATATTCACTACCTGCCTTGACGGCCGTTGTCTTCATTCCGCCAGCATCTGAGCCTGAACCACTCTCTGTGAGCGCATATGCTCCTATCTTCTGCCCTTCTGCAAGCGGCTTTAAATAGGTCTCTTTTTGTTCATCCGTTCCGAATGTATAGATTGGCCATGAAGCCAGAGATGTATGAGCGGACAAGGTGACGCCTGTAGAGGCGCATACTCTTGAAAGCTCCTCAACTGCTATGACGTAGGCTAAATAGTCACTGCCGATTCCGCCCACGTCTTCCGGCCAAGGGATACCCGTTAAACCGAGCTCCGCCATTTTGCGAAAAATAGATGGATCATAGGTCTCTGTTTCGTCTCGCTCTGCTGCTGTAGGCTCCACTTCATTTTTCGCAAAATCTCTCACCATTTTTTGAATCATTTCATGTTCGTCACTTAATTGGAACTGCATCGTGAGCCACCTCGTTTCATATTAGCTGTTTACAGATGACCAGCCTTTGAATTTCACTTGTTCCTTCATAGATTTCACAAATTTTCGCATCACGAAAGTAACGTTCTGCTTGATAGCGATTCGTATAACCATCCATGCCTAGCAAATGGATCGCTTCTGTACTGATTTCCACCGCCGTTTTTGACGCAAATAGCTTTGCCATTGATGCTTCCTTTGTGACGGGACGATCGGCCTCTTTGAAAGAAGCCGCTTGATAGACGAGCAGTTTGGCCGCCTCAAGCTTCGCCGCCAAATCGCCCAGTCGAATGGTCGTTTCAAGACCTGCTGGATGTCGCTTTAAATAGCTGACTGCCTCGGTTAAAGCAGCTTCTGCAATGCCAAGACTTTGAGCCGCAATTCCGATTCTCCCTGCATTTAAGCTAGACATGGCAATTTGAAAGCCTTCTCCTTCTGCACCGAGCAGCTGATCTTTTGGAATCCGCACGCCATCAAAATGAAGCGTGACTGTTTTTGAACCGTGCAGTCCCATCTTTCTCTCATCTTTTCCAATCGTAAATCCCGGCGTATCTTTCTCGACAATGAACGCCGATATATTTTTTCTCGCAGAAGCTGGATCGGTCACCGCAAAGACAAGATATAGCTCTGCTTCTCCGCCGCTTGTGATAAAGATTTTCGTTCCATTTAATACATAATCACCGCCCATCCGCTCTGCTCTTAATTGAATACTGGAGGCATCTGATCCAGCCTTTGGTTCAGTCAGACAAAAGGCTCCAAGCTTCTCTCCTGATGCAAGCAGCGGGACATAGGATTCTTTTTGTTCCTTCGTTCCAAAAGTCAAAATAGGCATCGTCACAACAGATGTATGAACGGACACAATGACACCGATGGTCGCACTCACTTTCGATAATTCATGGATAGCGATGATATACGTTGTAAAATCTGCTCCTAAACCTTGATACGAAGCTGGTATTGGAATCCCTAGATAGCCTTGCCGTCCCATTTCACTTAAAAGGGTTTTTGGAAACCGGCCTTGTTCCATAGCTTCTACTTCAGGGAATATACGCTGGCGTGCAAATTCTGCTGTCTGTTCTCTCCAGAGACGCTGTTTATCCGTAAGCAAAACATCCATCTTGACTCCCCCTATGAGTGGTCGTGGTATGTGTAAAAACCTCTCTTTGTCTTTTTGCCAAGCCAGCCTGCATTCACGTATTTTTTCAAAAGAGGACAAGGTCGATATTTGCTGTCTCCAAGTCCCTCGTGAAGGGTATTCATAATAAATAAACATGTATCCAATCCGATGAAATCAGCTAGACGAAGCGGCCCCATTGGGTGATTCATCCCAAGTGTCATCACGCCATCAATGCTTTCCGCATCTGCCACGCCTTCATATAGGGTGTAAATGGCTTCATTGATCATTGGCATCAATATGCGATTTGAGACGAACCCTGGGAAGTCTTCCACTTCAATTGGGGTTTTGTTTAATGTCTTCGCTGTTTCATAAACGAATTGATATGTGTCATCACTCGTTTGCAGCGCGCGAATGACTTCAACGAGTTTCATGACAGGAACGGGATTCATAAAATGCATGCCAATCACTTTCTCCGGTCTGCTCGTCACAGCTGCTAATTCTGTGATCGACAAGGAAGACGTATTTGTCGCAAATATGGCCTCCGCCTCTGCAAATTGATCAAGTGTTTCAAAGATTTGTTTTTTGACACTCATTTGTTCAGAAGCAGCTTCAATTACTAAATGAGCCTGCTGGACGTCTTTTAAATCTGTGGATACGGCAAGCCGCTGCGTGATATCTCGGACGGCCTGATGTGCCAGTTTTCCTTTTTCTGCCCGCTTCGTCAGTTGTTTGGTCATGGAGGAAATCGCTCGATGAATCTGCTTTTCTGATGCATCATGGAGCAGGACTGTATAGCCTGACTGTGCAAACACTTGAGCAATGCCTGATCCCATTTGACCGGCTCCAACGACCAAAACGGTCTCTTCTATACTCATCAAAAAACGCCCCCCTTTTCATCTACCTTTATCATGATCGCATCTCCTTGGCCGCCTCCACTGCAAATCGCCGCAATGCCAATGCCTCCGCCTCTTTGTCTTAATGCATGAATCAATGTCAATATGATACGTGTTCCGCTTGCCCCAATCGGATGACCGAGTGCGACAGCCCCTCCGTTGATATTCATTTTCCGCCGGTCGATCCCGGTCATTTTTTCACATGCCAGAGCCACAGCTGAAAAGGCCTCATTGATTTCAAACAAATCGATATCCTCTAGGCGCTTTCCTGTTTTCTTTAAAAGCTTCTCGATGGCAAGCGCTGGTGTTTTCGGGAAATCCTTCGCCTCTACAGCAACCTGAGTATGACCAAGAATGACTGCCATTGGCTTTACACCATGCCGTGCAGCATACGTGTCTTTCATTAGAAGAAGTGCACTTGCACCATCATTGACACCTGGTGCATTTCCAGCGGTGATGGTACCCTTCTGATCAAAAACAGGCATGAGCTTTGACAGCCGTTCATATGAGGTATCACGCCGCGGAGATTCATCTTCTGTGATCAGCCTTTCTCCCGTTTTTGTTTTGACGGTGACGGGGGTGATTTCATGTTGAAAAAAGCCATTTTTTTGCGCTTCGATGGCCCGTTCATGACTTCTGAGTGCCCACAGATCCTGCTCTTCCCGCGTGATGCCAAGCTCCTTTGCAGCCATACTTCCATACTCACCCATATGAACGCCTGTAAACGAACAGGTTAAGCCATCTAAAATCATCGCATCTTGTACTGCACCATCTCCCATTTTGTAGCCCCATCGCGCTTTTTTTAGCAGATAAGGAGCGTGAGACATGGATTCCATACCGCCCGCCGCGATGACCTCAGCATCACCAGCTCGAATGATTTGATCTGCCGTGCTCACACTGCGCATGCCTGATGCACAGACTTTATTGATGGTTTGTGTTGGAACAGACCAAGGAAGATCAGCATATCTTGCTGCTTGCCTTGAAGGAATCTGCCCTTGCCCTGCTTGTAAAACACTTCCCATAATGACCTCATCTATTTCATGAGAACCCGAAACCCTTTCCAGTGCAGCCCTGATCGCTATACCGCCTAGTTCTGCGGCAGTCAAACCACTGAGAGCCCCGCCTAGTTTTCCAAATGGTGTTCTTGCACCAGATACAATGACCGTCGTACTCATGTATGTCCCTCCCCATTTGTTAACGCTTACATATCATTTAGACAGCTGATGAAACAGCGCCATGGATAAGCCGATGAACATCCTATTCATCGGCCTGTCATCTTTACGACACCTGTTTTCCAGGCTCGCCAAACACTGATTTTTCAAGAAGTTCGGCGACATCAAATGTGCCTACCTGCTCCTCTACTTCCTTCGCCTTCGTCCCATCTCCCAGCATCGTTAAGCAATAAGGACACCCTGAGCTGATGATGGACGGCTGGACCTGTAGCGCCTGCTCCGTTCGTGCAGTGTTAATCCGGGTACCCGTCTCCTCTTCCATCCACATTAAGCCCCCGCCTGCTCCGCAGCACATACCAGTTTCACGGTTGCGCTCCATTTCTTTCAGCGTCACACCTGGAATGGCTTTTAAAATGTCTCTTGGCGGGTCGTACACTTCGTTATATCTGCCTAAGTAGCAAGAGTCGTGGAAGGTAATTACCTCGTTCACTTCATGTACAGGCGTTATTTTCCCTTCTTTCACTAACTCTGCCAGTAATTCTGTATGATGGTACACTTCTGCCTCAAGTCCAAAGTCTGGATATTCATTTTTAAATAAGTTGTAGGCGTGTGGATCAATCGTGACGATCTTTGTGACGCCGTTTTTCTGGAATTCTTCAATATTTTTTGCAGCAAGCTCTTGGAATAAAAATTCGTTTCCGAGTCTTCTTGGAGTATCGCCTGAGTTTTTCTCTTTATTGCCTAGGATCGCAAAGGATACCCCCGCTTCATTGAGAAGTTTTGCAAAGGCAAGTGCAATCTTTTGGCTTCGATTGTCATATGCCCCCATTGAACCAACCCAGAATAAATAATCAAAGGTTTGCTCTGCTTTTTTCAGCTCTTTCACTGTCGGCACATGCACATCTTCTCTCAGTTCACGCCAATTTTCTCTTTCTTTCCGGTTCAACCCCCACGGGTTCCCTTGGCGCTCAATGCTTGTCATGGCACGCTGTGCATCTGCGTCCATTTTTCCTTCGGTCAGCACAAGATATCTGCGCATATCAATAATCTTGTCGACATGTTCATTCATGACAGGGCATTGGTCTTCACAGTTTCGGCATGTCGTACATGCCCAGATCTCTTCTTCTGTAATGACCTCTCCAATAAGAGAAGGATGATATATAGAGCTGGCAGCCGACTCTTCCGCACCTGCTCCTCTCGCCTGCAGTGCCAGCTGGTTTCCTGTTGTCTGCTTGAAGGCAAGCTGCGGGACCCAAGGTGTCTTCGATGTAATGGCGGCCCCTTTATTGGTTAAATGATCTCTTAACCTTAAAATCAAATCCATTGGAGACAGCATCTTCCCTGTCCCTGTTGCCGGGCACATATTCGTGCAGCGCCCGCATTCCACACAGGCGTAAAGATCGATCAGCTGAGACTGACGAAAGTCTTCAATTTTTCCCACACCGAAGGTCTCTTGTGTCTCATCTTCAAAATCGATTTTTTGCAGCTTGCCTGGCGGGTCTAATCTGCTGACAAATACGTTCACAGGCCCTGCAATCAGATGAGCGTGCTTTGACTGAGGAACATATACTAAGAATGTCAGCAAAATGAGCAGATGCACCCACCATGCGGCATAAAAAACAATCGCAGCCGCAAGAGGTGAAATTCCTCCCAGCAAGAAAGCAATACCAGAAGCGATTGGCTCAGTTGGTGATAGAGAGTGCCCATGCCAGATGATGTTCATGCCGTTCCCTAGTAAGACTGTCAGCATTAATCCGCCAATAAATAAAAGCACTAGACCCGATTTAAAACCTCGTTTTAAACGGACAAGTTTTTCCACATATCTTCTATGGAAAGCCCATACAACGGCCACTAAAATGAGAAGTGTGACCACCTCTTGGAAAAACGTAAAGACGCCGTACACCGGACCTAAAGGAAGCCCGCTGTCTGGAATAAGCCCCTTCAAAATAAAATCAAGGGCTCCGAACTGTACAAGGATAAATCCGTAGAAAAACAGCACATGAATGATGCCGCTCTTCTTGTCCTTTAACAGCTTCTTTTGCCCAAATACATTGACCCAAACACGCTCTAAGCGTTTCTTCATGTCTTGTTGAAACTCTTCTTTTTTACCAAGACGAATATTCGCCGCTCGTGTTCGAATGAGATAAACAAACAAATACAGAGCGTAAGCGGTCACCGCCGCAAATGCGATCAAGTTGATGATTAAAAGGCTATTCATCTTGCTCCCCCTTTCATTCCCCAAAACCCACTTTGTTCCGTTTCCATGTTGTACCTCTATCATAAATAATGAATGAGTATTCAGTCAATATTTTTTACGCGTTTGGGTACACTATTGAAATATGCAAAAAAGGAGGAAGTTTCATGATCGCATTGATCATCCTACTCGTACTCATTGCCATCGTTTTGCTCGTCATGTTAGACCTTTATATGGGAAAGAAATATTTTTCTACGCACGCATTTGAACGGTCTTTTGACCAAACAAGCGGCGATGCCACCTTTTATCATGATGGCGAACCATTTTTCGATCAGCTGCTTACGGATATACAGCAGGCCTCTTCTTCTATTCATATGATGTTCTTTATTGTAAAGAACGACAAGATTGGTCAAAGGGTGTTCCAAGCATTGAAAGCCAAAGCGGAGCAAGGCGTTTCCGTCTTTTTGCTAACCGACCGATTAGGCTCCTATCCGTTTGATCAAAAGTCGATTGACATGCTAGAAAGAAGCGGCATTCAATTTTACTTTTTAAATAAGCCTCGTTTTCCTTTTTTGATTTACCGGTTAAACATGAGAAATCACCGTAAAATTACGGTGATTGATGGGAAGATTGGCTATATTGGCGGATTTAATATAGGCGATGAATATGTTGGGAAAAAAGGCCGCTTTGGCATTTGGAAAGATTATCATTTGCGGATGACTGGACAGGTTGTCGCAGATCTCCAGCATGTGTTTCTGAATGATTTGTACCGGTCGTCTGGCATTCATCAGCTGCAATATGAGGTTTTCCCTGCATTGGAACCGGGAACATTACAATGCACAACACGAGCGACTGCCGGTTTTTCTTTAGAAGCTTTATTTCTCCAAGATATTGAGCAAGCAAAGAAACAGATCATCATCTGTACGCCTTATTTTATTCCATCAGCTCCTCTTCTGAAGGCGCTGCTTGATGCACGAAAACGGGGCGTCACAGTTGAAATTATCATTCCAATGAAAGCGGATCATCCACTTGTCAAAGAGGCTGGTTTTCATTATTTGAAGGATCTCATTGCCTCTGGATGTCTTGTTTATCGTTTTTATAAAGGGTTTTATCATTCGAAAGCCATATTGATTGATCACAGCCGCTGTATGATCAGTACCGCGAATTTTGATAAACGAAGCTTGTTTTTAAACGAAGAAGTAGATGTAGCCATTGATGATCCCGACTTTACTGCACACGTGGAGGAAAAAATTCGGGAGCATATGGAAGTATCTGAGATCCTGACAGAAGAAACATTGTCAAAGCGCCCTCTTTTCACACGGCCGCTTGAGTGGGTTGCCGCCATGTTCTCGTATTTTTTATAAAGGAGATGACCTATGCGTTATCGATTTGGTTATGTGTCCAATGCCGTCACCTTGTGGGAAGCTTCTCCTGCCAAGTCGCTGACCTTTGCAAGATACAGCAAGCTCTCTAAGGAAGAAAGAAAAGAGGCTTTATTGCGAACAACGAAAGCCAATCTCGTGAATACATTAAGAACACTTTATTTCGCCATTGCTCATGATATCCCGCTGTACCGTTTTTCAAGCTCGATCGTCCCGCTCGCGACCCATCCCGAGGTGCGCTGGGACTTCGTGACCCCTTTTCACAAAGAATTTCTTGAGATTGGCAAGTTGGTGAAACGGCACAACTTACGGGTAAGCTTTCACCCCAATCAATTCACCTTGTTTACCAGCCCAAAACCTTCAATTACAGACAATGCCGTCATCGATATGACGTACCATTATCAGATGCTTGAGGCAATGAAGCTCGAAAAGGAAGGTTACATGAATATTCATATAGGCGGAGCGTACGGCGATAAAGAATCGGCTCTTCAACGCTTTGATGAAAATATCAAACAGCTTCCGGCTCATATCAAAGCAAGGATGACACTTGAGAACGATGACAAAACATATACGTCGCTCGAAACGCTTGGCGTATGTGAAAAGCATGACATTCCATTTGTTTTTGATTACCATCATCATGTGGCAAATAAAGATGACGATGCCGCACTCGATGACATCCTTCCAAGAATGTTCGACACTTGGACAAAGACTGGCATTCCACCCAAAATCCACTTGTCTTCACCTAAATCAGAAAAAGCCATACGCAGTCATGCAGATGGTGTAGATATGGCCTTTGTCTTACCGCTTTTTCAAGCATTAAAACCGTATGGCCGTGATGTAGATTTTATGATTGAAGCAAAATTAAAGGATCAGGCTCTGCTCCGTCTAGTCGAAGAGCTGTCTGCGATAAGGGGCAATAAGCGGACGGGCGGAGGAACCATTGAGTGGAAATCATAGAGAAAGGTTTACCTTTGTGCAAATGGGGGTAACAAAGCTATTGTGAAAAAGTAATTAACAGGAGGATATGAAGATGTCTCAAATCTATTCAATCCGAATCGCTGCAAAAGCGTTGAATTTACATAAGCTTATTTCTCTTTATGAAAAGTGCCAGCAGGCTCAGCATCGTATATATGTGTATTCTAAAAAAACAATGTGCAGCATTAAGAACATCGTAGAGCTTGAAACCTTCAGGCTCACTCATTTAGAATCTGATTATTTAATTGTCGTAGAGGGGAAAAAAGCGCAAGACCTTCTACAGCCGTTTGAGAAAGAAAAGGTTTCATAAAAAAGAGCAGCCTCGGGCCGCTCTTTTTTATATCCACTCTTCTGTCAGCCAAACTTGTTTAGAAGCTGCATCTATTTTCACTTGTGCCCCAATTGGCATCGTAAGCATTGGGTGCGTATGGGCACAGTCAAAATCAGCGATGAGTGGTCTTTTTGTCTCTCCGAGCACCTCAAGTAAAATCTCGTAAGGCTCTTTGCCCGTCCCTTCATCATCAAACAGCTCATGTTTTCCTAAAAGAATCCCTGACACCCGTTCAAACACTCCATTTACTTTCAATAAAGAGAAGTTCTTTTCTACAACAGAAGCGGTTTTCATGCAATCTTCAATGAGGAGGATGTCTCCGTTTTGGATGGCTGGCATGAACTCACTTCCCCAAATGCCGTACATCGCATTCAGGTTCCCTCCGATCAATCTGCCTTCTGCCTGTCCCTCTATGACGCACAGCCAATGATTCGGACGCTGCTTTTTGTCACGCGTCTTTTCTTCCCAATTGATTCGTTCATCTGTCCAAAAAGGCGGTTTTTCAATCTGATAAGGAATGCTTTGAGGAGACATCAAGATGTCCTCAAATGACTGATATGTATAATCGACAAACGGTTCAAACTCGCCAAAAGAAGGAACAAGCGCCGGCCCGTAGAAAACAGGAAGTCCCGTTTTTTCATACGCCGTCAGTAGAATCGCTGTCGCATCTGAATAACCGATCATGATTTTCGGATGCTGATTCAGCAGCTCAAAATCAAGATAAGGCAGCAAACTATTTGAATTCGTACCGCCAATCATTGACATGATGCACGCCAAGTCCTCTCTAGCCATCAGCTCATTCAGCTCATCAGCTCGTTCTTGAATTGCACCGGAACGGTAGTGATCCTCTTTCCCTGTTAATGATCCTGGGATCACAATGAATCCTTTTTGCTCAAGCCACTTCTTCGCCCGCTGATACCTAAGAGGCGAGGTCGCTGATGCAGGACTGGAAGGTGAAAAAATACCGATCTTATCGCCCTTTTGTAATCGCCGAAGCCCCTTCATTCCATCAGATCCTTCCTACACGCATTTTTTCTATCCTAACAAAAAAAGCCCTTTATCAAAAGGGCTACTGAACGAATGAAAATCTTTTCAAAAAAATATTTTAAAAAGGCCAAGTAATATGAGCGTAAAACTAATAATCAATGCTATCGATATTTTGACTTTGCTTAAAGAACTGTCTATAACGTTTACAAAAAGGTGAATGCCAAATAAAATAATCCCAATGTAAAAAAATACTGGGTTGATTCCAGCTGGAATGATCAATATAAATAAACCAACAAGAGTCACGTAGTGAATGCTTTTCAGCATGAATGTTTTTGCTGTTTCGCTCAAACAACCCTCTCCTTTTGGATCTAATTTCCTTAAATTATATCAAAATTCCATTTAAATGGTGATTTAAATATTTGCAGGACGAACCACTTTTTATTATCACATGTAAAAAAATGAGTCCAACTCAATAGCTGAACTCATTTACGCCTTACTATCAATGACCAAACTGCGCTTCATGCAGTCTGCTGTACACGCCGCCCATTTGGATGAGTTCTTGGTGGCGGCCTTGTTCTTGAATGCCTTCTTCTGTTACGACGATGATACGATCGGCGTGCTTAATTGTAGCGAGGCGGTGGGCAATAACGAGTGTCGTCCTGCCGACAGCCAGTTCGCTTAGTGCATCCTGTATAGCTTTTTCTGTTTCTGTATCAAGTGCTGATGTGGCTTCATCTAAAATAAGAATTGAAGGATTTTTTAGGAACATCCGCGCAATGGACAGGCGCTGCTTTTGACCGCCTGACAATTTGACGCCGCGCTCGCCTATGACAGTATTTAATCCTTCTGGGAAACGCTGAACGAGTTCCTCTAAATGCGCACGACGTACAGCCTCCCAAATCTCTGCATCACTGGCTTCTAGGTTGCCGTACGCAATGTTTTCTCGAATGGTGCCTGAGAATAAAAAGACATCCTGCTGCACAATGCCAATCTGCTGTCTTAAAGAAGAGAGGGTCATCGATTTTGTACTCACGCCATCAATCGTAATCTCCCCTTCATCCAAATCATAAAAACGTGGCAGCAAACTGCAAATCGTCGATTTCCCGGCTCCTGAGGGCCCGACAAACGCAACGGTTTCTCCTTGTTTGATCTTCAAATCGATATCCTTTAACACATGACTGTGCTCATCGTAGCCAAATGTCACGTTTCGATATTCAATTTCACCTTTCAGCCCGAATACATCACGAGCTCCTTCTGTATCCTTCACATCTGGCTCTGTTTCAAGTAAGTCGACATAACTTTTAAAGCCCGCAATGCCTTTTGGATACATTTCAATCACTGTGTTAATCTTATCAATCGGTCTGAATAAGACGTTTGTAATCAGAACAAACGCGATAAATCCACCTGCCGTTAATTGACCCTGCAGAACAAACCATGTCCCTGCTAGAAGGACAAACAGTGTCACAAGACGTGTCAGAATGTAACTGATTGAGCCGTTAACCGACATGATTTTATATGAAAGAAGCTTCGCTTTCCGAAAGCGGTTGTTGTTTTCAGCAAAACGCTTTTTCTCAAAATGTTCGTTGGCAAAGGCTTGAACAAGACGAATACCGCCGATATTGTTTTCAACCCTTGCATGAAAGTCTCCAATGTCATTGTTCAGCTGTGTAATCGCCTGTGTCATCTTTTTATTAAAATGAAGGGCAAGCCAAATGATAACAGGCATGATCAGGAAGGTTAAAATAGCAAGCTGCCAGTTAATCATTAGCATGACAGCAAAGGCGCCAAGAATCGTCATAATCGCAATAAACAAATCCTCAGGTCCGTGATGAGCCACCTCCCCAATGTACATGAGGTCATTTGTCATCCGAGACATAAGCTTACCCGTTTTGTTGTTATCAAAAAACTTAAATGAGAGACGCTGAAAATGATCAAACAGCTTCTTCCTCATATCTGTTTCAATATTGATGCCAAGCATGTGTCCCCAGTACGACACAATAAATTGCATCACTGAGCTGAGGGCATAAATGATAAACAGAGCAAGTGCGGTCCAGGCAATGACTGTCCAGTTCCCTGTTGGTAATAACGTATCAATGAAGTAGTTCACGATCAGCGGGAAACCAAGTTCCATTAATCCAACTGCGACAGCGCAAAAGAAATCTAAAAAGAACAGACCGCGATAGGGCCTGTAATAGGCGAAAAAGCGTTTTAGCATATGTAAAAGGACCTCATTTCCTCTATAATTGATAATCATTTTCAATTATAGAGGAATCCTCTGCAAAATACTAGATCAGGAAATGATTTCTTTGACTGGAAACCCTCATAATACGCCAGAAAACAATCGGGCAAATGATTCCTTCAACCGCTCTTTTAAGCCTCTTTTATAAAAATGAACAGGACCCATTTGCTCACATTCCTTCATATCTTCCTCATAGTGGGCCATCAATTGATCAATTGGCTTTTTCGCTGCTGTAAAGACATTGACCTCAAAATTAAGCTGAAAGCTTCTCATATCAACATTTGCGGTGCCGACAGAGGCGAGTTCTCCATCTGCGATCATCATCTTTTGATGCATGAACCCTTTTTGATAGTGATATACCTTGATGCCCTCTTTTAGAAGCTCAGAAAAATAGGAACGTGTGGCATATTGCGTGAGAAATCCGTCATTGATCTCCGGTACCATCACCCGCACATCCACCCCTCTTGTGGCAGCGATTTTGAGCGCAGTGCGAATCGATTCGTTTGGTACAAAATAAGGTGTGGCAATCCAGACAAATTGTTTCGCATTAGAAATGAGAGCATCATATAAATCACTCATACTTTCTTTCATATCAGGTCCAGTTGGTACAACCTGAATGACATCCTCTCCTGTCACAGGATGCGGCGTATGATACTTCGGATCATCAATTAATACTTCATCTGATACATATTCCCAGTCGAGCATAAAAACGGAGTGAAGGGTCTGAACAGCCTCACCCTTTAACATGGCATGCGTATCACGCCAAAAGCCGATCTTTTCATCCCGTCCTACGTATTCCTTGCCAACATTTAATCCGCCGACGAACCCTGTTTCTCCATCAATAATGACGATTTTTCGGTGATTTCGGAAATTGAATTTTTGGTTAAAAAATCCATATTTTAAAGGTAGAAAAGGAGCGACCTTTACCCCTGCCTGCTTCAAGCGTTTAATATCTTTTCGGGAGAAACGAATGCTACCTGCAGCATCATATATGAAGCGGACCTCTACCCCTTCTTTCACTTTTTCAATCAAAATCTCCATCATCCGGTGGCCGAGGAAATCAGATTTAAACATGTAATATTCAATATGAATGAATGATTTTGCTTTTTTTAACTCTTCAAAAATTCGGGGAAACGTCTCCTCTCCATTCTTTAAAATGTCCATATCACTATTTGTATTCACATGCATGCCTGTAGCTTTTTCTGTGTATTGAAAAAAACCACGCTGATTATCGGTTAAACGTGATTCATCCGGCTTGCTCTCAAGCTCAGATATTCTTCTTAATTTTTCACGGTTATACATTCTCTTTGATTTGAATAAATGACCTTTTACATAGAGCTGCCCTGAGAACAGATAAAACATATAGCCAATGATCGGGAAAAAAACCAGCACATATATCCATAATAACGTGTGCTGTGATGTACGATTCTCCAACATGAGTGAGACGATACTAAATAAAATAATGGCGATATAAATCGCTGCGTACAGCTGAACGCTCCACGCCGGCACAGTCCACCAATACACCACATATGCCCCGAATATCATAAAATATAAAAATAAAAATTCCAGTCTTCTCTTTTTCACATTCTCCGCCCTCATTCTGTCTTTTTCTCTTCCATACCCTTTGCACAGCTTGTATGAAACGCACGACCCATTCCTCTCTCCTAGCCTTTACAGACTTTCGCTATTTGATCCGATATAATAGAGAAATATGTGATGGAAAGGAAGATCTGTTTATGCATACCTCCGCACCTCTTAAAAAAGGGAGCCATATACGTGTTATTGCCCCAAGCCGAAGTGCCAGCATTTTATCAGAAGAAGGAATTGCTCAAGCGAAAAAACATTTAGAGGCTTTAGGCTTCACTGTCTCTTTGGGACAGCATGTGTTTGAATGTGACCTTCATTCCTCATCGTCTATTGAACACCGCTTGTCTGATCTGCATGAGGCGTTCAGAGATCATGATGTCGATGGTATTTTGACAGCCATCGGAGGCTTCAACTGCAATGAACTTTTGCCTTATATTGATTACGACTTGATCCGTCAGCACCCTAAAGTCCTCTGCGGCTATAGTGACATCACTGCACTTGCAAACGCCATTACAGCGAAATGTGATATGGTGACATATTCCGGCCCCCATTTTTCCAGCTTTTACATGGAGCAGGGGCAGGAGGAGCAGACTGCCATGTTTCAAGCTTGCTTGATGAACGGCGGCGAACCGTTTGATGTGATTCCTTCGACAAAATGGAGTGATGATGCTTGGTATCTCGATCAAGCGAACAGGCAGTTTCATCCGACAACATGGGGGATTTATCAGGAAGGAACAGCTGAAGGCACCTTGTATGGTGGAAACCTTTGTACACTGAACTTACTGCAAGGGACATCGTTTATGCCGAATGTAAAGGATGCGATCTTATTTGTCGAGGATGATGAGCTGGTATTCCCTGAAATGTTCGCCAGAGACCTTACCTCCCTCTTGCAGCATGCACAATCAATCAAAGGATTGATCATCGGACGATTTCAGAAGAAATCCAAGATGACAGAGGAACATTTGAGATTCATTCTAGATAAGCACCCAATGCTCAAACACATCCCAGTGATGTACGATGTCGATATCGGACATACACAGCCCGTCTTCACCTTCCCAATTGGCGGAAACGTTCAACTAGCGTGTACAAATGGAGACATAAAGCTACGCATTCATTCATAACTAAAGGCAAAAAAGCACCCGAATAGGCGGTGCTTTTTTCTATGCCGCCATCTTTTTTAAAATTTTTTTAGAAAAAGTGATCCAACCCTTCTTTCCCTTCGTTAAGTAGATGTAAAAAGAAAAGAGAGGAGGCAAAAATATGTTTTCTGATGTACTTAGCCAATTATTCGATTCTATCTCCAACATTATTAACACACTTGGATAATTTCATTTGACGCACACATACTACATGCTTACCGAAGGGAGGCACACTCTATGTTCTCTGATGTACTTAGCCAATTATTTGATTCTATTTCGAACATTATTAATACGCTTGGATAATTTTAAAAACCCGCTGTCTCTTGAGGATAGCGGGTTTTTTATAAGTACTGAAAACTCTTCAAATCAAAAAACAATTCTTTTACAGTTATAATTTTTTGGAAAAATATATAAATAAGCCCAATTTGATGTTATAATCTATTATAGGATATATAAATTTTTTTAAACGAAAGGAGTTATAATGAAAAAACGTTTGATTGGTTTGTTTCTTATTTCTCTTTGTATTTTTGGATTAAATTCCACTTCAAATGCTTTAGCTCTTTCTGAGGAGGAATTAGATGAACAAGTGACACAAGTATTAGACGAACTATGGAAAGAGCATGGTTTTTTTAATTATCAAATTGTTAAAACAGAACCCACGATCTCTATAGGTATCGATGCTTCAAAAGATAAGGTAGCTTTGCAATCAATTTTAGAAAGAAAACTTCCTAAACAAGCATTAGAGATTTATGAAATTGAGATTTTTCAAAGAAATAAAAGTGAAATTAAAGCTGAATACGATAAATATAAGTAAGCAGACCATTTTTAATGGTCTGCTTTTCTATTAATCATACCAAATGCTAGCATTCTTCATTTTTATTGTCTTTTCATCACTTTTCCCATTTACAAGCTGAAAACGATATTTTTTTCCACGTTTAAGATCTGTCATATTATAATGCATTTCACCTGACCAACCTCCTGGTAACGTAACCTTTTTCACCCGGCTTCCAACCGTCCCATTTTTATCAAGAGCAACAGAAATTGTCATTTTCTTAGCGACACCTTGAGGAGTAATCAACAAAGTTCTAGGATTTTTAAATGCTTGCCCAATATTCCCTTTTCCTATCCAAACATTATAACTGAAGCTAAATGCACCTGTTTTGTATACCTTATAAAGGGTTGATAACCTAGGTTCATTCATTAATTCTTCTTCTAAAGTAAGCATTGATTTTAATTCATCAATAGAATACGGAAAAATTTCGTTACCTTTTCCATCATACGTTTTAATTTGTTTAACTATATTTTCTTTCTTAACATCAAGGTCATTTGTACCTAAGACATTGTTGTTTGCTCTTACCTCGCTAGTGAAAATAGGTAATGCTATACAACATAGACCAAAATAAACTGCACATAAAAAAAGTATTTTCTTCATTATTAAACTCCCCTTTTTCATTTCTACAATACAAATTTACCACGCAAAATATGTAAAAAGAAGTTTTATAACCTTAAAATTACATAAAAATTATATATTTGAAAAAATTACTTATAAATGAAATGTTATTTTTAAGATAATGAATTTACTAAAAAGCGTAATTATAACAAGATCTATAATCTTATAAATTATTTAAACCTGCAAAAACACCTTCGTTCACATCAAAAACCCACTCCTGTTCCGAGTGGGTTTCTGCGTGTTCTTACATCTTTTCCGGAGCCGATACACCAATTAGTTTTAATGCATTAGCGAGCGTGATTTGTGTTGCTTTCATGAGTGAAAGACGTGCTGTTGTTTTTGTTTCGTTTTCTACATCGATGACCTTCTCGGCATTGTAGAAGCTGTGAAGGGCTGATGCAAGGTCGTAAATATAGTTCGTCACGCGGTGCGGAATACGTTTTTCAGCTGCTTCTGCTACAACTTCTGGGAAGCTGCCAATGATTTTCAGAAGATCGTATTCTTTTTCCGATTGAATGTGAGAGAAATCGGCTTTTTCAAGGTTTGGTTCGTAGCCTTTTTCTTCTCCTTGACGCAGCATGCTGCAAATTCTCGCATGCGCATATTGTGCATAGTACACAGGGTTTTCGTTAGACGTAGAAATGGCTAGGTCTAGGTCAAAGTCCATATGTGTCGCCGCACTTCTCATCGCAAAGAAGTAACGAGTGGCGTCTAAGCCTACTTCTTCAATGAGATCACGCATTGTGACAGCTTTCCCTGTACGCTTACTCATTTTCATTTTTTCACCGTTTTTATAAAGATGCACAAGCTGGATAATTTCTACTTCAAGCTTGCCAGCTGGATATCCAAGTGCTTGGATCGCCGCTTTCATTCGAGGGATATAGCCGTGATGGTCCGCTCCCCAAATATTAATGAGCTGGTCAAAGCCTCTGTCCAATTTGTCTTTATGATATGCGATGTCTGGAAGCAGGTAAGTGAAGCTGCCGTCTTTTTTAATCAACACACGGTCCTTGTCATCGCCAAAATCAGTCGAACGCAACCATGTTGCGCCGTCTTCTTCAAAGACATAGCCTTTTTCACGAAGTGTTTCCAGTGCTGGTTCAATTTTTCCGTTTTCATATAAAGAGGTTTCTGAATACCATACATCAAATGGAACACGGAAATTCTCAAGGTCTACACGTAATTTTTCTAATTCGTATTTCAAGCCGTATTCACGGAAGAACTTCATACGCTCTTCTTCCGGTTCATGCACGAAACGGTCACCAAATTCATCCGCAAGCTTTTGTCCGATGCCTTTGATGTCCTCTCCTCTGTAGCCGTCTTCAGGCATTTCTTTTTCAAGACCGAGTGCCTCAAAATAACGTGCTTCGACAGATAAAGCGAGGTTATTAATTTGATTCCCTGCATCGTTGATATAGTATTCACGGCTCACATCGAACCCTGCTTTATCAAGGATATTGCAAAGGGAATCTCCTACCGCTGCTCCGCGGGCATGTCCAAGGTGAAGGTCACCTGTTGGGTTGGCTGAGACGAATTCGACTTGCACCTTTTGACCGCCGCCTGTATTCGTTTCGCCATACGCTTCTTTTGCTTCAAGGACAGCTGGAATCAGCTTTGTTAAATACTGATTGTTCATATAAAAGTTAATGAATCCTGGACCTGCGATATCCAATTTTTCAATGGAAGCTTTCCCTTTATCAAACGCATTGACGATGTCTTCTGCGATTTGACGAGGTGCTTTTTTCGCAATGCGGGCAAGCTGCATCGCCATGTTGGTAGAGTAATCACCGTGAGTTTTGTCTTTCGGCACTTCTAAAAGGACATCTGGCACCTGGCTTTCATCGGCAAGTCCTGCTTTGACGACTGCCGCAATGATTTCTTCTTTTAACGCATCTTTGACCTGTTCTGCGATATTCATGAACGTAAATCCTCCTTATACGAAATCGATAATGTATGTAAATGCTTTTGATCTTCTCCTGTCAGCATATCGTACGTAATGTGCAGCAGTCCCTTGTCCACATCGAGATCAATGCCATGTGTGTGCACATCTAACTGAAGTGTACCGAATGGCATTGTGTAATGTGTGACGGTCGTTTCTCCAATGAGAAAGCGCTGCTTCATTTGAATAGCCCCTGATCTCATGACAAAAATTTCTTTTTCACTCATTTTCACAACGGTTTTTACTTGACCCATTTCATGTTCTTCATGGTAAGTGAGATACGTTTTGTCATTCTTCTCTTGATACGTTCCAGTCGTGCGGAATTCGATCGTTTCAGCCGGCTCCGTCTCTGGTTTCATCACTGACTTTACATGAATTGAAATTTGGTTTTGTGTCATTTTGCACTTCCTTTGCTAAGACCCGTTTAACTAAAATAGTATACCATATTCATGATCGCCTATCATACCATCATTTCTCTTCTTCACGGTGATTAAACTTTTTCTAACATAAAAAAAAGAGCAGATAAACTGCTCTTTAGAAAAATAGGAAGATAAAACTGACTAACACAACAAGTACTGCCTTTAACCCCAAATCTTTTCTTTTAATTAAATAAAAAAGAGCTTGTATTCCCGAACTCGCCAAAAACACTTGAAAAAAATCAAATGGAACGATTTGTCCCTTTTTAAATACCACCTGTATAAATAAAGCAATAGCCGTAAGGTAGAAAAAACCTCGATCCTGAAATAAACCAACTAACTCCTCCTTCGCTTCCTTTTTAGAAGCAAAAACTGGTGGATCAGTTGCCAACTCTTTTTTCAGTGTAATAAAGCCTGCCGCTAAAACACATAAAGAGAGTAACACCATGAATATAGAAGATAACATTTTATTCCTCCATTTACTTATAATAGAATTTATGTTAAATATTATATATGGAATCTACTAATTTAAGAAAGAGGAGTTTTTATGAAAAGAAAATTGTACTCATCAATCCCTATTCTAATCACGTTAGCTCTAATTGGAACGATTATTAACCCTAAAATAACGCATGCTAAGAAAGAAATGAACCCCGCTAGTGATATAGAAAATATTACAGGAATAAACGGAATATTGAAATCAATCAAAAGTAATAATACTTACAAGTATGGAAATACTACAAAAGGATATGAAGTGCCAAAAAATCCCAATGCACCTATTCAGCTTGATGTCTCAACTAATATATCTTTGCCTTCCGGAAATATTAAAAAAGGTGTAATTTCTCCAAATGGAACTGTAGTTTATAAAAATAATGATAAGAAAAATGTAATTTACGCTGTTCAACCGACAAATGACGGTCTAAAGAGTTTAATACAGATTAATGACCAAAAAGCTCCTAAAGAATATCGATTTAAAATGAATCTGCCTAGGGGTAGTAAATTGGTAACTGCAGCGGAGTATTTGGGTAGTGAATTCGACACAGGAGAAGTTTATGTAGTTAACAAACAAAATATGATCACTTCTATATTTAGTCCAGCTTGGGCAAAGGATGCCAATAATCAAGATGTCCCTACTTATTATAAAACTGATGGAAATATACTAATACAAGTTGTAGATTTTAATAGCAAAACTGCTTTCCCAATTATTGCTGATCCAGATTGGTCTAAGATCGCTGCATGTTCAGCAGCAATAGCTTGGTTTATAGGTTCTAACTTGTTTGCTGCTGCTAAAATTATAAAAGTAAAAAAATACGTAAAAGAATTAGGTGGAATAAAAGAGACTGCAAAACTATTAGCTGGTGCTACATCATGGGAGGAAAAGTTAAAAATTGGCGGCGAAGCTTTTAAAGGACTTGCTGCCGAAATCACAGGTGTTGGCGGCCTAGCCGTTTGTATCAATTGGTAAATGTTACTTTTGAAAAACCTGTCCAATTAGAAATTGGACAGGTTTTTTTATTTCACAAATCCAAGCAGCATTTCGCGTAAAAGCTTACTCGCTGTATTCGCTGTTTGGTCAGAATGATCATATACAGGTGCTACCTCGACTAGGTCTGCCCCGACTACTTGGACGTCAGATCCTGCAATCGCATGAATGGATGCAAGCAGCTCTTTTGATGTAATACCGCCAGCATCTACCGTACCTGTACCAGGTGCATGGGCTGGGTCAAGTACATCAATATCGATCGTCACATATACTGGACGCCCTTTTAGCTTTGGCAATACTTGCTTCAATGGCTCCAGCACTTCAAATTTAGAAATGTGCATACCCGCTTCTTTTGCCCATTCAAATTCTTCTTTCATCCCAGAACGGATGCCGAAAGAAAATACATTTTCAGGTCCAATCAGTCCTGCAACTTTACGAATCGGTGTTGAATGTGAAAGCGGCTCACCCTCATATTCCTCACGAAGATCTGTATGTGCGTCCATATGGATGATCGCCAAATCAGGGTATTTCTTATACATCGCACGGAAAACCGGCCAAGACACGAGATGCTCGCCGCCCATTCCTAATGGAAACTTTCCTTTTTCTAAAATGCTGTCGACATACTCTTCAATTAAATCTAAGCTCTTTTGTGCATTCCCAAACGGAAGCGGAATGTCCCCCGCATCGAAGAATGGCACCTCGTGCAGCTCACGATCTAAATAAGGGCTGTATTCCTCTAAACCGATCGATACTTCACGAATGCGGTTCGGACCGAAACGTGAACCTGGGCGGTAGCTAACTGTCCAGTCCATCGGCATGCCGTATAAAATGACCTTTGCATCTTCCCATGTCGGATGACTTCCAATAAACACTTTTCCTGAATAAGCCTCGTCGAATCTCATGCAAGATTCCTCCTTTTACGCTTCAAAAAATGCGCAAACTGTCATTTGCGCATTTCCATTTCGCTTGATTTATTTGATTAAGTCGCTCACAAATTTCGGCAGAACGAATGCCGCTTTGTGCAATTCTTTTGTGTAATATTTCGTATCAATATCAAAGAAGCGGCTGTCTTCTACAGCAAGTGGATCATATTTTTTAGAACCGATGGTGAATGTCCAAAGACCGCTTGGATACGTTGGAATATTCGCTGTGTAAAGCTTCGTAATTGGAAAAATTTCTTTTACATCACGCTGTACATTTGTAATCAGCTCAGGTGTGAACCAAGGGTTGTCCGTTTGTGCAACGAAAATACCGTCTTCTTTGAGTGCCTTTGAGATTCCTGCGTAAAATCCTTTAGAGAATAGGTTCACTGCTGGTCCAACTGGCTCAGTTGAGTCCACCATGATCACATCATACTCGTTGTCAGCTTCAGCAATGTGCATAAAACCGTCTCCGACTTTGACATCTACACGAGGATCGTCTAATTTCCCAGCAATAGAAGGAAGGAATTTTTTCGAGTATTCGATGACCTTTCCGTCAATATCAACAAGTGTCGCTTTTTTCACACTTGGGTGTTTGAGAATCTCACGAATAACACCGCCGTCTCCTCCGCCTACGACAAGAACATTTTCCGGGTTTGGATGAGTGAAAAGAGGAACATGAGCCACCATTTCGTGGTATACAAACTCATCTTTCTCAGATGTCATCACCATGCCGTCTAAAAACAGCATATTGCCAAACTCTTCTGTTTCCACCATTTCTAAATGCTGAAAGTCTGTTTGTTCTGTGTGAAGGGTTTTGTTCACCTTCAATGTAATACCAAAATTCTTCGTTTGCTTCTCTGTATACCAAAGTTCGCTCATTGTTCATCTTCCTCTCATCCAATAATAAACAAACATCTATTGTTAGCGCCTTTTATCGGCTTTGACTATATCGATTGTCCAAGAAAAAAGTATAGTGGATTCATATCAAATTGTAAAGAACCGCTTGAGTTCTCTTCATTTTTTAAAGTGCTCCTGCAATCGCTTGTTTAAAACGGTTTTCTTTGTTCCATACTGATAAAAAACCGTCAAAATGGGGGCTTTGCATGGACACAATCATGAGTAATAAAAAAATCCGCATGACCGTGAAAACGATTCGAGCCTGTTTTTTTATCGGCTTGCTCGCTTTTCTATTTGCAGGCACTGTCTTTTTGACGATTCTATTAATAGCTAAATGGCAAGGTGCCCCTTCTGTTCAAGTTCCCCAATCCACGACCATTTATGCAGCCGATGGCTCAAAGCTTGGAGAATCCAGCTTTGGAGAAAAGAGATATTGGGTGCCATTAAAGGATATGTCTCCTCATATGAGACAGGCTGTTGTGGCTGTTGAGGATAAAACCTTTTATGAGCATCATGGCTTTGATGTAAAACGGATGGCAGGTGCTGCGGTGGCCGATATTCGTGCCATGGCTAAGGTACAAGGTGCCAGCACGATCACCCAGCAGTATGCACGAAATCTGTATTTAGATCATGATAAAACGTGGAAGCGGAAGTGGAATGAAGCCTTTTACACGATTCGTTTAGAGCAAAACTATACAAAAGATGAGATTTTAGAAGGATACTTGAACACCATTTATTATGGTCACGGAGCGTACGGTGTGGAAGCAGCGTCACGTCTGTATTTCGGAAAAAAAGCAAAGAACTTAACCCTCGCTGAATCTGCCCTTCTTGCCGGTATCCCAAAGGGGCCTTCTCTCTATTCCCCTTATGTGAATGAGGAGAAAGCCGGCGCAAGAAAGAATATGATTTTGAGACAAATGCAAGAGGATGGCATGATTACGAAAAAAGCAGCCGATGACGCTGCGAAAGAAAAGCTGTCCTATCGCCCTTTGCAGAAGAAGCAGCTGCAAGCAAAGCAAGCCCCATATTTTTATGACGATGTGATTCGAGAGTTGAAACAAAGCTTGGGGTTAACAGAGGAACAGATCGAAACCTATGGACTTCATATCCAAACGACCCTTAATCCAAGATTACAGAAAATCGCAGAAAAGACGTTAAAAAACACGATGGATTCCAAATCAGATATCCAAATTGGCTTTGCCGCCATCCATCCTCAAACAGGCCATGTACTTGCCCTCATAGGTGGGAGAGATTATGAGAAAAGTCCATTCAACCGGGTGACACAAGCAAAAAGGCAGCCCGGTTCAACCATGAAACCCCTTCTTTATTACATTGCCTTGCAAAACGGGTTTACACCCGCAACCGTTATGCGCAGTGAGGAAACGGTGTTTGAACTGGATGATCAAGGCAGCGGTGCGGCTTATTCACCAAGCAATTATCACGGCTATTACGCCAATGACGGCATTACAATGCTACAAGCTTTAGCGCTGTCTGATAATATTTACGCTGTAAAGACCCATCTATTTTTAGGAATGGAACAGCTTGTACGTGCTGGCAAGACATTTGGAATCAAGGAGAAACTAGACCAAGTACCATCTCTTGCTCTAGGCACGTCTCCTGTGAAACCCATTGAAATGACCAATGCTTACGCCATGCTCGTCAATGGCGGAAAACGCGTCAAACCAACCTTTATTACGAAAGTAACCGACGCAAAAGGCAATGTGCTTTTTGAAGAGAAACAAAAACGAGAACAAATCCTCGATGAAAAAGCAGCCTTTGTCACCACCGATATGATGTCAGGAATGTTCAACGATCAATTAAACGGCTATACAAGTGTCACTGGCCGCACCATTATAAAGGACCTTACACGAACATACGGAGGAAAATCCGGGACAACAGGAGCCGACAGCTGGATGATCGGCTTCTCTCCCCAGCTCGTCACAGGTGTATGGACAGGCTATGATAAAGGCCGCACCATTGATTCAGTCGAAGAAACGGCCTATGCGAAAAAAATATGGGCTTCCTTTATGGAATCAGCCCTATCGAAGCAGCCAGCCTCCTCCTTCATGCCGCCAGATGGTGTCAAAGGGGTATATATCAATCCAAAAACTGGCGACCTCGCAGGGCCAGGTTGTGAATCAAAGGTGTTTACTTATTTTATAGAAGGAACAGAGCCGACAGGTATCTGCTATGGCGCTGAGGACAAAGCCTCTGAGCAGGAACCAGTTCAAGATCAAAAGCCAAAGAAATGGTGGGAAAAGTGGCTGAAACGTTAAAAAAAGACATGAAAAACCCCGAGATCTGCATCTCGGGATTCTCCATGTCCTAGCTTTAACACCAGTTTACTCAAAAAACGGATGGATTTGGTAGTGATCCGCCATTCTTCACAAAAATTTCACAATTATTCAGGGACAGACAATCCTTCTTTTAATTCATCTGTCGATGCGTCCCATAGTGCTTCATTATGACCTTTTAAGAAATCAGCCAGCACCTTTTTGGATACGTCATCCATATGACTCACGACGATTTTTCGCTTCATCGATTTATCCATTAAATTCACATGCTCTGGAAGTGACTTATACCCGCGGCGAATCGAACGGTCAACGGTCATTTCACAAGCCGTCACACCTGCATAATAAGGCCCTTCTTCTCTGCGGTCAATCGTCACCCATACGAGCCAATAAGGCTTTCCGTTCGGCACCTCTTCTTTTGTTTTCAAAAATTTAATTCCTTTTTCGACGGCACTTCTTGCATGCATGGCACCAATATCAATGACAGCTTCCTTTTCCTCTACATCAATGATGACTGGCGAGATATTATCAAGACTGAGGGCACCTGCCCCAAAGCCTCCATGTCCGTCGGTTGCATCTGTTTTTTTAATGATGTTAAAACCAATTGGTTTCTTCTTTTTACCTTCCATTCATTAAACCTCCTAAAGCAGCGGCTTCAAAATAAGATTAAACCAGTATATGATTTGATCCCGCATTCCGATCAATGGACCAAACACAAACTGACCCAGCGGTGTGATCACGAATATGAGAAAAATAATGATCCCATATTGTTCAAATTGCGTCATTTTCGCACGAATACTAGGACTGACGACGTCCTCAATGATACGATATCCATCAAGCGGCGGAAGCGGCAATAAGTTAAATAGGAACAAGATGACGTTTAAGTTAATAAAGATCTGGAAGAAATAATCGACTCCCGGCTCAAAACGCATGATCCATTCCCCGCCAAACTTCTGAAGAAGCACATACACAAGAAAGCCCAAAAACGCCAGCACTAAGTTACTTAATGGTCCAGCAATAGAGACACAAATCCCTGCTAAACGCGGTTTTTTAAAATGGTAACGATTCACTGGTACAGGTCTCGCCCAGCCAAACCCGGCCACAAAGATCAAAATCGTCCCGAAAATATCGAGATGCTTCAGTGGATTTAACGTCAGTCTCCCTTGATTTTTAGCCGTTGGGTCTCCGAAACGGTACGCAACATATGCATGCGCCAGCTCGTGCATCGTAAATGCAACAACAAGCGTAATGGCGACATATGGAATAAGTTCTAATGGATAAACAAGAAATTGGTTCAAAGGCATGAATCCCTCTTTCTTTCTATACAATGATTTACTTCATTCAGTATACTATAAGAAGTCCCTTAAACTAAAGGGAAGCGTAGCATTAAAGGAAAAAGGAGGTTTTCGCCATGCCGATTGTCACCGTACAAATGCTTGAAGGAAGAACAGACGAGCAGAAAAGAGCTCTTGTGGAGAAAGTCACTGATGCCGTTGTGGAAACAACAGGCGCAGGTGCAGAAAAAGTCTCTGTCATTATTGAAGAAATGAAAAAAGAACACTATGCCGTAGCAGGAAAGCGAATGAGCGACCTGTAAGCATATAAAAAGGACAAACCCATAAGGTGTTTGTCCTTTTGTCTTCTTTCTTATCTGTACCAAGCTTTATTACGGTTCACTTGATTTTTATGAGCCGCATCAAAGTAGTCAACTGTGTAGGAATAATCATAATTCATTAAGCAGACAATGCCGCTTCCTTGAGGGTCATGCGGTAAGCCAAAGTTATGGCCGTATTCATGTGTAGCCGCTTTTGCTGTATTCGCTGTTCCTTGGTCAAGGTTCACGGCGAATGCACTTCCGCTTGGTGCACTATTGTAGACATAAGCGATTCCGCCAGCATCAAAGTTTGGATTTGCTGTAAATCCAGTGACAAAGTCGTATCCTCTGCCATCAAAGCTGCGCGCAAGGTTGGAAAGAATTTGTGATGAATTTGATCCCGAAGACGTCCAAGATCCTACTGCTTGTACGACAAAGTCCACATCATGATCACGGTTAAACGTGACATCTGCTTGCTCGATGATGTTGACAATCCGTGTTTGCCAGTCACTATATTTCGCACGATACTGCGCATCAGCAACCGCATAGACAGTGACCTTCTGACTGCCTGTACTTGCTTTTGTTGAAATTGAATCTCCTGTATTGGCCTTAAAGGTTCTCGAGCCTACCTGCTTACCAGACTCATCTAATACCTTTGTTGTCACATCTCGTTCAATTGGAGGTGCTGCCGTCAAATCTTTAAAACTGTTTGCCTTTGGCAACCCCTCACCAATGTGGGTTTCGAACGGCGCATGACCATGATCATGCCCATGACCAGCACTCGCTACTGGTGCTGAAGCTGAACTTACTCCCGGTAACAAACTACCTACCAATAAAAATGACAAAAAGACTGAACGCTTTTTCATTCCTATCCCTCCTTTGTTTTTCACAAAGTTATATATTCACTGAAAATTCACCATTTTCCTTCTCTTCAGTCAAAAACAGGGAATTAGATGCACAGGAAAAAAGTCGAATTACGTCATTTTCACTAATTTTTCAGATATTTTGACACACATTTCATCGAAAAATAGCGCTTTTGGTCTGGGTCATTTACTTAGTAAACATCCATGTTTTTCAAGAAATCATATCATGGACCTAACGACACATCTAAAAGAAACAAAAAATGATATTAGAAAAGATAAAGTCACACTTTACTGATACCAATTATACTTCTCTGCGGTTCTGCCTTATGATGAAGAACATAAAACATTGCTACCTCAAACAGAAGGGACGATCGGCATGACTGGAAAAAAGCACATACAATTTGGATTAATGTTACATGGCCCAGGGGGTCACATGAATGCATGGAAGGATGAATCGGTTCCAGCAGATGCAAGTGTTAACATTGATTATTATCAAGCGATGACAAAAAAGGCAGAATCAGCGGGTTTCCGTTTTGTTTTTGTTGCAGATGGTTTATATATCCACGAACATTCAATTCCTCATTTCTTGAATCGATTTGAACCATTAACCATCTTATCTGCGCTTGCCACAGTCACCAAACAGATTGGACTTGTGGGTACTGTATCCACTTCATACAGTGAGCCCTTTACCATTGCCAGACAATTTGCTTCCTTGGACAAATTAAGTAAAGGCCGGGCAGGCTGGAATGTTGTGACTTCCCCATTAGAGGGCTCTGCTGAAAATCACATCATCCGTTCGCACCCAAGCCACTCACTTCGATATGAAATTGCAGAAGAGTACTTACATGTAGTGAACGGGCTTTGGAGCTCATGGGAAGAAGATGCTTTTGTAAGGGATCGTTCAACGGGGGTTTTCTTCGATCGAGATAAATTGCACACTTTAAACCATCATGGAAAACACTTTTCTGTCAAAGGTCCTTTAAATATTGAACGCTCTGAACAAGGGCAGCCCGTAATTTTTCAGGCAGGCGCTTCAGATGCAGGAAAAGATTTAGCCGCAAAAGAAGCAGACGCTGTATTTACAAATGCCGATTCACTTGAAAAGGCAAAAGCCTATTACCGCGACGTGAAAAATAGAGCCGAAGCGTTTGGGCGAAAACCATCCGATATCAAAATATTCCCTGGCATCCACCCGATTACAGGAAGAACAGTCGAAGAAGCAGAAGAAAAATATGAAGCCATTAAACATCTAGTCTCTATTGAAGAAGCTCTGCATTATCTGGGCCGATTCTTTGACCACTTGGACTTCAGTCAATTCCCGCTTGATGGACCTTTTCCGGATATAGGTGACGCTGGGTCAAACAGCTTCCAATCCACAACAGATTCCATTAAGAAAATGGCCAAAGAACAAAACCTGACCTTAAGAGAAGTCGCTTTACAAGTGACCACGCCTAAAAGTGCCTTTTTCGGCACTTACGAACAAGTAGCTGACAAATTAATTCAATGGATCGAAGAGGATGCCGCAGATGGATTTATTTTTGGTGCTCCGATTTTAGCTAGTGGTTTATCCGAATGGACGGAGCACGTCATTCCGATATTAGTCGAAAGAGGATATTACGATCCAAATTATCCAGCTCATACCCTTCGCGAAAACTTAGGCCTGCCCATTAAGAAGAATCAATTTCTGAAACAAACAGTGAAATAAACTTGAAAGAGGGGCTAGCATAAAGGCTAACCCCTCTTTTTATGATGGTTGGTGCTGGTGCAATCGATTTTCAATGAGATCAATGAACTGGAGCACAGCTCTTCCAGGCGTATCATTTGTTTTCCTCAATAGACCAACTGGCGGGGAAACTTGAATGCCCTTTATTTCTAATACCTTCGTACCGGGGAGTGTAAAAGAATGAGCCGTTCGTGTAAACAGAGATACTCCTAAGCCCGCCTGAACATAGTGTTTATGGGACATGCTGCTAGTAATCTCTAATTTCTTGTAATTTGTCCCAATGACATCGACGATTTGTTGTTCAATTTGGATACGGATGGGGCAATTGTGAGGTGTGAATAGTATAGTCTCATTTTCTAAATCAGTTACCTCCACTGCCTCTTTTTCTGCCAATCGATGGGAAGATGGGACCAGTAGCACGATATCATCTTGAAAAAGAGGCTTATAGCTATTTTCCATCGAAGCTTCTGGTGCGCCGCAAATCGCAAAATCAATCTCATCATGGGAAAGCAAGGAACTCAGTGTATTCGCATCTGCTACTTGCACAGAAAATTCTACATTCGGAAACCTTTCCTTGAATTCTGCAAGAAGCGCCGGGAATTCTAAACTGGCAGTAGGCTCAGAAACACCGATGCGAATTAATCCCGCAATGCCCACTTCTAAATCTTGGAGCGTTTTCGTCAGTTTCTCATATTCATTGAGTAAAGAATTGGCTCTTTCATAAAAAAGCTGTCCTGATGCTGTTAACTTTAAGGTCTTCCCTCTCTCTAGAAGCTTCTCTCCAATTTCCTCTTCTAAATGTTTGATGTGCAAGGTAATGGTTGGCTGAGAATAATTCAGTGCTTCTGCTGCTTTTAAAAAATTCCCATATTTCACGATGGTGGCAAAGGTGCGGATCGCACGAATCTCCATAAAAACCCCTCTTTTCTCT
This sequence comes from Bacillus sp. G1(2015b), assembly GCF_001482475.1. NCBI lineage: Bacteria > Bacillati > Bacillota > Bacilli > Caryophanales > Bacillaceae > Bacillus > Bacillus sp. G1(2015b). The sequence continues at coordinate 326,171 of NZ_LKIC01000026.1, read as the reverse complement.
ATATTTTAAATAACTGAATCGTGTATTTATGATTACTAATTATACTTTTCAATTGGTTTGCCTTATTATAATTTATATTATCAACTATTCCAAGTTGTTTAGAAGGAATTATGTGAAATGGAGGAGACGAATTGACGAAAGTAACGATTATAGCAGGCGGACATTCCGTCCAATCTCGATTAACCGGTGTACTGCAGCATGTTCAGCAGCATTTAACGATCAATGGAATCGATGTACATATCATTCAAGTTCACCAGCTGCCTAGCAGCGCACTAACACGTGCGGACTTTTCAAACGAGGAGGTTGTCAAGGCCATTGAACTTGTGAATGAGAGTGACGGTGTCATTATGTTAACGCCTGTCTACAAAGCGTCATTTTCCGGTATTTTAAAAACGTTTTTAGATTTACTTCCACAGAAAGCGTTACAAGGAAAACCCGTCCTTCCGTTCGTTTTAGGAGGAACCTATGGTCACCTGCTCGTCATTGAATATGCTCTTAAACCGATTATTCATCAACTTGGTGCAACGGTTGTTCAATCTGGCGTGTATGTCGTGGATCAACAGGTCACAAAGCAGGAATCAGGTGATTATTTACTTGATTCAGATGCCACAAACAGGTTAAACCTCGCATTATCTCAATATCAAAGTCTGATAGGAGGAACAGCCAATGTCGTTCACCCTTAGTATTCTTGATCAAAGCCTTGTCGGTGAAAACGAGAACGCAGAGACGGGCATTCAGCATACTGTCAGATTGGCTGAAGCAGCGGATCAGCTTGGCTATCACAGGTTTTGGGTGTCTGAACATCACAATAACCCTCAAGTAGCAGGTTCTTCCCCTGAAGCTCTTGCCGGCTATCTCTTAGCAAAAACAAACAACATACGCATTGGGTCTGGCGGTGTCATGCTTCAGCATTACAGTCCGTTTAAGGTGGCTGAAACATTTCACGTCCTGGCATCATTAGCGCCTGGAAGGGTCGATTTAGGTGTTGGGAAAGCACCGGGAGGACTGAACCTATCGACACAAGCTCTTCAGGAAGATTATCAGGCATCACGGAAGGATTTTTCTCAAAAATTAGTGGATCTCAACACCTATCTGACGGAACACACAAATGACTTGAATGCTCAGCCCATCCCGCGCATATCACCTGACATCTTCCTTTTAGGGGGAAGTACGGAGAGTGCTGAATTCGCAGCAAAACTTGGTATCTCCTTTGTGTTTGCCTTCTTTATTAATGGAGATGAAGCCTTATTAAAAGAAGCAAGAGAGACCTTCCAAACATATCAGAAAGCGGGCACCCACCAGCAGTTCCTTCTTGCCATCACCGTTTCTGTAGCTGAAGATCACGAACAAGCACTCTCGCACATCAAACAAAAGGAAACAGTAAAGGTCTCCTTTTCCGATGGAAGAAAGCTGAATGTCACATCGTTAGAGGATGCAGAAAAACTGGTGAAAGAAACGGAGAAGGAACACTACAACATTCACGTACAAAAAACAGGCTACACCGCCGGCACAAAAGAAACCGTTCATCACAGGCTGACTGAGCTATCCGAGTCTTACGATATCGATGAATTCATCGTGCTGTCGCCGATCGTAGATATTGATAAAAGGATCACGTCTATTACTTTATTAAAAAAAGCACTTGATCAAGAACAAACAAACCAAAAACCAATCAATCAAGAGGTGAACGTCTAATGTCAAATAGTCAAAAAATCATTTTATGGAGCAAAAATGGATGCAGTTATTGCAAGGACATTCAATCCTACTTCAACGAACAACAGATTCCTTTTTCAACGATTGATGTCACAGAGCATGACGATTACAGAAACATTTTAGAAGCAAAATACGGTGTCCGTTATGTGCCTGTAGTTGAGATCAGTCAAGATTCCAATGTGTATCAAGCATTGCTGAATCCAGATATCGAGACTTTAAGAAAAGCGTTAATCTGACATTACATTTTGAATGGAGGTTTGTCATGAGTCGAGATATTTTTCGCATCGCTACCGAAGAAGATGCACCAGCTTTTTTAGAATTGCTGTCCAGTGCATTTAAACCGCTTGGTGAAATGGGCATCGATTGGCCATCCACGAACGCCACACTGGAAATGGTCACAGAAAACATTAAACAGTCCGCTGCCGTTGTATTAGAACGAGACGGCCGGCTCATATCTACCATCACCATACGTTTTCCTTGGGAAAGCACTGAGCCGGTCTCAGGCTATCCATTTGTTTGGTGGTTTGCGACAGCTCCTGATTTAGCCGGTCAAGGGATTGGAAATAAGCTGCTCGATTATGTAGAAAACACCTTGCTTCGGCAGACATATAAAGCGCCTGCATATACACTGGGCACTTCTGGCCGGAAACACCCTTGGCTTTTAGAGATGTACGAACGAAAAGGATATACAAAATATATTGAACGCGAGGCTGAAAATGGAGATTTAGGTGTTTTGATGTATAAAGTGCTTATCCCTGAGCGCTTTGATCCAGACATTCTAGGGACACCACCCGCAGAAGAAAAAGTCGAAACGACTTCTACATAGGAGGTGATTCAACGTGGGTGAGTTTTTCAAATGGGAGTACGTGGTCACTCTCTTTCCTAAAGTGTTATCAGCCCTTCCAACGACCTTGCTGATTGTTTTATTTGCCACTTTGATTGGCGGCTTTCTTGGATTCATCCTTGCTTATTTTCGAATTGAGCGCATTCCTGTTCTGCACCAACTCAGTGCAGTCTATGTCTCTTTTATTCGCGGAACGCCTATCCTGGTTCAAATGTTTATTGTCTTTTATGGTCTGCCAGGTGTGCTCGCAGCAATTGGCCTTGATATCTCCATGTGGAACAAATTGATCTTTCTTTATATTACATATGGACTCAATACAGCTGCCTACTTTTCAGAAATATTCCGATCAGCCTTATCGAGTGTCCCAGCATCTCAATATGAAGCGGCTGCCTCGATTGGAATGACGAAATGGCAGATTTATAGAAGGACACTCATTCCTCAAGCAGGGAGAATCGCGCTCCCGAATATTGGCGTGGCTATTGTCAACTTATTACAAAATACCTCCCTCGCCTTCACACTGGGCGTGATGGATATTATAGGAAAGGTCCAAACATTAGGGGCTTTATACTATCGCGTTTTAGAAGGATACTTTATTGCTGCCGTTATATTTATCATTTTAAGTCTGCTGCTGGAAAAAGCGTTTGACCTATTGGAAAAACAGATCAATACACCGAAAACAAGGAAGCAGCGTCAGACGACATTCGTTTCCTTAAAAAGACCCGAAACAGCTTTCACAGTCGAAAAGCGTGCGAAGTAAAACGAGGAGGATTTCACATGAAAAATAACAAACAATTCAAAAAACATTACATCATCGGTCTGCTTACACTCGGCTCACTGCTGCTTGCTGCCTGCGGAAATGCAGAACAATCGAGTGGAAACAAAGCGGAAGCAGCGAATAATGATCCAGATGCGAAAGAAATCATCGTTGGCACAGGGAACGCTTATCAGCCTTTCGTTTACTTAGATGAAAACGGTCAACTAACAGGCTATGAGAAGGCTGTATTAGATGAAGTGGATCAGTTGCTTCCACAATATAAGTTTAAATATGAATCCTTCGAATTTAAAAATATTCTGCCCGCTTTAGATGCTGGTAAAGTAGATCTCGCTGCCCATCAATATGAAATCAATGATGAGCGCCAGAAGAAATATCTATTTGGAAAAGTTGGCTACACAGATTATACAAGCTATGTGGTTGTTGATAAAGCCTCCGGTCATGATTTTCAAAGCCTTGACGATTTGGCTGGACACAAAGTGCACACCTCTACAGGAAGTAATTTTGCTTATCTTCTTGAGCAATATAACAAAAAGCATGATCAGAAAATTGACATTGTCTACGGAGATGGCGGGAACGAGATTCTCGTCAAAAATCTTCAAAATGGCACAGTCGATGCGGCCCTGCTCACAAAGTATGACGTCAACAAGCTAAACAAACAATTTAATGCCAATCTAGTCACCTCTGGAAAGCCTGTAAACGTATCTAAAACGTATTATCTTTATCAAAAAAACAATACGAAACTTCAAAAAGACATTGATCAAGCATTACAAAAACTAATCGATAACGGCAAGCTCGCTGAATTGTCTAAGAAAATATTGGGCGGAGACTTTACTACATCATAAGAAAGGAGCGATCTGAGTGGATTTTGATGTTGCCTTTATGCTACAGGCCTTTATAGCCGCACTTCATTATTTGCCAACGACACTGCTATTAGGCTTTCTCCCGCTACTATTTGGCTCTGTCTTTGGATTTGGTATTGCCCTTATCCGTTTTTATCAGGTGCCTGTATTGTCTCCTTTGTTTAAATGGTTTGTGGCTATTTTTAAAGCAATTCCGGTTGTCCTGATTTTGCTCGTATCTTATCTGCTTTTTTCCGATTCACTGGACCATTTGGCTGCATCTCTTTCTCTTCAGATTCGTTTCAGTGATTTGGACAGACGATGGATTGCCATTTTCGCCCTTACTTTATATGCCGTAAGCGGGTTATCTGAAATATTTCGAAGCTCTCTTGCATCTATTCCAAAGGGACAATTCGATGCTGCTCTATCCGTTGGTTTCACCAGCAGACAGGTTTTAAGAAGGGTCATCATACCGCAAGTCTTTCCCATCTCCCTTCCAATGCTGAACAACATGCTGATCAGTTTAATCAAAGCCTCTTCTCTCGTTTCTATGGTGTCTGTGGTCGATATTTTAAACGGCGCTTTAATTAAAGCCAATGTGAACTATCGTTATCTTGAAGCATACATCGCCGTTGCCCTGATCTACTGGGCCCTGTGTGCCTCAATCGAAGCCATTACAGCCGGATATGAGAAATATGGACACAAAAACAAAAGGAGACGATTGGCATGATTGATATCAAACAGGTGCATAAAGCGTTCGGTAAAAATCAGATTCTGAGAGGAATTGATTTAACGGTAGAAAGAGGCGAAGTGGTCGTCATTTTAGGTCCGAGCGGTTCTGGAAAATCAACCTTTCTGCGATGCTTGAATTTTCTTGAGCGTGCAGATCAAGGAGAAATCAGCATTGATCACACGACCGTCAAGTTCAATCAAGCAAAGCCTAAAGACATTCTCGCACTTCGCAGAAAAACCGCCATGGTCTTTCAGCAATACGATCTATTTCTTCATAAAACAGCACTTGAAAACGTCATGGAAGGTTTAGTCATTGCCCGTAAACAACCAAAAGATCAAGCCTATGACACAGCTCTCCAATTAATCACAAAGGTCGGATTACTAGAGAAAAAGGATGCCTATCCGCATCAATTATCCGGCGGACAGCAGCAGCGAGTCGGCATTGCACGGGCACTGGCTTTGAATCCAGAAGTCATTTTATTCGACGAACCGACCTCTGCATTAGATCCAGAACTTGTAGGAGAAACGCTTGATGTCATTAAACAGGTAGCACAAACCGGGGTCACCATGATCATCGTCACCCACGAGATGAGCTTTGCCTATGATATTGCTGACAGGGTGATTTTCATGGAGGATGGGGTCATCGTCGAATCAGGTACGCCGGAAGAAGTCTTTGAACAGACGAAAGAAGAACGTACAAAACAATTTTTAGCAAGATTCTCATATCACCATTCATAAAATTCAAGTCGATCCATGCGGTCGGCTTGTTTCTGTGCAAAATAAAAACCAGTCTGTTCTAGCCATCAGCCATCACATACTGGTTCTTCTCGTTAGTTCAATTCCTTCAACTGATCAATATAAGCAAGGGCAGCCTCAAATTCTTCGTCCGTATAGCGCTGCTTGCTTTTAATGGTGAAGACCTTTTCCTTTATCTCATCTTCTGGCAGGTCATCAAAATATAAAATCGTTGAGACAAGCTCCAGGAAACGGGACGATTGCTCGTTCATCTGCTGCGTCAGCACTTTGAGGTCAGGCATGTCCACTTCACATTGATCGAGAAACTCTTTCCCATTGTCCGTCAGCGAATAGCGATATTGATAGTATCCGCCCTTTTTTTCCTTCATTTCGTCCAAGAATCCAAGGTTGCACAGCTCTTCAATTCTGAGCGTCAACTCCTCTGAATAGGGGCCATAAAAATGAAAATCGTATTTCTCGTAAAATGGCAAATTTAGCTTTTTTGCTATGTAAATCATCTTTTGCAGCTTCTTCCGTCCAACGATTTCCCCTGATTCAGAGAATACCTTCATCAACTTTGCATGCTCTTTCAACAAATTCCCGACATCTCCTTTTTCAGTACTTCTTTATCCCAAACCAAGCAGCTTCATGATCGCCTTCTTTTCTTCAGCTTTTTCCGACATATCTACAATTAAGTCCATCGGGAAATAAAGTTTATGATCGGTTCTTCGTTTACCGGAAATGGCGTCAACAATATCTGACTGTCTCGACAGTTCTTTAATATGACCACTTTGCGTCAAAAGGTGAATTGGCAGCCTCTCTTCTTCCTCCCCTGGTCTATAAAAGTCATAGGGCAAGTCAGAAGATGAGTCGACCACTAAATAGTAGTCAGGATCAATTCCTGCCTCCTTAAACAAGGCGGTCAGCTTGAAATATTTCGTCATTTCTTCATTTGGATTAAACTCTGTATATTGGAACAATCGGCGGTTCATAAAACGGCGGCACAAATCGGCCAGCACGTGATCTTCTTCGTCTTCCCACGCCTGAAAATAAAATAAAACAATGGATTCATCCAGCTTAATATAGTCCTCTGTGGTGACATTTCCCTCAAAAATTGAGTAAAAATGAACTGGGGCATGTGTAAAAATATAACCCGTTTCATGCAGCTCTTTTGCACGATGAAGGATTTTCGTTAAAATGACTTCAGCACTGCGTGTCACTGGGTGGAAATAGACTTGCCAGTACATTTGATAGCGGCTCATAATATAATCTTCTACCGCATGCATCCCGCTCTGCTTCATCACAATCTGATCTTCTCTCGGGCGCATCACACGTAAAATACGTTCCATATCAAAGTGGCCGTAGCTGACGCCAGTATAATAAGCATCACGCTGCAAATAGTCCATTCGGTCGGCATCGATTTGACTTGAGATCAAACTAACCACCTGTTTGTTTTGATACGTCTTGGCAATCACTTCAGCCACATGCTTCGGGAAATCATCACTCACCCGGCGGAGCACTTCATTGACTTCCGTCTGCCCTAAAATAATATCTCTTGTAAACGATTCATGGTCTAAGTGGAAGACCTTTTCAAAGGAATGAGAAAATGGACCATGTCCTAGGTCATGAAGCAAGGCTGCACTAAGTACTAGCTCGCGCTCTCCTTCATCCCATTCAGGCCGCCCTTTAAACACATCATCCACAATTCGTCTCACAATCTCGTATACACCGAGTGAATGATTGAATCGACTGTGTTCTGCACCATGAAACGTCAAATAAGTAGTTCCTAGCTGTTTAATCCGTCTCAGGCGCTGAAATTCTCTTGTTCCTATTAAATCCCATATTAATGCGTCCCTTACATGAACATAACGGTGCACAGGATCTTTAAATACCTTTTCCTCAGATAATTTACCTTTTGGATACGCCATCGTTTCGTCCCTCTTTTTTTAAGACGTGTTTCTATTATATCGGGTAACTTTTCCCGAAAACATCCTTGAATTTGTTGGTGAATGTGTTCTCAAAGATTGCACGGACGTAAAAAGCCCGACCTGACAGGGACGGACCTCTTTTTAGGTCGACTGAACACATTCAGTGACATTTATTTGACTTTTTTTTGAACCTTTTCGAGTAATTCATCTTCTGTTGGTGCGGATAATGGGCGATTGTTCACAAACGCAAAAGCCTTTTTTCGTCCTGGACCACAATAGGATTGACAGCCTATCTCAATTTTTGCATCAGGGTCAACCGATTTGAGTCGAGGCAATAACGTCTTTAGGTTCGTCGCATCACAATCGTCACATACGCGAAACTCATTAGCCATGGTCTTACGCTTCCTTTCAATGATGATACTTCATTCTATATGAAACAGTTGGACAGCCAATCGTGAATAATATACCACCCAACATTGTACATCGAAGCGGCTGGACTTGCAAGACGCTTTGCCGCCCCAATGACGCGTTTACATAAAAGCTAGTATTTTCCACTATCCTTTTAGCAAACTTGTATAAACCTTCTTGAACTTGGCTAATCTAATACCATCAAATCATATGGGGGTTTAAACACATGTCAAAACAAAGACAAGATGCTTGGTCAGAGGAAAATGATCTCCTCCTGGCAGAAACCGTCTTACGTCACGTCAGAGAGGGCAGTACGCAGCTAAATGCGTTTGAAGAAGTAGGAGACAAGCTGAACCGCACCTCCGCAGCATGCGGATTTAGATGGAACGCTGTCGTGAGGCATCAATATGAAAAAGCGTTGGCACTAGCCAAAAAACAACGAAAACAACGGATGCGTGCACTTGGCAATGGCCAGCCTGCGAAAAAACGATTACTTTATCAGCCGCAAGTAGAAGAAACGGTCACTCAGGAGGAATTCTCCCAGGAATTGGAGCCAGCAAAGGAAGAAACATTTGCACCAGCTGCTGAAACTGCCGAACAGCTTCAGTTTGTGGATCAAAGCTACAATGAAGAGTTAGCTAGTTTATCACATTTATTGTCACAGGCTTCTCCTGCCCCAAATACCGCAGAGAAAAAGCCGGAAGCGAATCCATTTAGGCAGCATCAAGAATTAACCATCGACGATATCATTGATTTCTTACGCCGTTATGAAGGCGATGGTCAGCAATCCACTGCCTTACGTATGGAAAACAGCCGCTTAAAACGAGAAAACAATGAGCTTTCTCATAAAGTCTCGCAGCTAGAAGCTGAAGTGAAAAAGCTTGAAAAGGATCAGCTCACGATTCAAGAAGATTATGAAACACTCGTCAAAATCATGAACCGTGCAAGAAAACTAGTTTTGTTTGAAGAAGACGATAGTGCCGCACCAACCTTTAAAATGGACCGGAACGGCAACCTCGAAAAAATGGCAGAATAACAAAAAGTGCTCCCCGCCTCGGGAAGCACTTTTTTAAATGCCCAAAAATAGCATCACACTAAAAAGGACATTGATCAAAAACACGAACATAAAAATATACTTGACCTGCCTTACTTGAAAATCACCAAACATAAAAATATAAAGACCTGCGATGCCAAGTGTTAGTACAGGCTGAAGAAATGGCACTAAAAGCGAAATGCCGTAGCCGGCTCCCATGATGACAGGAAGCCATAGTAAATAGAGGTAACCGCCATTTTTGGATTTCAAGAAACCACTCCCTCTCTTTCTTCTATCTGCTTGATTTCAGGCTGAACAAACTTGAGTCCGGCTATTGTGCGGCCGCGTTTTTGTGATGTCCAAACCACAATCGCCGGCTGCTCTGTCAGAGATTCTGTATCAATGGTGATCAGCACTTTGTCATGTAATTCAATTGAAGCTTCAGACTCGATTTTACACCCAGATAAACTAATATCATGTATGTTCACCAGCACCTTCTCTTCTAACCGGTCCTCATAGACTAGCGTGCCTGCCACACCTTGCAATGGTCTTCTCATCCATTTGCGCCGAATAGCCTTTGGTACTTTCTCCGTTTCTCTTACAAAGCGGAGAAATGTCCGAACAGCATAGGATTTTTTCTCACGATCCGTTATCGATACGTGCTCTCGTGTGAATAAGAAGCGGATCAGTGATAGGTACTGTGATTTTTCTGTGTCAGTAAAAGCCACACCAACCATCAGCTTGTCTCCCTCCGGATGACTCCAGACCACATCACATGCCACACTTTCATTCTCTGAAAAGAATAATTGCATTTGTCCTTGATTTAGAGAAGAAGCTTGATCCAATGGAATGGATAGACGCGCACCTGAATCACTCATATCTAGTAGAAAACAAGCAATCGACTCATCTTGATGATCGGAACGAAGATGCCCCTCTTTTTCAATGACAAACCGCTCTGATTTTCGATAACGCGGACGATCAAACGCCACAATAAGTGCCATGAACAGCCCTGCACCGTTATAAAGTACCCAAAAAATATTAATCAACGTGAGATCAGCATTCATCGTCCCATTTACCTTCATATCGTATCCTATTTTCACAAGGACTAGCAATGAGAGGAGCAAGAAGATCAAATGAGGAATCATCGTTTTCAAATGAAAATGTCTCTTGTCCGTTTGAATTCCCTTCGGTGTGACAAGAAATTCAACCCTCTTCTTCAAAAACAGCTCACTTAAAGCCACACCAGCCAGGTGGAATGCCATAGAGCTTTCGTAAATATGACTCCAAAACATACTTCTTTTTTGATTCGACACCAGTTTAAACGCTAAGTACGAACTAAAGAACGCCGGCAGCCAAAACATGAAAATGGACTGAAAATCTGCCCAGAAACTTTGAATACCAAATAATAAAAACAATATCGGTGTAAGAATGTAAATCATTTTAAACAAACCGTTAAACCAATACACAATGCCATCTAAATAAAGAACGCGCTGCATAAGCGTTAAGCCGCGAACCTTCAATGGATTAAACTTACGGGCGCACTGAATGTTCCCTCTCGACCAGCGGTCTCGCTGCTTTAACAGATCAAGCCAGCTTTCAGGTGCCAGACCGACAGCTAATACCTCTCCGACAGACACAGATTTGAACTTCCCTTGGAGAAGCATTCCTGTCGCCATGTCTTCTGTAATCACTCCAGTAGCAAATCCGCCAATTTCCTCTAATGCTGTTCTTCTAAATACCGTATTACTCCCGACATACATGACCGCATTGAATCGATCTTTACCAGCTTGGAGGGTTTGCATGAAGAAGTCCTGCTCATTTGGAATTCGATCCTTCGAGAACATATTATATTGGAAAGGATCTTCGTTATAAAACGCCTGTGGAACTTGAACAAATGCAGTCGCTCCATCATGAAAGTAAGGCACTGTCTTTTCTAAAAAGGCAGGAAGCGGGACCATATCAGCATCAAGTGTGAGAATCAACTCCCCATTCGTTTGAGACATCGCATGGTTTAAATTCCCCGCCTTAGCAAACTTGTTATCTGTTCTTGTCAGATAATGAACACCAAACTCAGAAGCAAGCTGCTCTACAGACTCCCTCTTGCCATCATCACATAAATAAATATGGACGCTGCCTTTTGGATAAGACAGATTCAAACAACCTGCAACCGTGCGTCTTAGCACTTCAATTGGTTCATTATATGTAGCTATGAAAATATCAACTGTTGGCAGCCTTTCAAGATCACTGATCATGACTTGTTTCCGATTTGAAGGCTTCCAAACAAGTGTATAAAACACAAGCAGCTGTAAAAATCCAATACATTCACAGGCCACAAGCAAGATGCCCATTATCATATTAAATGTACCTTCATGCGGCAGTGTAAAGAAGAGACGCCAGCAAATATATGCGGCATTTGTTAACACACAGAGCACAATGATGATTTTTTTAATCGCAGAGGCTATCGGCTGAATACGATACATCACATACAACAAAGACAAAACACAAAGCATAAACAGCGGGTAATACGTGGTGATGAATGACAATACATTTTCCTTCTTTCTTATGTCATAAAGGACTATCACATATATAAAATTTCATAACAAAGGAGGGGATTCTTCCATTACATTGCCCCTCCAAATCTATATAAATCATTTCCACAATCCATCTAACTGATTTGAATAAAAATCAATGGCTTTTCGATAACTCAAAATAGCAGGATCGTTTGTCGTCTCAGTTAAACAGTTCAGTAATATTTCCATCGCTTTGCTATGTTCCTTCAAATTATACAAAGTCATGGCATAAAACGTTTGAATGGCTTTGTTGTCCGGATAAGCTTCCATCGCATGCAGGAATATCTGTTTTGACTTTTCATATTCCCCTAAGGTTCTGTATGTACTTCCTAACCCTAGTAAAGCGTCTTCTAGTTCTTCTGAAGACAATCCTAACTCAATGGCCCTTTCATAAAAAAAGACAGCTTGTTTTTCCTTTCCTAACACATCATAACTCCAAGCACATTGATAGTGAATGGAGGCATGGTCTGGATACTCTTCTACAAGACGGGTGAGCATGTCATTGGATTCTTGAAGATGTCCACTTTCTCGAAGTTCAATGGCTTTCAGAAGTTTCGTTTCCATTACATCACCCCTATTTTTTAAGATGGAAAGATGTGTTTACGAGAACACTTTCTCATTCCGCTCAATCATCCGCGTCATGTTTTTCTCAAACTCTAGCTGTTCCTCGGTGGTCAGTCCTGAAGCTGTCAGTTGGTCGCTCAGCTTTTGGAGTTCTTCTAGTAAAAGACGCATGAGAAGCGCACAGTCAATTGGTTTTCCAGTTAATTCTGATAGGGATGCCATCGTATCCGGCTGTATATCAGGGAATACCGCTTTCACCTCATGTCGTTTATCCTTTAAGGCCACCTCATAAAAACGGCGAATCAAATCAGCTCGTTTTCGACCGCTTCCATCTGCACACAAATAGATTTGCACAGCGACCCCTCCGCGTAATCTACGCTGAGAAATGCCGGCAAATTTCTTTCCATTGATACTCAAATCGTAGCTGCCTGGACAGTAAGAGCCGACAATTTCATAAGCTTCAATGTCCACCTCGTACATTGACAGCATCCGACGGATCAATTCCACCATCGCATCATACCCGCGGTCAATATCAATACCTTTCTTTTGTTCAGCAAAGATTAAAGACACATTCAGTACGCCTTCATCCAGTACCACAGCAAGACCGCCTGAATTGCGCACAATCACACGATATCCCTCATCCTCAAGCAGCTTTACACCATCTTGGAGAAAAGGAAGTCTTGTATCCTGAATCCCAAGCACAATCGTATTGTGATGCACCCAAGAACGGGCTGTCGCTGGTGAGAGGCCCTTCCCCACCGACGCGCAAAGTGTATCATCCATCGCAAAGGATTGCTTTGGGTCTACATAGAGACCTAGGCTCGATTGATCTATGATTCGCCATGTCGGCTGTGTCAATAACTCAATAGGTTCATTTTTCATGTCCTGCATATCCTCTCGTTCATAAACTGTGTTTATTATACCATGGGAGGAATGGAGGGAGAATGCAAAAAAGCTCCATAACATTTGGCGTCACAGAGCGTTTCAATTAGATGATTTTGTTTTCTTGTTCTTCCTTTTCGAGATGAAATAAACAGCTGCAATTAAAACGACAGGAACCCCAACCACGAGGCATGCAGCGATCAATGTATTCCACGGCAAATTGATCATCTCCTTAATAGACTAAACTTCTATGAAACAGCCCTCATTTACCCAGCTCAACAAGTCTTCAGCCACCAATTCCGCATGCTGAGGGTTCATCACACCAGCATCGACGATCCACACTTTTGTCTCCTCTTCTGCCTGCCGCATGAGAAGTACTCGCCCGCCGCCATCGTCCCCAATTGCTGCATAGCCGCTTGCATATTGCTGAATCTCCCATGTTGCATTGCGTTCCACCATGTCCTCAGTTCCGTATAGTAGAACATCGCCTCCAACAGAACATCCATTTGTCTGTTTCAACAATTCCTTATAAGCATGGGGCAGCACCATGTTTAGCTGCGATTCTGCCTCTTTGATATGTATGTCACTTGCTGGTTTGTTCACGTGCAAATTTGGGATTTGAGGTAAATTGAGCATTTTAAAGCCTCCTCTATGTTAAGTAGCTGATTTTTTCATGACCCTTTTATACATCTTTAAAAGAAAATAGCCTCATCTAGAACTATAGACAGCCATTTTATCTATTACAGCATTTCTTTTAGCAAACTCTCTGCTTTATGCAATTCATCTAGAAAGGGGTTTAGATAGTCATTGTAACTATCCAAATAAGCTCTTACCCCGCCAATGATCAACATCTTTTGGAGATCTTCATTGTTCTGAATGATCCTTTGTGCATCCTTATATCTTTTGTATATTAATTGGAGGATACCTTGGTTGATCTCTTGTGAATATTCTTTTTCTAGGATGTTGATGACGGTTTGGATTTGTTTCGTTAGTTCTTGTTTTTTGTTCATTGAACGCTCCTATTTTCGAAGTTTTATTTTAATCATTCAATGGTACTTTACTGTTAATAATATAGATTGAGCTTTGATGATACACATGCGCTATCATATTTCAGCCCAAACTGCCCCGGGTATGAACCTACAGAAACCGGTTTTGCCAATGATCAACTTGACGCATATTTCACTAACTCATAAATAATTAAAAGGCCCTCTTACCGAGGGCTTGGATTTTAAAGTTCTAAGATGTCAATTGTTACTCAACTGCCAATTCCCATACTATTTGACCATCTACCAAAATCTTATTTGGTGGATCATCATAAAGAGATATCTCAACTAAAGAGCTTTTCTCTTGAATTAACCAATCGTATACACTGCCACTGTTTTCATTAGGATGAGATAGAATATCATTCACTTGGAAAGCAGCAGCAATATATTCTGTAAAATTAATATCATCTTCATCTAACATATTATTTGTTTCAAAAACTGTATCTAGTTTTCCTAAGATTTTCAACCCACTATTCCATTCCAAAATCATATCTTTTTTTTCATACTTTATTAATGTTCCAATCAAAGAATCGTAACCCATTTTTTACCTCCAATTCATTTTAAGGCCTCGCTGGTACGATGTGAGCACCATCTTTCCCATAATGTATCATTCCCTTAGTAGTCTCTTCATACTTTCCAGTATCAATATTATAGTATTTTCCTATTGCTTGGCCAAAGTCTATCCTTTCTTTATTCTTACCCAATTCTTTGCCTGTCCCTGCATATTTATCCAGCAATTCTTGTGCCTTTTTATTATCTCCGTAAAAAATGCTTTTCTTTTTTCCATTTGCTACTTCTTGCTTGTAATTTGGTGTTTCTGGAATATGTTTTTCTTGAGCTCCTGATTTTACTTTTGCTAGGAAACCATTTACTAGCACAAAAAGCATATGATTGAAAGTGAATTTACCAAAAAATGAATCGTACGTATTGGGTTTTAATACCTATTTCTCACGCACAAAAAAGCTGAATTCATTTACTGAATCCAGCTGTTTATTGCTTATTTGAGCGAATCACTCGCTGATGCTGATGGATGATCGCTAAATGAGGTGTCTTTCTTTTCAGGAATATAATTGAGAGAGAAACCAACAAGACTAAAAAAGGCACTTAACACCAGTGTTGGGTTTTTGAATAGATTCGTACTCGCAATAATCATATCACCCTTTTGCAAGAGAATCCCTAGTATTTGACCGAATACCAACAGGGCTCCTGACGTTAAGAACAGGACAAGCAGCACTTTAAATAATAATTCCATTAATGCTCTCATGTGTTTCTCCTTTCTATACTGGAAGTATTCCCATTCCGATGAGCCAGCCAATTCCCACGATCGGCAGCATATAGTAGAGAATCAGCGGTATAAATGTTTTCTCAGGTTTGGCTCCTGCAAGACCAGAAGCAATGAAAATCGATCCTGATGCCGGCGGGGAAGCGCCTTCTGTCGATGAAAAAGCAAGAATGGCGACAACAGCCACAACTGGATCAACTCCGACTGAGACTAAAGCTGAAAACGAGACAAGTCCAACAGCTGTTAATGTGGCTGTTGAAGATAATGGTCCAGCCACCAGCGTGACAAGAATTCCCACAATGAGTACCATGAGCCATTTCGGAATGGTAAGTACTGATGTGATTTGCGTCAAATCTTCTGCCAATCCTAATTCAGCAAGCACCTGACTTGCCGCAACAGCAAACAGCATCAAGGCACCGATCGTTGTAAATTTAGGAATGGCCGACTTGAAAAACTGAGACCAATCAAGTGCAGACGCCTTTTTTCTCCCGATCGTTAAACTAATCAGCATCATGAGAATCGGAATCCACGTAATTAAAGAAATTTGATCCATTGCCTCTGGTCCAATGTTTGGATTACTTTTTAAGTAGTTTGCCAGTGGACCAATTGTGATAATGATAGGAATCAAGGCACCGAAAAAAATAAAGATCGACTTCCACCCTTGTTTCACAGCTTCCCTAAAAGGAAGAATATCATCTGGCGGCATGGCCTGAATTTTATTCTTTTTCACCAGAATATACACCAAAATAAATCGGTATACGACTTGATACAGTCCTCCTATGAGAAGCGCAATATATAAATCTCCTTCAGATACAAGGGCTGCAATTGGTGCAAAACCCAGCATGATAAACATGGAAGAGTTCGGAGGCAGTGCTGCTCCAAGTCCGCCATTCCCTGCTAAAATGGTCGCTGTATGGGTTCGGCTCCAGCCTGATTTAATCATCCAAGAGGCCGTGATAGAGCCAGTGGCAGCTGTGTTTGCAGAATTTGAACCTGAAAGAGCACCTAAGACTGCTGAGCCTAACGTACTCATATAAGCAGCTCCACCAGGAAGTTTACCTACAACCGAATTTAAGATTCGCAAGAGTGCATGAATTAATTCTAGCTTTTCAATTAAATAAGCCATGAATACAAATGCGACAGCTGCATAGAGCACCTCATATGTGGATGCGAATTTTAATCCATCCCAGAAAAGTCTTAATGCATCCAATCCGCCAAATAATGTGGTTGCAATAAAGCCTAATAGCATGGCTTCTCCCATATTCCGTTTCACGACGACATTCCATATAATGATGACAGCTATGAATACAATCAACGCAATAAAACCCATATCGTTTTTTCGCCTCCCCTTTGTTAAATAAAACGCTTACAATTCATCACCCCTGCTGCATCACGTCAATGACTTCTTCCCAGCTGGCCGGCTTTTTCCCATTAAACCGTTCAACGAATTGAAAGTCTGCTAATCTCTCTAGCTTTTGTTGTGCTGCCCGAGACATACCGGCATCAACCTCTGCTTCATCTAGCATTTCAATAGAACCAAGAAGCTCGATCGCTCGTCTTTTTGCATGCAATGCACTCCCTGTCACAAGACGGTTCATGGTCTCTTCAAAACTTTTGCTATCCATTGTATCGCTTAATGAAGAAATCACTTGTTGTTCCACATTATATTTTTTGGAAATTTCCAAAAATTCAATCATGAGACCAACGATCCCCTTCATATAAACGCTTCTGATCAGCTTTAAGGCAGAAGCATCTCCTGGCTGGTCACTGATTTTTGTGATATTCATGCCATAAGCATTCATTACTTTCATGAATTGGTCGGTTCCACTGCCGCTTGCCGTGATCGGAACCTTGTGTTTGTTGACTGGAAGAGGCCCTAGCATGGCAGCATCTACGAATAGAGCTTTTTGCTTTTCAATTTCGTTTGCCACTTGCTTTTTGATGTCTGGTGTTGATGCTGACACATCTACATATAGTTGATTCTTTTTCAAACTTCCCGTTACAGATTGTGCCACTTCTAAGGTTTTATTCGCTGGCACAGCTGCAATGACAATATCAGATTTCTCAATGACTTCACTAATACTGCTGGTTAATTGAACTCCTGTCTGCGATGCTTTTTCTTTCAACGCTCCAGCCAATTTCTCATTTTGTAAAAGTACATCATACGCATAAAATTGATCTAATCCTTCTGTTTTCAATCCCGTTGATAGCTCATATGCTGCTTCTCCATAACCGATAAAGCCTATCTTCATCACCGATTCTCCCCTATTCCTGAAATTTTTTCAATTTACCTGCCAGCCATGCAGGTGCTAAGAGACTGATGTCTTGCTTTCCTTCGTCCATATATTGTTGAATCGTTTTTAATCTCTGATTTTCATACGCTTGTTTCTCTTCCGCTAGTGTCAGCATGTGTTCCGCCTTCTCCTGTGGAACGATGACGACTCCATCATCGTCAGCAATGACTAAATCACCTGGTGCTACTTTGACACCGCCGCACGAAATGGTTTGATTTAATTCCCCAGGACCATCTTTAAAAGGTCCGTTTGGCATAAACCCCTTACTGTATATTGGAAAAGCCAGCTCCTCTAAAGCGAGTTTGTCGCGAACAAGCCCGTCAATCACGATTCCTTCTATTCCTACAGCCTTTGCTACACCTGCCATCAATTCCCCTAAATATGCATGACCTTTATGGTCTTTTCCATCAACAATCAGTACATCTCCTTCTTTAGCAGAGTAGATCGCATGATGAAGAAATAAATTATCCCCTGGCCGTAAGCTAACGGTAAAAGCAGTCCCTACTATATTCATGCCTCTTGCAACAGGTTTAATTTGATGATCCATCGCTCCGGTGCATCCCATCACGTCTGACAGCAAGGTTGAGTTGAGCTTTCTTGCCCGATCTATTAGATCATTTGACACGAATTGAACAGTACTCATTGTTCCATCATCCCCTTTGAGTTATATCCATTACATTCAATTTTATTAAAGTAATATATATTACTTTCGTGACACGATCATACCATCTCGATTTTATTTAGTAAAGCGCTTTCAAAAAAATAAATGAAAAAAATGAGTCACCACACGACTAATGTGTTGTGTGATAACTCATTTTCGTTAACATATGATTGATTTGATCTAAACGAGGTTTTGTTCTTTCAGGGTCATTAATGGCTAAGGCACTTAAAATATAATCTACGATAAAGATAGCAGATACGACAGAGTTATGAGAGCCCACACTTGCTGAGGAACATGGTAATACATATTGTGCATACTTAGTTAGTGGAGAGCTGTAGCTGTCTGTAATTAAAAGCACTTCCACCCCATATGACTTCGCTGCCTCCAGCAAGTCCTTTATACGCTTTGCATAGCGAGGATAGCTGACCGCTATAATGAAATCATCAGATTGAAAATGAACGAGATCATCCACCCAGTCGCTTTTGTCCGCATCAATATATTGACAGTTCCCCAATAGCCGATTGATTCCAAATGACAGATACTCGCCAACAGGTCTTCCACTTCGGGCACTTGTACACAGAACCTGGCGGGAGCTGGCTATTTTTTCAACAATATGCTGAAAGTTTTCTTCCGTGATATTGTCTAAAGCATACTGGATATTTTGAAATTGCAGCTCTACATGGTTATGCAGAAGCTTACTTTTATTTGAATGCTTGAGGTTCGCTTCAAGTCTCGTTTGAGGGGCAGCTTTATGCTTCATGTTTGATTGAAGCTCTTTTTGAAGCTCAGAGAAACCGGAATACCCTAAAGCAGCAGAGAATCTCATGATGGTAGCTGTACTCGTCCCTACTTTTGAAGCCAATTTATCTACGGTTAAAAACGCGACCTCCATCGGATTGTGCACGATATAATCTGCAATTCTCCTTTGTGCCTCTGTTAATCCCGCGACCTTATGCTGAAGTTTATGTATTAAATCGTTCATTATAGCACCTGCCCATTCTATCGGCTTTATCTACGATCAAATTTTTTCTTTTCCCCTATATTGTACACATTTGTCATCAAAAAAACAGCCAGCACGAATCTATCGTACTGGCTGCTTTTGTCGAGATCATTATAGTGCTTGAGCTGCTGTGATCAGCGCAAGGTTGTAAACGTCTTCGGCATTACAGCCTCTTGAAAGATCGTTTACTGGCTGGTTTAAGCCTTGCAGGATAGGACCTACAGCTTCAAAGTTACCTAAACGCTGTGCAATTTTGTAGCCAATGTTTCCAGCTTCGAGGCTAGGGAAAACAAATACGCTGGCATCGCCTTTGATGACGGAATCTGGCGCTTTTTTCGCTGCTACTGAAGGAACGAAAGCTGCATCGAATTGGAATTCTCCATCAAGTACAAGCTCAGGTGCCTTTTCTTTTGCAATGCGAACTGCTTCAGATACTTTTTCTGTTTCGTCTGATTTTGCTGAGCCTTTTGTAGAGAAGCTAAGCATTGCCACACGTGGTTCGATATCAAACATTTTTGCTGTGTTTGCACTTTCAATCGCAATTTCAGCTAGATCTTGGCTGTCTGGAGCAATGTTGATTGCACAATCAGCAAACACATACTGCTCTTCGCCGCGAGCCATAATGAAGACGCCAGATGTTTTCTTTACGCCTTCTTTTGTTTTAATGATTTGAAGTGCTGGACGCACTGTGTCAGCAGTTGAATGTGCCGCACCGCTCACAAGTCCGTCTGCAAGACCTTTATATACAAGCATTGTACCGAAGTAGTTTTCATCTAGTAATGCTTTTCTTGCTTGCTCTTCTGTTGCTTTGCCTTTACGTCTTTCGACGAAAGCTTGTACAAGCTCTTCAAAACCTTCATATGTATGAGGATCATACACGTCAACACCATCAAGTGTAAGACCTAATTCTTTTGCTTTTGCTTCAACTTCTTGTTTTTTACCTACCACAATTGGCTGTAATACTTTGCCATCTGCTAGTTTTTGAACGGCTGTTAGAATGCGTTCGTCCATTCCCTCAGGAAAAACGATCTTTACTCCTTTACCTGCAACCTTTTCCTGAACTGTTGAAAAAATATCTGCCACTACAATACCCTCCTTGATTTTACAAAAAAAGCGTTCTCTTTTAAGCATACTCTTCTTCTACCTAAATTCAAACTACCAACTTATATTATAGCGCTTACAAATTAAATTCTTATTTTTCAAACTAATTTAATCAATTTTGATAAAAGCTGTTTTCTTCGTTCAAGTTTTGATCACATCTCCATTTGGACAAACTATGTTATAGTTGGAACAGATGGAAAACTGTTAATAGGAGTGAAAGAAATGAGCGAACAACATACAACAAATGAAGCAGCTCAAACACTAGATGGCTGGTATGCGCTGCATGATTTTAGAACGATCGACTGGACAGCTTGGAAGCTGCTGACAAGTGATGAGCGCCAAGCCATCATTCATGAGTTCACAGGTCTATTGGAAAAATGGAAAACAGCTGAGCAAGATAAAGCTGGAAGCCAAACAATCTATAGTATTGTCGGCCAAAAAGCAGATATTATGCTCATGATTTTACGTCCGACAATGGAAGAACTAGGTGAAATTGAACTTGAATTCAACAAAACACGACTAGCAGAGTTTACGATTCCAGCTTATTCGTATGTTTCAGTTGTTGAGCTCAGCAACTACTTAGCAGGAGGCGGAGATGGCGGAGATCCTTACGAGAACCCGCATGTACGTGCGCGCCTATATCCAGAGCTTCCTTCTTCTCAATACGTGTGCTTCTATCCAATGGATAAAAGACGTTCTGGCAATGACAACTGGTACATGCTTTCCATGGATGAGCGTAAATCTCTTATGAGAAGCCATGGCTTAATTGGCCGAAGCTATGCTGGAAAAGTAAAACAGATCATTACAGGTTCTGTTGGTTTTGATGATTATGAGTGGGGCGTTACCCTTTTCTCTGATGATGTGCTCCAATTTAAAAAATTGGTTTATGAAATGCGCTTTGATGAAGTCAGTGCACGCTACGGCGAATTCGGTTCCTTCTTTGTTGGAAACCGTTTAGCAAACGAGCAGCTGGCGTCTTATTTCCATGTATGATAAACTCTTAAGGCTTCGGATCTTTCCGAAGCTTTTTTATGTATTTGTTTAGAAAGGTGATCACATCATGAAAAACTTCCCCATCGCTATTTTTGCATTAACACTCGGTGCGTTTTCGATTGGCATGACTGAATTTGTCATCATGGGCCTTTTGCCAAATGTCGCAAACGATCTTCATGTATCAATTTCTGCTTCAGGACAGCTGATTACTGGATACGCACTTGGTGTCGCAGTTGGCGGACCTATATTAACGTTATCGACTGGGAAAATGTCGAGAAAACGTCTCCTCATTCTGTTAATGATTCTTTTCGTGGCGGGAAATGCTGCTGCCGCTGTCTCGACCTCTTATGGTCTATTAATGGCCGCCCGTATTTTAACGTCATTTGCTCATGGAACGTTCTTTGGCGTCGGAGCCATTATGGCTGCACGGCTTGTGCCTAAAGAGAAAAGTGCAAGTGCGATCAGCTTCATGTTTACAGGACTGACGGTAGCCAATGTACTCGGTGTGCCGTTCGGTACCTTTATCGGAAATCAATTCGGCTGGCGTATGTCTTTTCTAGTCATTGCCGTCATTGGTCTCATTTCCTTAATCGGTATCATCAGCTTAGTTCCGAATCAATCAAAGGAAGAAGTATTGGATATTCGAAATGAAGTATCCGTCTTGAAAAAACCACAGGTACTCGTTTCCTTTGCGATGACCATCTTTGGTTTTGCTGGTGTTTTTACAGCATTTACGTATATCAGCCCAATTCTGCTGCAAGTCACTGGCTTTCAGGAAAATGGGGTAACGCTCATCCTTGTCCTATTTGGACTTGGGGTCACCATCGGGAATTTAGTTGGCGGAAAGCTTGCTGACTGGAAGCTGATGCCGAGTATTATGGTGACACTGATCCTACTCATTGCTGTCCTGTTATTGTTTACAGTCACTTCCGAATTCAAAGTGCCTGCCGTGCTGACCATTTTTGTTTGGGGAATCATTTCATTTATTCTTGTTCCTACCTTGCAATACCGCACGATGAACATGGCACATGAAGCACCGACACTCGCATCGACGCTCAGCCATTCTGCCTTTAATATTGGGAATGCCGGCGGTGCAGCGCTTGGCGGTCTTGCTATCGACATCACACATTTACAGCTTGTTCCGTTATTTGCTGCAGCTGTGACATTTATTGGCCTTATCATTACGTTTATGAGTTATCAGTCAGATAAACGAATAAAAAGGACCTGACATAGGTCCTTTTTTATTTCATCACGGTCATTTTTGGCTCTTCTATTTGTTTCAAGCGTTCCTGAATAGGGTGAGAAAAAGAGTGCTCTGACAAGACAATATGGGAGACGGTTTTTGTAAATCCAGACACTTCTTGAATAAAGGCTTCAATTTCTTCAAGAGACGAAACTGACAGCTTAATGAAAAAGCAAGACTGTCCTGCCACTCGATAAGCAAAAAAAGCGCGTGGGTGCTCGTTCATAAAAGCCACAAAACGCTGATACTCCCCATTTAACACCGTAACTTCCAGCAGGCAGTCAATCAGAAGCCCTAATTTTTTATAATTGACCTGAACAGAATACCCTTCGATAATCCCTGCGTCCTCTAATTTACGCACTCTTTCTGCTACCGCAGGTGCTGATAAATTCACTCGTTTGGACAATTCCCTCATGGATAAGCGTGCATCTTTTCTCAATTCATTTAAAATATGCACATCAACATCGGTGATTTTCATTCGTACCTCTCCTATCCAAAAATCGTTCCATTTGAAAAGTATTTGATGATAATACTTATGATGCGAAATGTAAAATAAAACTAAATAATGGTAGAATTTATTTTAACGGAATTGAATGAAAAAGCAAGTATGGAGGGATCACTTGATGAAAGAATCTTTAGACAGCCAGGCTTCTAAAACATTTCCCATCACACTTGCCATCGCACTCACACTTGGCGTTTTTGCGGCGGGATCGGAGGAACTGGTGATTTCACCACTGCTGCCTGATTTATCAAACTCATTTCAGCACTCTCTTGATGTTCTCGCTCTTTCCATCAGCATTTATGGGTTAGCTGTGCTGGTTGGAGCTCCGCTTCTCGTTCCTTTAGGGGACCGGTATTCAAGAGAGCTGTGTTTGATAATTGGGCTGTCTTTCTTTTTGATTGGAACAGTGATGTGTGCTGCTGCCCCAAATTTGGCCGTGTTTTTTACCGGCCGTGCTATTTCTGGGCTGGCGACTGGTGTATTTGTGCCAACAGCCTATGCTCTTGTGGGGGACCGGGTTCCATATGAATATCGCGGCAAAGTGATGGGACTCATTGTCTCGAGCTGGTCTCTTTCTCTTGTCCTTGGTGTGCCCATTGGCGCTTTTATCGGTCAAAGTTTGAACTGGCGCTGGACATTTTGGATTTTCGCCATGATGAGTCTCGTTGTCCTGCTGCTCGTCATCCTTGAATCTAGAAAACAAGTCGCCACAGCTGATAAGAAGGCACCTCAAGCTAGGGAGAAATCAGGTTCTTTATGGGGGGCTTTGAAAATCGACCGTGTCCCTGCCTATTTGACCGTGACATTTTGTAACATGCTTGGATTTTATGGCATGTACTCATTTTTAGGAGCTTACCTGCAAAGTTTGTTTTCCGGAGGGCAATCAACAGCTGGACTTCTGATCATGGCTTATGGCGTTGGTTTTTCCATGAGTATATTTACCGGGAAATTAGCAGATTGGTTTGGCAAAACACGGTCTCTTTTCTTTGTGCTGGGCGGGATTGCGCTCGTTCTTGCCTTACTTCCTTATGCACCGTTCTCATGGACATTGCTCATTTTCGCTTTATTTATTTGGGGTGCCATGCAAAGTTTATCCGTCACGCTTTTGAGCACCGTCCTGAGCGACTGCTCCCAAACCCACCGAGGCAAAGTGATGGCTTTTTACAGCCTTGCTTCCAATCTAGCCGTTATGCTTGGGTCCGCTTTGATGGGACCTGTTTATGTCCATTTCGGCTATCATACGGTAGGACTTGTATGTGCACTCATTACGCTCGTTGGTTTTCTCATCAGCTTCATCAGCTATAAACGTGAAAAAACCTTACAGCAGAAACATAAAAATACCTTTGAAACGTGAGCTTATTTCACTGCACATCTCGATATGTGCAGTTTTTTAGATCAATTTTTAATATTATTATAAAATACATTTTTTATAAATTATGTTGACAATTACCAATTTTATTTTTTATAATCTAGTAAAAATTTGAAAAAGATTGGATGGTAAACATGATCTTAAAGAATGATGTTTTTCATTTCAAAGAAGAGCCCATCGTTTCACCTAAGATGTTTACAGTCAATACATTAGGCCCTAAGGGGACAAGCAGTGAATATGCAGCAAAACATTTCATCTCTCATTCCACCACTACACTCGGCACTCATACGAAACTATCCCTTTACGACACATTCGAAACTTGCATTGAACATACTCTCTCTAACGCACTCCAATACACTCTCGTTCCACACGCATACGAAGGAATTAAACACTTCTACATGAGACCTGACCTGCAGCTTTTACAAATATTCAGATGTGACACGCCCATGTATGGTTTGGCTGTCAGACCAGATTTCCCCTTTCAAGAACAAATGCTTCATCATTTAAAAATTGTTTCTCATCCTGCACCTGTGAATTTGATTCAATATTTTATTCATCAAAATGCTGAATTTGAGCTTGTCAATTCCACAAGTACAGCCGCACAAAAAGTAAGAGACGGCGAATTTGATTTCGCTTTAACCAATGAGGTGGCTAGAGCTACATACGGCCTCACCTTCATTCGAACATTTAAAAGCATTCCTATGAGCTGGTCTATATTCGGAAAAGGAGAGATGTAAACATGACAACTGAACAAAAGGTGCAAGAATTATATTTTCCTCAAGCGAAAAAACGAGAATGGGATAATGGTGTCATCCAATATTCTACTGTCAGAGGCGATACGGAAGTGTTAATTTCACACGTCCCTCCTCACACGATCATCGAACCTCACGAGCATCCAGAAGCACAAATCGGCATCGTATTAAAAGGCGAGCTTCAAATGACGGTCGGCCAATCGACCCAAGTGCTCACCCCATTAGAATCAGCCTATATTGCACCACCATTCGTTCCTCACGGCGCATCGAATTTGACAGATGAAGAAGTGATCGCCATTGATATTAAGAGATTAAAAGATGGCGAGGAATATACGGCTCCTCCTACTTATTTCTTAGACATTTTCAAAACGCGTGATTTGCTTCCTGGCATGGAAGTGACCTTTTTTGTGGAGGACTGGATGGAGCTTATGATTGCCAACATTCCGGGGAATGGCGGGGAAATGCCTTTTCATAAGCACCGTAATGAACAAATTGGGATTTGCATTAGCGGTGGATACGATATGACGATTGAAGGCTTTACAGAGAAGATGGAATTTGGCACGACCTACTTCTGTGATCCAAAAGAAGATCACGGCGCCATTAATCCAAAGCCAGAAGCATCAAAGTCTATTAATCTCTTCTTCCCTCCACGCTATAACCGCTTAAAGCCAAAAGCGTCTAAGGTGAAGAAATGAACATTGCCGGAAAAGTCGTCCTGATTACAGGAGGTGCGTCTGGGATTGGGCTTGCCGCCGTCAAGCTTTTCCTTGAACACGGAGCAAAAGTAGCTGTGGCTGATATCAATGAAGATAGCGGTAAACAACTTGTTGAATCATTGCCTCATGAACATGCTGCGTTTTTCAAAACAGATATTACAAATGAGGCTGACTGTCAAAAAACCGTTCAATCCGTGCTGAACCAATTCGGGACAATTGATGTGTTGATTAACAATGCAGGCATCGAAATTGTCTCACCTATTCACGAGATGACATTGGAGGATTGGAACCACATTCTACAGGTCAACCTGACGGGTGTATTTCTCATGAGTAAGCATACATTGCCGCATATGCTTGAGAAGAAAAGCGGAAGTATTATTAATACTGGATCTGTCGGAGGTCTCGTTGGCTGGCCTGACATTCCTGCATACAACGCAACAAAGGGCGGTGTCATCCAGCTCACCAAATCGATGGCGATTGACTATGCCGCTCATCAAATCAGGGTGAATTGTATCGCCCCAGGCATCATTGATACGCCATTAAATGAAAAATCCTTTTTAGACAATCATTCAGAAAGTCTTGAGGTTGTCAAAAAGGAAAAAGCAAAGGTGAATCCCTTGCTTCGTCTCGGAAAACCTGAAGAAATTGCGGGCGTGATGCTGTTTCTCGCCTCTGATCTATCCAGCTATATGACTGGAAGTGTTGTCACAGCAGATGGCGGATACACCGCTAGATAAAAAGGAGTGCTTTCATTGAGTAAAAAAACCGTACTTGTCATTGCTGACTTAGGAGGGTGCCCGCCCCATATGTTTTATGAAAGCGTGGCGGCACCTTATCATATCGTTTCTTATATCCCGAGACCCTTTGCCATTACAAAGGGACACGCTGAGCTAATAGAAAAATACTCCATTGCCGTCATCAAAGATCGCGATTATTTTGAGACACACCCTTCTTTTGAACACCCTGATTCTATTTACTGGGCACATGATGATTATTTGAAATCAGAGGAAGAGGTGGTGGATGACCTAGTCCGTGTGGCTTCCTTTTTCAAAGCTGATGCCATCACCACCAATAATGAATTATTCATTGCACCAATGGCAAAAGCCGCCGAACGGCTGGGGCTGCGCGGCGCTGGGGTAAAAGCAGCTGAAATGGCGCGTGATAAAAGCCAAATGAGAGCTGCATTCAACGCTGCTGGTGTCAAAGCGGTGAAAACTCAGCCTGTCACCACTTTAGCTGATTTCCAGCAAGCTATTGAACATATCGGGACACCGCTTATTTTAAAGCCTACATATTTAGCAAGCTCGATTGGCGTGACCCTTTTTCATGACAGAGCCGGCAGTGATGATCTCTTTTTAAACGTACAGTCCTATTTGCAAACCATTCCCGTCCCAAACGCTGTGACATATGAAGCACCATTTGTCGCTGAAACGTACTTAGAGGGGGCTTACGAGGATTGGTATCAAGAGGGTGGCTATTCTGATTATGTCAGTGTAGAAGGGTTCGTCGTGGAGGGAGAATATATCCCTTTTGTCATACATGACAAGACCCCTCAAATCGGTTTTACAGAAACGGCTCATATTACTCCCTCGATCCTAGACAATGAAGCACAGCAAATCATCATTGAGGCAGCTAAGAAGGCAAATGAAGGGCTGGGACTTGAAAACTGTGCGACCCATACAGAGATCAAGCTCATGAAAAATCGAGAAACAGGACTGATCGAATCCGCAGCTAGATTTGCTGGCTGGAATATGATTCCGAATATCAAAAAAGTGTTTGGTGTGGATATGGCCAAGCTGCTGATCGATGTATTAGTCGATGGAAAAAAAGCGAATCTGCCAAAAGAGCTGCTTTCTGGACATACGCATTATATAGCAGACTGCCATTTATACCCTCAGCATTTCAAAGAAAGCGGACACATACCGGCAGAGGCCACACATATCACCATTGATCATGTCCATATTCCGCAGGATGCTTTAGTTGGAGATACTGTGATCGTCAGTGAATCCGTCCCATCTAAAGGCACCTTTGTGGATCTCTCTTTATTTGAAGCCTTTAATGGCATCGTGTCGCTTGAATTAAAAGGGTCATCCTCACAGGATGTTGCCGCATCCATCCGCAACTTACAGAAGCAAGCTGCCATTCAGTTAATGGATGAATTAGTGAAGGGATAGAAAGAGAGGGTAATGTGGTGAAGATCTTACCATCTAACGTGATTGAACGGCTGCCAGAACAGAAATTTGGAACCGTCTTTGAGAAAATTGCGCATAAAGCACAAAACGGGGCGAACATCATCAACCTTGGGCAGGGAAATCCTGATCTTCCGACTCCTGCACATATCGTAAGCGCGCTTCAAGAGGCAGCAGGCACTTTAGAGTTTCAGCAGTATGCACCTTTTAGAGGCTTCGACTTTTTCAAGCAAGCCATTGCAGATTTCTACAAAAAAGAATTCGAGACTGAGATAGACCCACAGAAAGAAGTGGCCCTTTTCAATGGGGGGAAAACAGGCCTTTATGTCATGAGTCAGTGTCTGCTTGACCCAGGGGACATTGCCCTCGTCCCCGATCCAGGATACCCAGAATATCATTCTGGGATCTTGATGGCAGACGCAAAGCCCTACTGCATCAAACTTGAAACTAAAAATGGCTATTTGCCGAATCTCTCTTCAATTGATCCGGAGGTGCTCAAAAAGGCAAAGGTTCTTTTCTTAAATTATCCGAATAACCCAACAGGTGCTGTGGCAAATGATGCATTTTTTGAAGAGGCTGCTGATTTTGCATCAGCTCACGGACTGCATGTCATTCATGATTTTGCCTATGGTTCATTTCATTATGAGCAAAAACCAGTAAGCTTTCTGAATGCTCCTCTTGGAAAAAGTGTAGGAGTAGAATTATATTCTCTATCCAAAACATTTAATATGGCAGGGTGGAGAGTCGCTTTTGCTGTAGGTAATGAGGACATCATCCAAGCCATTAACGCCTTCCAAGATCATGTGTTTGTTAGTATGTATGGCGGATTTCAACAAGCCGCAACCGTCGCCTTGCAAAGTGATGACCGTCACATTCAATCATTAAAAGAGGTCTACCTTGAACGAATTCACTTCTTCATCCGTCAGGCAGAAAAGCAGCTAGGATGGTCCATCGAACGTCCAGCTGGCGCCTTTTATTTATGGGCTCCAATCCCTGATGAGTTTGAACATTCTCATGCATTTGCAGACTATTTACTCGAACATACCGATGTCGTTGTCACGCCCGGGGGGGTGTTTGGAGCACATGGAAAACGTCATGTCCGCATCTCAATGGTTGCTCCAATTGAACAGCTTGCCCTGTTTATCGACCGGCTTCGCATCCTTCCGATTCGCTTTAATCAAAAAACCCGCATCTAGCGGGTTTTTTTGACAAATGGCTAAAATGGGTCTTGATTTTAGCCATTTGTCTTCTTTTCAGCGTGATAGAAAACCTTTGCAGCCCTAGGAAGGACGAGTACCGGAGCGGAGCGAATTTGACATTCGTAAGCACCGGCACGCAGACCTGACACCAAATGCGAGGGTTTATCTACACGCTGGATCAAAAAACCGCATCTAGCGGTTTTTTTGATGCTATATACTTTTCATCGCTCCACCATCGACAGATATTTGTTGTCCTGTAAGATAGGAGGCTTCCTCTGATGCGATAAAAGCGGCCAATGAAGCCATTTCACTCGCTGAGCCCACTCGTTGCATTGGAATTCCTGACGCTACAGCCTGTACAGCTTCTTCCCGCGATAATGCCTGTTTACGTATCATGTTTCCGATAAATTGTTCATACCGATCTGTAGCAATAAATCCCGGGTTTAAACAATTCACTGTGATCCCTGAAGGTGCAAGCTGTGTGGCAGCATTTTTACTAGCATTGATAATCGCTGCATTCATCATGCTGTTCGTAAACATTTGGTCACCAGGTTCCTTCCATAGGTTCCCGACAATTTGAATGATCCGGCCATATTCATGTCGTTTCATCATCGCTACTGCACGCTTCATCGTATCAATGTACGCAATGGCTTTTTGAGAAAATGCTGCCATCATCTGCTCGCTCTCACACGAATCAAAGGTATCTGGCTTTCCCCCCGGAATGTTATTAATCAACACATCCAGTCTGCCAAACTCTTTTTCTATTTCCTCAAAAGCCTCAGCCCTCACCCCTTCATCTGACATGTCGCCACAGAAAAGAGCCACCGGCTCCTTTGTTTCTGCCATACGCCCAATGTCCTGCTGCGCTTCTTCTAGTGAGGATTGATTTCTAGAATTGATGATGATCTTTACATTGTCTTGAGCGGCAAGCTTTATGGCGATGGCCTTTCCAATTCCTGTACTTGCTCCTGTTACAAATGCAATTCTTTTAGACAAACTCATCCACATCCCTTTTCTTATCAGCTTCGTACATATACATAAAATGACACATATAGAATGTATTTCAACAAAAAAAGACCTTTCTCCTGCGAAAGGCCCCTCGTTCTCTATTTAAATGTCGTTTCCCAATCAAACCCGATCATTTCGTCATTCCAGGCGATTCGCTTTTCATCTGGGTTTTTCGGGTCATACGATTCTGTTGTGAAATACACAATTTGCAGTGGCGTCTCACCTAATACACGGTAGCCATGCGCGACACCCTTTGGTATGAGAAGCAGCATCGGATTGTCTTCCCCCATATAATACACATCGGTTTGCCCCTTTGTAGGAGAGTCCTCACGCAAATCATATAACACGACCTGTGCATGACCTGCGGGGAAGAACCAAACGTCGTCTTGTTTTTCATGATAATGAAAGGCTTTGATCACGCCTGGAAAGCTTTTCGACCATGACGCCTGACCAAAGCGTTTCAGCATCGGTTCATCATCTCGAATGAGCTCTGCAAAAAAGCCGCGATCATCACAATGTTTCATGAGTTTTTTCGTTTGAACACCATCAATCATGCTGATGCCATCTCCCTTCTTTCTGCAAGTATTCGTGAAGTGCATCCTTCCAATGCCTCGGCTGCCAGCCTGTGGCTTCAATCGCTTGAAGATCTAAGACAGAATAGGCCGGGCGTGGCGTTTGGAAGCCATACTCTTCCGTGGAAATCGGCTCGATTGTGGCGGACAAGCCGCTTTTCATCACAATTTCTGACGCAAAATCAAACCAGGAACAGCTTTCCCGGTTACTGACATGGTACATGCCTGCCTTCTGATCAAACAAATGAATCAGAGCCTCAGCTACATCCTTTGTATAAGTAGGAGACCCTATCTGATCGTTCACAATGCGTAAATGATCCTTCGTTTCAGCGAGCCGAAGAATGGTATTCACAAAGTTATGCCCCTCATGTCCGTAAAGCCACGAGGTACGAATGATTTTCACTTCGTCTGATACAAGCTGAATCAATTCCTCACCAAGCTTTTTACTCTTTCCATAAATGGTTTGAGGATCTGCTTGTGCATCGACTTGGTAAGGGGTGTCCGCCTGCCCGTCAAACACATAATCTGTACTGACATGTAACACATCAGCCCCTGCGCGCTTTGCTTCTAATGCTGTATAGTAGGCGCCAATTCCATTCACAAGATACGCCTTTTCGGTTTCTGTTTCACATTGATCAACAGATGTATAGGCTGCTGCACTGACAACAATATCAGGCTGATAGTGTCTCATCGCATGTCTGACTGCTTGCTGGTCTGCGATATTGAGCATGTTCCTCGTTAAGGCAATGACGGTCATGTCTTTTTCCTTGAGCTGCCTGCTCAATTCTTTCCCTAATTGGCCGCCTGCACCGGTGATTAAAACTTTCATCCGTCACCCTTCTTCGCTCTGATCGTATTTGGCTCGATACCAATTGATCGTTTTTTCGATACCTTCTTCAAATGACGTCTCCTGCGTCCAGCCGAGCTCGCCTTTTAGCTTACTGGCATCAATGGCATACCGTCTGTCATGTCCTTTTCGGTCTTGAATAAACGCAATTTGATCATGACTAATCCCGAGCTGCGATAAAATCGTTTTGGTCAAATCGAGATTTGTTTTCTCATTGCCGCCGCCAATATTGTATACCTGCCCCGCTGTGCCATTTTCGAGCACCTGCTTCACAGCTCTCGCATGGTCCTCTACATACAGCCAATCGCGAATTTGCTGACCGTCTCCATAAATCGGGATGTTCTCTCCATTGACTGCTTTTCTAATAATGGTCGGGATTAATTTTTCCTCATGCTGATACGGTCCGTAATTGTTGCTGCATCGTGTAATCATCGCGGGTAATTGGTGAGTGTGGATATAGGATTTCACAAGCAGGTCTGAACTCGCCTTGCTTGCTGAATAAGGATTATTCGGTGAAAGTGGTGTTTGTTCTGTGAAAGCAGGATCATCTGGCTCCAAATCTCCATATACTTCGTCTGTTGAAATATGAATGAGCTTTTTCGCCTTTCCTTTTAAGACCGCTTCAAGCATACGATACGTTCCGAGGACATTTGTTTGAATAAAAGGCTCTGCTGATTCAATGCTGCGATCAACATGCGATTCTGCCGCAAAATGAATGATGGCATCATAGACTTCGTCAAATGCTTGGTCCAGCTCATGCTGAAGGGTGATATCCCCTTGAATAAAACGAAAATGAGACAACTTTAATAATTCATCCATCTCCTCTGGATGGCTGGCATAAGTTAATTTATCAAAAACGGTGAGCCGGACATCTGTATCCTGAAGCAGCAGCTTCACAAAATTCAGTCCGATAAAACCCGCTCCGCCTGTAATTAAATAAGACTTCGTCATTCGGATCCCTCTTTTTTCTTCATCGTTTCAAACATTTTCGCAGATGCTTGGTGGAGAGATTCATGTGTTCCTGCATCAATCCACCACCCTTTTAACATATCATAGGTCAGCTGGCTATTTGAGATATACAGATTGTTCACATCTGTAATCTCTAATTCGCCTCGATCTGACGGTGAGATTCTCTCAATATATTGAAAGACTTCCTGGTCATAAAAATAGATGCCCGTGACGCAGTAAGATGAGCGCGGATACTCCGGCTTTTCCTCTATTGATAAAATCCGTTGGCGCGTGGCATCAATTTCTGCAATGCCAAACCGCTTTGGATCTGCCACTTCTTTCAACAAAACCTTGGCTCCTCTTTCTTGCTGCTGAAAGGCTTCAACAAAAGAATTTAGTGAATCCTCAAATACATTATCACCAAGCATCAGCACAAACTTCTCCCCTTCTACAAAGGGCTTTGCATAGGATAAACCGTCTGATATTCCAGACGCTTCAGGCTGTACCTGATATACGATGTTCATCCCCAGTTCCTGATCGCTTTCAAGCAGCTTTTGAAACAGCGGGATTTGTTCTTCTTGTGATATGACCATCACATCTAAAATCCCTGCTTCCTTCAATTTGAACAATGACCAATAAATCATTGGATATGGACCAACCGGCAATAAATGTTTATTGAAAATCTTCGTTAAAGGCGCCAGTCGTGATCCCTTTCCTCCTGCTAAAATAACTCCCTTCACATCTACACATCCTTATGTTCTTTTTGGTGATGATTCATGAGGTGTATAAGAATGTTTTTCACTCGTTCAGTTCCTTTTCCATCTATGAGTGTCCGTCCATTGAGATGAATGCTTCTGCGGAGAAAATAGCTGCCGGACAGTCTTTCCACAGCACGCCGAATATCTTTTTCATCCACAAGTTCACCTAATCCAAGATGGTGACAGGCTCCCTTTTGCGCAAAACGAGCGGCTGTCACTGCTTGGTGGTCTACTTGTGAAAGGACAATGCTGGGCACTCCGATACAAACTGCCTCGTATAACGTCATCCCGCCAGCCACTATTGCCAGATCGGCTTCCGAGAGACGCGCAGGTAATTGATCTGTATGACGAATGAATTGAATATGCTCAGCCTCTATTTGTTCTTCAATGCGAGAGGCTTTTCCTGTAACCGCTAAAATGTGTAGGTGGTCAGCTTCGAGAAGTGCTGATACAGCCTTTGATAACAATCCACGCGGGTCACTGCCCCCAAGGCTGATGACCACCTTTTTGCATTCTTTTCGAACCTCATATGTGTCTTTTAATCGACTTATCTCTTGATCTAACAATAAATAAGGTGTTCCATCAAAATATGCTGTCCCATCTACTTGCATGTGATTTTCGTCCAGACCGCCATAAATGCCGTTCACGACAGCATCGGCAAGCTGACACGCTTCTGCTCTATTTTCTTCGAATAAAACCAGCCTTGCAGAGCCGGAGCACGCTTTGATCAATCGAAGAAATTGGAGGTCACATTCAAGTACATCAATCAGCAAAAGATCAGGATTCAGCTCTTTTATATCCTTTTCCATCTGAAGGAATGCCTTCGACTCCTGCACTAAATGAACGTGCCAATTTGGACCTGAGAGCATTTCTACACAGATCTGTTCATTTGTATAGAAATATAAGTCGTTTCCTTCTTGAAGCAGTTGATTTGCCAGCCGTTTCATTCTGACAACGTGCCCCATTCCTCTTAAAAACCCGCCATACACAACAATCATGATTTTCTTGTTCATTCAGCATCCTTCTGTTTCACAAATTGATTCAATCGAACAATATCGAGATCTTGTTCGCAAATGGTGATGAGTTCAGCCGTAGGCACAGCAATGGAGCCGCCAGCTTTCTCTAGTAAACGGGTCGCAAACTCATAATCTTCTTCTGTATCAATCGTGAATCGATAAGCAGGATATGCAAGTTCTTTGGGCGGTGTGAATAATTGCAGATGAAATTGCTCAGGATGCTTTCTGATATAGAGCGTGACATGCTCACGCTCTGGCTGCGTAAGGGGAAAATTGTCGATTTTACTTAAAATCTGTGCGTCGATCATTTCCCCGGAAATACCGAGTGGTGTGCCAGTCGTATACGTGTAATCAGCCTTCTCTTGTCTATGTTTTTCAAGCATTTTCGACAAAAGAGCCGAATCTATAAATGGGTTATCTCCTGTTAAACGCACAATGATTTGCGGTTCAAAATGACGGACAATCTGCGCAAATCGCTGCAATACATCTGTCTCACTGCCACGAAATACTTTATATCCCTTTGAGAGACAATAATGAGCCAGCAGATCATCTTCTGCCTCAACTGTTGTGGCAATCATGAGGTTCTGCGTTTTGTGATTGTAATGATCTGATTGCTTTACCCGTTCAACAATCAGGTCGATCAGCGCCATACCGCCGATCGGTTTCATCACCTTTTTGGGCAGCCTTGTTGAGCCCATTCTCGCCTGTATGACAAAGAGCACATCATTGATCATTTGGCGTCTCCTGCGTGAGTACATCTTTCCACGAAACCCCTGTATGGGCTGGGATATCTCTGACAGCCTTTGCGCCAAGTAAAATCGCCATATACCGCGGATGCAGACCTTGGCTTTTTTGTCCTGGACGTAACACGGCTAGATTTTCTGCGGTCAATGTCTCGCCCTTCGCAATGCCTTTTGTCGTAAAAATGCCTCGATACGCAAATTCACGAATCTTGCCTTCAATAGCTGTTGTCGTTTTATAAGGACTGCCAAGGAGCTCTTCTGGCACTGAATGAGTGTCAGCTTCTTTTAGATTCCGCTGATTTTCTGCCGCTCGAATATGCTGAACCATTTCCTTCAATTCATCAGGATCAAGAGCAAAGGAATGATCAGCCCCAGGTAACGTTTTATCTACTGTAAAATGCTTTTCAATGATTGCTGCCCCAAGCTTCACAGCGGCCACTGGCGCTTCAGTCGGATGCTCACTATGATCAGAAAAGCCAATAACTGCATCGGGAAATGCCGCAGCTAATGTTTGAAGCACTCGCAGATTCGTGTAAGCTCTAGGTGCTGGATACTTTGCTACGCAATGCATGATAGCGACCTGCTGATTTTGCTCGCTTGTAATCGCCTCATATGCTTCATGGACATCTGAAATGGTTGCCCCGGCTGTTGAGAAAATAATGGGCTTTTGAAAAGATGCCGTGTGACGCATAAGCGGCAAATGATTGATTTCATAGGATGCCAGTTTGAAAGCCGGCGGATCAGTCTGATTCAATAGATCCGCAGATTCTTCGTCACACACTGTGCTTAAAAAAATCAGCCCTTTTTCCGCGCAGCGTGACAATAACACCGGAAGCCATTCTGGCGGCAGCTCCATTTGTTCTACTAAAGAAAAAATGGACACCTCTTCTCCCTTGGCTGTTTCATACAAACCCGGTTCCTTTTGATACATCCGATCAGCTTGAAACATTTGAAACTTCACCGCATCGGCACCTGCTTCTTTTGCCGCATCAATTAAAGCAAGTGCCTGATCCAGCTTTCCATCATGGTTAATGCCTGCCTCTGCAATGATAAAGACAGGCGCACCATCCCCCACTTTGCGATCTCCGATATAGAAATGCGCCATCTTACCTCTCTCCTTTTTTCGGCCACACATGGTAATACAAGAAGGCATTTTTTGTTCTAAAGCCCAGCTTTTCGTACAGCTGAATCGCGGTTGTGTTATGCATCTGAGTTCCGGCAGACATAAACCGGTGCCCTCTCTCATACGAGGCTTTTATCATCGCCGTAACCAGCTTTTTTCCGATCCCTTTTCCTTGTGTATCTGGTCTAATGGACAATAAATCAAGGATCAGTTCATCGCCCTTTGTTACACCTTGAATCAATCCAATGACTTCACCGTTCACCTTTGCCGCGAGATTGATATCTGCACGTCCGAGCAAATTATTTCTCATCCATTCCTGAAAAAAATGCTGGACGACATTCTGATCAAGAAAAGGATCAAGTGCATACCGGCTTTTCCCAAAAGCCTGATGAGCAAGTGACACCGCCTCATCGTATTCCTTTTCATCCGGCAGACTGATGACCACATCTTCACCTGTTGATGGTATTTCCATTTGAACAGGGGGCGCCTCAAGACGAGTGAGCCCGCCCACATAGTACACATGTGACAGCCTTTGGACGATGCGGTTTTTTTCAAGATCAGACGCTTCAAGACGTAAAAAGAAAAAATCGCATTTTTCTGTTCTCATCCAATTGATGAAACGCTCCATCAATTCTTGAAAAGCTGACGCTGACTCCGCTTCTATAAACTTCACATGAAAAATATGCTGATCAAAAATGCCACTTTCCCATTTTGACCATTCATATAACAGGACCGCTTTGAGCTGGGCGCCATTAACAAGAGCAAACTGCTTGAAGGCGTTCATTTGTTCCGCTTGTTGTCCGTATTTCTTCAGCCAAGCCGCCAGCACCTGATCATCGATGGAATGAACGACCTTCATGATGATGCCTTCTGTTCTTTTAAAATAGACAGCACCGCTGTGATAACATCCTGCACATCTTCATCTGTCATACTTGGATAGAGCGGCAGTGAGAGCGTCTGCTTGTAGTATGCGAGTGACTCAGGGAAATCCTCTGGTGAATAGTGATACGTTTGTTGATAGTATGGGTGCAGGTGAACAGGGATAAAGTGAACACTCGTGCCGATTTTATATTCCTTTTGCAGCTGATCAATCAGTTCATCACGCGTGATGAATGCTTCTTTTGGATTCACTTGCAGTACATACAAATGCCATGCATGTCTCCCTTCTTGATGCACAGGCGGCAGGATCAGGCCCGCTTCTTTTTGAAAAGCCTGATTGTATTCTTTTGCAATCTGTTCTCTCCGTGCCTGCATATCATCTAGTCGGCTTAGCTGAACAAGCCCTAACGATGCCTGCACGTCAAACATATTCATTTTATAACCAGGTTCCTCGACCTCGTAATACCACGTTCCTTTTTCTCCATAACGATTCCACGCTCCCTTGCTCATCCCATGGAGCGCTAGTCGTCTAATTCGAGCCGCAAGCGCATCATCATTTGTTGTCAGCATGCCGCCTTCACCAGTCGCTAGGTTTTTCGTTGCATAAAAGCTAAAAGCGGTCGCATCCCCAATCGATCCAACGGGCTGACCATGGTACGTTGTGTAAAGAGCATGGGCAGCATCTTCAAGTACAAATAGATCATACTTTTTGGCAATCGCTAAAATCCGGTCCATATCGCACGATTGACCAGCAAAGTGAACAGGGACAATTGCTTTTGTATGTGGTGTTATGGCCGCTTCTATTTTCTCTGCATCCAGATTGAGTGTTGCTGGATCAATATCGACAAATACAGGCGCTGCTCCCGTATGGATGATTGTATTTGCTGTTGCGCAGAATGTCAGAGGTGTTGTAATCACCTCATCCCCAGAACCAATCCCTCTTGCCTTTAACGCTAAAAATAAAGCAGCCGTACATGAATTGACTGCGATCGCATGTTTTGCACCGGTCAGCTGCTGAAATTCTTCTTCAAACTGTCTTACTTTTGGTCCAGTTGACAGCCAGCCGGACTTTAATGTTCCGATGACTTCATCGATTTCTTCCTGTTCAATGAAAGGCAGAGCATAAGGAAGAAATTGTGCTCTCTTTTTTCCCATATCGCTTGCACACCCCTATCTTCATCTCTGAAAATCCACACCAGTTTTTGTTTTGAGCAGAGAAAGCAGAACATCGGTAGATCGCGCATGCGGATAGTGTTGTTTAATGAACTGAGCTCCTTGCTGCTTTGCCAGCTTCATCTCTTGTTCATCCGACAAAATACGAATGGCTTTCTCAGCTAGTTCTACAGGATTTTCCATATGATAGCTGCCAAGCGACTCGTAATATGGGTATCTTCTGCCTTCTGTCATTTTCCCGATCAGCACACTCTTTTCAAAAAGCATGGCTTCAAGACCAACTGTTGATGTGAGCGTAATCACGATATCCACATATGGCAGCAGGTCATACAGGTCAATTTCTTTTTTAATCAATTTCACATGATTTCCCGCTCGTTCAATAGACACATAGTCGTTTAATCGATTTCGAGCAATTTCCCAAGGATGCGGCTTCATGATCAGCTGAATGTCTTTCCGTTTGGCAATCGTTTTAAGAACATCACCATAGAAGGCTTCAGAAAACGGCTGCGTTGCCACAAGCACGGTCTTTTTAGCCGGACTGAAGTTCAATTTACGAAAAATGAGATCCTGTTGAAGCGGTGTTCGCTCCTTCACCAAATCAAACCTCGGATGACCTGTGATTTCCACCTGTTCCGGCTGACAGCCTTTGTCTACATACCAGTCCTTTTCATACTTTCCAAACACCCCATGGCAAGTCGTGAAAATCGGTAAAAAGGCTTCGTCTCCCATAAGCGCGCCGTGCTGAAGACAGATACTCGTCAGCTGGCGTTTCACTGTTTGCAAAGCGAGTACGCGGCTGTAAGCATCCTCCGTCGTTCCAACAATAACAGCTGCAATCGGCTGCATTTGAAACAACACTTCTATCTGGTCAATGACATCAATAAATTGCACAATATCCTTCCGCAATTTTTCTCTAAAAAAGACATTGCCAAAGACAGGGTGGTGAGCGTAAGGTTTAAGGAGAGCATTTGCTTTTTCAATATATTCAGCGTGGGCTTCTTTATTAACCTCTCCGATTAATTCCGGCTTACTGATAACAGGTAATCCGAAATAATCTGCCTTCTTCCAGCGAGCAAGCACCACCGTTTGGTTTGGATGGAACCGCTTGTAATTTTGTTCAGTAAAACGCAGGTGTTCAAAGTGAAGCAATACCTTTCCATTCGCCGGACGATAACTTATACGCTTGATCTGCTGCTTATGCTGATCAAAAAATGGCTGAATCTCTTCCGGTAATGGACAAGCGGTTGTCAGTTCTTGACCAAATGCTTCATCTTCCATGCGTTCCCTCACTTCAGGACTGATATATTGATAAAAATTGCTGATCAACCCAAGAGGAATTTCCTTGTAGGACAAATCTTTCATCAGATTCACATACTCAAAGTACACCTGCCAATAATGATGAATATAGTGCGACATTTCAGGTCACCTCCCATATTTTTGTTTTAATATACTGCGGAGATCCCAGCAGGTAGACTGCTCGGGAAGTGCATGAATAAAGGCACTTTTCTCTTCTGCTGCCAGCTGATAATGAATCGACTGTTCTGTGATGTAATTTGTATCTAATATTTCTTCAAAGGGATAAAACGGATAAAAATGATTTAATCGAAAAAAGAAGCGGGCATCCCCTATTCGATAAAAATGCGGACTCTCGTCCCAGTAGGACCCAAATTCATCATGAATTTTTGATAAGATGGATGCACGATGCACGACAGAGCAATGATCTATGGCGCAGGGAGCATTCCATTGCACTGTTTGCGCCGGCCGAATCATTTCCTTCACTGGCTCTTTTTTGCTATTTAAATAGATAACTTTAGAACTAGAATAGACAATATCTTTATCTGGATGGGCATCTAGATAATGAGTGAGCTTCTCTAAACGGTCCGGGGCATAGACATTGTCATCAGTGGCATAGGAAATATACTCACCCTTTGCCAGTTCTAATGCTTGATTAATCAGCACGGCATAGCGAGTTTTCGCTGTTCTCTCTTCCAATGTTTTGACACCGCTTTGGATAAAGTGAACGCGGGGATCTTTGCGAAACGGTTCAATAGCAGCAAGGGTTTTTTCGTTTGATCCATCATCCATGATAAAAAGTTCAAAGTCTGACAGCGTCTGCTGCAGGACCGCTTCAATCGATCTGCCGACGTAAGCCGCCTTGTTGTAGCTCGTCATAATGACAGTTACTTTTGTCAAAATTATCACCTCGGTCTCTTTCAAACTATGTTTATCATATGTGTCTCCTCTTAAAGAGACTGTAGAGTGACCTATTTTTTATAAAATTGTATTTTTTTATTGATCTTTCTTTGAAAAACGTGAACTTTTTGGTAATATAAGTAATCATTTATGTGTATTAAAGGAGTAAAGAACATTGGAAGCTATGAAGAATGATCACTCCCAAGAAGAGGAAGTAAAAGGATTTTTTCGATTTTTTAAAATTTTCGTCGCGACAAAAACGATTATTCGCTCATATCGACATTCCAATATACCAATTTGGCTGATGATGCTCCTTGCAAGTATCGCCGGTACGGGCTGGATCTACGAAGGGTATTTTAGCGAGTATATGGGCAATCATATTCCATTCCCTTTTATTCTGTTACAAGGAGCGGGATATGGTATTTTGGCAGGCAATATGATTCTATTTTTCGGTGCCCTCATCATCAAATGGTTAGGGCGTCTCTTTTTCGGCTGTCAAACAGAGTATCGAGATATACTAAAGGCCTGCACACTGACGGTCTTTTTCCCTTCTGCTTTATTTGCACTTACTTGGATTTCCACTGTTGGGATGCTCGGTCCGTATACGTTTGTTAAAATCACACCATATTTAGATCAGCATTATGAAGTATGGTATTATATCGATCTTTTAACTCTTACGGATGTATATGCAAAGACGTGGATATTTGGAATGGCTGTTTTAGGCATTGTCGCTGTGATGAAGCTCAGATTATGGCAAGCCTTCATCATTGTGATCACACCGCTCGCCGCGTTTTTTCTCATCGTGACACTTTTATTTGATGTCCAGCACGCTGTAAACTGGATCATGTAAAAAGGACGAGTACCGATAGAAGGCGAAGGTTTGTCTACACACTGAGGAATTGCGCAGCAGTTCCTTTTTTTCGTTCAATGTACATATTCTCCCCTCCTGTCTCATAGTGTGAAAGAGAGA
This sequence comes from Bacillus sp. G1(2015b), assembly GCF_001482475.1. Lineage (NCBI taxonomy): Bacteria > Bacillati > Bacillota > Bacilli > Caryophanales > Bacillaceae > Bacillus > Bacillus sp. G1(2015b). The sequence continues at coordinate 284,577 of NZ_LKIC01000026.1, read as the reverse complement.
AAGAATGCTATGGAAACAACAGGCGCCTAAACGCCTTCTGTTTAGAACACCATGAGGAAAGAGGAGGAACGTTATGAAATTGAAAAATCAATTTGGGCAAGGTTCGGGTTTCGAAGGTCAAGATTTCCGCCAGCAACAATATGGAGCAAATCCGTATCCTGCGCAGCAGATGGGTTATTCAGTCCCTCCCCAAACGCAGGGTCAAATGCAAGGACAAATGCAGCAGGGGTTTTCACCAATGCCGTCTACCGGCACTTCACAAGGAGGCCAAGGAACGCAAGGCGGCGGTCAGCCATATCAAATTCCTTCTGGACCGATTTATCAGCAAAATGTCACCGGACAGCTGCCTATTGAGCAGTCCTATATTGAAAATATTTTACGATTGAACCGCGGCAAGGTAGCCACGATTTATATGACGTTTGAGGCGAGTAAAGAATGGAATTCGAAGATTTTTAGAGGCGTCATTGAAGCTGCAGGACGTGACCACATTATCATTAGTGATAACAAAACAGGAACACGATACTTACTATTAACAATCTATCTTGATTACATTACGTTTGATGGAGAAATTCAGTACGACTATCCATATTCAATGTCAACATATTCTCCGAGATAACGACATACATGGCAAAAGCAAGGCTCAGGTGCCCTTGCTTTTTTCTTTTGTCTAGGTTTTTGTCACACCTCTGGGGCGCGGCTCATAAGATGCCTAGTAGTTTTTATCAAAAGCCTAGAGGTGACATCAATGACTGTTGAACTGGATTATACATCACCAAATGTGAAATTTTCATACGATCTGAATCAAAGCCCCCTTGTGAAATACGATCAGCATAACCTGATTAATGTGTTAGGAAAAAAACAATTAAACTCATTGGATCAAGTGTCCCTGCTGGATATATATTTGAGTAAAAGCAAAGTCGTAGAGCCTCATTATCATCAAAATGCCGCAGAGCTTGTTTATTGTATAGCCGGTTCTGCTGCCGTATCGATGCTGAATCCATTTACAAAAAAACTGCACACCTACACCATTACACCTGGACAGGTGGCAAACGTGCCTCAAGGCTGGTGGCACTATGAAGTCGCTCTCCAAGACAGAACTCATTTGTTAGCCATTTTTAACGCATCTACACCTGAAGTGATCCTAGGCTCAGACCTTCTCACCCTCACCCCTTCTCACATCATGGCCCATACTTATTGCATGAACGAAACACAATGGAAGCAGGCGACAAAGCCTGTGAAACCAAGCGTGTTTATCGGACCATTTTGCCACCGGGAGGAGGAGTCTCAAACGCACCCTGTCCCTCCTTCTCATTACGTCCCTTATTATCAAGCACCACCCAATTATACTCCTTACTGGAGTTAAGAAAAAAACCGATGCCCCTATGAGAGCATCGGTTTTTTACCTTATAAATTTTTTGCTGCTGCAATGACAAGCATGATCCAAGAGGCGATAAATGCTACTCCGCCAATTGGGGTAATGGCACCTAGAATCTTCACCTGAGTCAATGCCAGCACATAAAGGCTTCCTGAGAAGAAAAGGATGCCTGCAAGCATCACCCAGCCAGCGGCAGGAACCAAGGAGACACCTGACAGCTTATCTGCAAGAAAAGCGATAACAAATAAGCCAATGGCATGGAACATCTGATATTGAACACCTTTATTCCATATTTCTATATATTTTTCAGGGATTTTCCCTTCTAGACCGTGCGCACCGAAGGCTCCAAGGCCTACAGCAAGCATGGCGTTAATGGCACCTAAAATGAAAAATAGTTTCATTCGTCATTCTCCTTATCTCGTCAATTATGTTTATCATAGCGCGGGTGAAGGGCGACATTCAACTTTCCCTTTACGTTGACACGAGATTGTCGGATTTCTTTTTCTTTCGTAACAAGACCTGATCGACAACAATCGCAATGAGCGTGCCTAGAACAAGACCGTTGCTTAATAATGAAATGAGCACAGGATGCATTCCTTTCAAAGCCCCCTGAGGCACAAACATCGCCCCTACTCCTGCTAAAACGGCAATCCCAAGAACAAAGCGAATCCGCGGAATTTCTTCTTTCTCATATTGATCAAACTCCGACATCGCAATCCCAATCATGGAAGAGAAGACCACAAAGTTTACAGCAAGCCCCACAGGTGATGGCAATGCAGAGAAAAAGCTCATGAGCAGTGGAAACAAACTAATGAGAACAACAAGCAGACTTCCTATGAAAAAAGGCTTTCTCGAAGGAATTTTGGTTGTCTGGATAAATCCTGCTGCCCCCGAAATAGGTACAGGCGCAATCGCACCGATCAGCCCGCTTAGTAAATGACCAAATGCTGCGACAAAACCGGCAGGACGTGCTCTCTTCCGCTCACGCAGTTCACCAAATGCCTTCACTGAGCTTTCCACAATTCGGATACTTGCCAGCATGTTCACAATGAGTAAAATCGTTATAAAAAAGGACGTGACAAGCAATCCACTGTCAAAGACCGGCATACCGAATGGAAACAGCTTCGGAAACTCGATGATTTGCTCTGGAATTCGAACTGGCTTCGCCAATCCGAGTAGAGCGAATAACAGCCATCCGCCTGCAAGTGCGAATAACACAGAAAACTGCCTCAAGTAATGCCATTTTGAGCGGCTGATCATGAAGGTGAGGATAATAATCAAGATCGATAAGCAAAAGACAAGCCCGTCTACTTGATTTCCTCGATACCCGATGCCCATCAGCCCTTTCATGATTGGCTGACTTAGCTGCACAACAAGCAGCAGCAGGTAAATGCCTGTGACGACTGGCGTAAATAAAGACGCGAGCCAATTGATGATTTTAAATAGACTAAAAATAAAAAAGAAAATAGCACTAAAAATTAAAGCCCCTTGTAATGCTTGCAAGGTTTCAGGATACGTCGCAAAGATTGTTCCTGTCATGCCGGCATAAAGGGTATACACACCCCACCAAAGCCCTGCTGGACTTTCATTAATCGGCAGCATATGGCCGCATAAACACTGCACCATCGCCACAAGACCAAGTGAAAAGAAAGTACTTTGAATCAGCTCTGCCGATTGTACTTGGTTCAATTCAAATGCTTGTGCAATCGCAATTGGTACGGCAATAGAAGCTGCGATAAAAAATGCCATCCACTGAATGGCGCCCAAAAATAGTTTCAAACCGATCACCTTCCCTTTGTCGTGACAAGACCATTAAAAATCAAAAATAGAGTCGCCGTTCCCGTCCTTCTCTTTTTGACCCTCATCATTTTGCTGAAATTTCTTCGCGCCACTTGTGCCCATGAGTTTCTCCAGCATGGCTTGATCTGAAGACACAGATGGCGCTGATGGTGTATGTATCGATGGAGGTGGTGAGATGACTGGCGACTGCGGCATTTGCACCTGTGATGGTGCGTCGAGAATGACATCACATAGTGAAGAAATGGCCGCCACTTGACGTTTCACCTCTTCATCATTTCCACTTTGTTTTGCTTTTTGAACCGCTTCCTCCATTTTTTGAAGCAGGCTTGATATATGAATATTCAAGGGTAGACCCTCCAATCTAAAAAAATCTCTTTTCAACATTATTTTACCAAATGAACAAACCAAATGGGTTCATTTTTTCAAAGCAGTGCGCTCACGCCTCTCTTAATTGACCCGTCACCTTTATTCACACATAATAAAAGAAACAAAATCGTCTATGAAAGGATTAAATCATGAACAAGCTCACCGCTCTATTTCAGAAACAAAAAGTCTTTCAGAAGCCGGCAGTTAAAGAACGCATCCGCATTCTTCAAGACTTAAAAGCAGCAATCAAACAGTATGAGAAGGATATTTTACAGGCCTTAGCCCATGATTTACATAAATCCGAACAGGAAGCCTATACAACGGAGATCGGGATGGTGTATGAAGAAATCAATCATACCATCAAGCACCTTCACAAATGGGCGAAGCCAACACGCGCGAAAACACCGCTGACTCATATCGGATCGAAAAGCATGATCATCAAGGAGCCCTATGGAAGTGTGCTCATCATTGCTCCTTGGAACTATCCTTTCCAATTGGCCCTTTCTCCATTAGTCGGCGCGATTTCTGCGGGAAATGCCGTGATTTTAAAACCGTCTGAGCTGACCCCGGCAGTCTCACAAGTGATCAGCACTATCATGAAACGTGTATTTCAAGAAGACCATGCGGCTGTCGTAGAGGGCGGTGTCGATGTCAGTACAGAGCTGCTGAAGCTGCCCTTTGATTATATCTTCTTTACTGGAAGTGTGGCAGTCGGCAAAGTCGTCATGGAAGCCGCCGCAAAGCATTTGACCCCTGTCACACTTGAGCTTGGCGGAAAAAGCCCCTGCATCGTCATGCCTGATGCTGACATCAAGCTAGCAGCGAAGCGGATCACCTTTGGAAAATTCACCAATGCAGGGCAAACCTGCATTGCACCAGACTATTTGCTCGTTCATGAATCCATCAAAGAGGAACTTTTGCTAGAAATGACGGCCTGTATCCGTGACTTTTATGGTGAACATCCCGAAACGCATCCGCACTTCGGAAAAAATGTCAGTCAGCGTCATTTTGACAGGCTTTCACAATTTCTCTCAAATGGAACGATCGTCACAGGTGGACAGCGCAATGAACACGAGCTTAAAATCGCTCCGACCATTTTAGACGACATCACTTGGGAGGATCCCGTCATGCAGGAGGAAATTTTCGGGCCGATCCTGCCTGTCATGACCTTTGATTCTCTGCATGAGGCAGCGCATATGATCAAAGCAAGGCCAAAGCCGCTGGCGCTTTACTTATTTACAACAAATAAAGACACAGAATCGTATATTCTAGAAAACCTCTCATTTGGCGGAGGATGTATCAATGACACGCTTATGCATGTCGCTACACCTTACCTGCCATTCGGAGGCGTCGGCGAAAGCGGCATGGGACGATATCACGGGAAGGAAAGCTTCTTTACTTTTACGCATGAAAAAAGCGTCCTGCGTCAAACGAACCGCTTCGATTTTTCCTTCCGTTATCCAAATGCGAAAAACGGACTCGACTTGGTCCGCAAATTTTTAAAATAAACAGGACGAAGGGGCTCTCCCCTCGTCCTATTTTCATTCAATATCCTTGATACACCAATTGATTTCTTCGAATCCCATTTGCTTTAAATACGTGTTTACCTTTGAAAACGGCCGGCTGCCAAAAAAGCCGTTTCTTGCAGAAAAAGGACTTGGATGAGGTGACTCAATGATGTAATGCTTGTTTTGATCAATGCGTTCTTTCTTATTTTGAGCATGTCTTCCCCATAACACAAAAACGACGGGCTGATCACGTTCATTCAGCACATCAATCACGCGGTCTGTCACACGTTCCCAGCCCTTGCCTTTATGCGAATTCGCCTCTCCCTTCCTCACAGTCAGCACAGTGTTTAAGAGCAGCACACCCTGCTCTGCCCAGCTAACAAGTGAGCCGTGGTTTGGAACAGGGCAGCCAAGATCATCCTTTAGCTCTTGAAAAATATTTCTCAAAGATGGCGGGTGTTTGACGCCCGGCTGAACAGAAAAGCTTAATCCATGTGCCTGCCCTGGGCCATGATAAGGGTCTTGTCCTAAAATCACCACTTTGACCTTTTCATATGACGTCAAATGAAGGGCACGATACACGTCATCTGGTTTTGGAAAAACGGTCTGCGTGCGATATTCTTCCTTCATCCATTCTCGTAATTCCTGATAATATGGCTGTTCAAATTCACTTTTCATCACAGCCCACCAGCTATCATTTAAAAATGGCTTCATTGTGGTTTTCCTCCTTCTACTTGCTGCGCTAGTCTGGAGATCATCGGTTTTCCATCCCACACAATCTCACTCTCTGATTCTCGCTTTTTCATCGCTGGTTCTTCTAATAATATAGCAAAGTTCGCTGTTGGCAGGTCGCCTAAATCATGCTTTTCACTTAAATCATCTAGGTAGTTCTTCCTTGTTTCACCAAGATCACTAGACTGATTTCCACCGCCGTCAAAAAACGCATAGATCACGCTGGCAGCCGGTACTCGTTTGACTCGGGCATGCTGTGATACACGCAAAAAGAAGTCCCAGTCCCAATAATGATGCATCGCTGGATCAAAATAGCCAATCTCATCATGTATAGAGCGTTTGTACATACTGCCGGAAGGAACATATGTAGAAAAGACACGCATATCCTCAATGTCCGCTGTATAAGCAAACAAACGTCTCGACAGTGGGAAGCGGGTCGCGCCTTTTTCTTCAAACGACACAATTTCTGCATCAGAAAAGACAAAATCGGCATCTTCCAACGCCTTGCTCATGCGTTCGATATGACAAGGTGTGAAGTAATCATCGTCGTCACTCAGCATGATGACGTCGCCTGTCAGCTCCCGCACCCCCACATTTCTGGCATTCACATGCTGAACATTCTCATCTAAATGAATCAAACGGATCGGAAGCTCAGGGTAAAGTTCCTGTATGATGTCGACTCGCTCTCCTGCATCATTGACGACGACAATTTCAAAAGGCTGTACGGTTTGTCTTGTAATGGATTCAAGCAGCTCACACAGTGCACTGAGCCGGTTATGTGTCACAATTAATAAGGAAATCTTCATATGCAGCTTACTCCTTTAATAGATTCGTCTTTTTCCATTAAAACATAAATTGGCTTTCTTCTCATGATATAAAAGGCGGTTTGATTTGATGAAAAAATGGGAATTTTTGATGAAAAGGAGTGATGATCATGGAATATATCACGGTTGAGAATAGTAAAGAAGCGAAACAGGCCATCGACCACTTTCATTCATCGGGTTCAACAAAGGACGCTGTATTTGTTTTTGCGTACGACCCAGAACGCTCTGATACCGTAACGGAGTATACAGACGCCAAAAGCATGACTGCGGTCGATCAAGGGATTTTGGATCAAGTCGCCAATGTCATTCGCACCCGGGATGATGAACTGATGGCCAAAATGATGTCAGTTGGCGCCGATCAAAAGTTAGCTTTAACCCTTTTAGACGAACTGAAAAAAGGGAAATTGGTGATTTGTAAAAGGTAAGAAAGAAAGGCGTTCCGAAGAGAGGAACGCTTTTTTATGCCGTTTCATTGTGATAAATGGAAAAGCTGATTATAATAAGGGATAGAACAATAACTGTTACACATCACATTGGAGGTTCAGCAACTATGTCTATGAATAAAGCACTCACCATCGCAGGTTCGGATTCAAGCGGCGGTGCAGGTATCCAAGCAGATTTAAAAACGTTTCAAGAAAAAAACGTCTACGGGATGACAGCTTTAACCGTTGTCGTTGCAATGGACCCTCATAATCATTGGGATCATCAGGTGTTTCCAATTGATACGGCGACGATTCGCGCGCAGCTCTCTACCATTGTTGAAGGCATTGGTGTAGATGCTCTGAAAACAGGTATGCTCCCAACCGTCGACGTGATCGAGCTTGCAGCTGACACCATCAAAACATACGACCTAAAAAATGTCGTCATTGATCCTGTTATGGTTTGTAAGGGTGCGAACGAAGTCCTTTACCCAGAGCACGCGGAAGCATTGCGCGAAAAGCTCACGCCACTGGCAACCGTTATTACACCTAACCTTTTCGAAGCAGGTCAATTAAGCGGAATCGGCGAGATCAAAACGATTGAACAAATGGAAGAAGCAGCAAAACGCATTCACGAACTTGGTGCAAAATATGTGGTCATCACTGGAGGCGGTAAGCTAAGCGAGGACAAAGCCATCGATTTGCTTTATGATGGACAAACCTTCGAACGCCTTGAAACAGATAAAATCGACACAGAATACACACACGGCGCAGGCTGCACATTCTCAGCAGCAGTCACAGCTGAACTAGCGAATGGATCAGACGTGAAAGAAGCCATTTATGCAGCAAAAGAATTCATCACTGCTGCCATCAAAGGCTCTTTCCAGCTAAACGAATACATCGGACCAACAAAGCATTCTGCTCATCGTTTTGACAAATAAAACAGAAAAAAACCGATTCGCCGTTTAGGTGAATCGGTTTTTTGTTTATCGAAAGCTGCGTCTCTGTGCAAACAGCCAATCGGTTAAGCCTGGCGTCTCATAAGCAGGCGTCCATGATGCATGATCATATCCATACTTGCTTGCGTACTCCGTATAAAGCGGATTTCCGCCTGCTTTTTGAATAGCTTGAATTGTATTTCTCGCATAGCTGATAGGGATAATGGAATCATCTTCTGCATGAAATGCCCATATCGGCTTGTGTGCTAAAATTCCTGCCTTGCTTGGATCTGCACCCCCCGCAATAGGAATCATCGCTGCAAACAAACGAGGATATGTGATGTTCAACTGGTACGTGCCAAATCCACCTTGTGATAAACCCGTCGCATAAATCCTTTTCTGATCAATCTGATAAGAAGTTAACACATGCTGAAGGACATCATAAGCTTTGTGTAAATCCGGTGAAAATTGAAACACGTTTGTCAGATCGATTTCATTTTGCAAATTTCTTGTTAATGCAAAGCCTCCATCCACAGCATTTCGCGCCTGAGGGGCTAATACGTACGAAGGATGTTTCTTTTGGACTTCAGGGGAAGCCCATAAAACTGCACCATCATTCGCAAGTAACTGCTTTTGATTGTCTGTTCCCCTCTCACCGCCTCCATGTAAGAACAGGACGAGAGGATAGGCTTTACCCCTCTTACGATTTTTTGGAATATACAGCCGATAAGGCATTCCTTTGTATTCGAAAGATAAAAAAGATGATGCAATGTCCTCTCGTGTGACAAACCGATAATTGTATGTAGACGTGGAAAGGCGGTGGTTTTTCTTGTAAACGCTTACTTTTAAAGTCGTATCTTTTTCGATATGTATGGGCTTTTTGTACAACTGACTTTGAGTTGTCGGCTGGCTGCCATCTGTTGTGTAATAAAGAGAAGCTTTTTGAACGTGAGAATGCAGTGCTACCTCTTGTGAACGATAATATTGACCAGACGGGACTGAAGCAGTTGATGCAGCATACGACGTATGATTTCGGGCAGAAGAAATGGAAGGAAAAAGAAAACTCATAGAAAATAGGACAATCATAAAGGTGATCAGGCATTTCTTGGTTGTATGGTTCATATCGTTCCTCCTGTACATGCTCAGATGAATTTTTATTTATTATTTATCATGACAATAAAAATGTCAACGCTTTCATTTAAATTTCTGAATAATCTGACCGAAACAAAAAAGCATACCCGCAGCCGAGTACACTCTTTTATCCATACTTGAATGCCTATTTTTGCTGATCGGACTCTTTCGCCATTTTTCGAATAAAGGCCTCGATGGATTCAACAAATAAAGCATATTCTTTCATTTGTTTATACGTATCTGACAGCTTCTCTTTCACTTCTTCCTGCTCTAAAGAAGGTTCACCGAGAATAGATTGAACTTGAATGAGCAATTCTTTATATTCTTCACGTTTATCTTCAACATGATCTGCCATTGTCTCCAAGCGTTTTCTAGTCGTCGGCTGCTGTTTTGAATTCAAGTAAACAACCCCTTTTTTGTCCTACCGCATTTGGATAAACGTCAGCCTCAGCTGTATATATTTTAAAATGATACCATAATTCCACCTGTTATCATATATGTAAAACGTCATCAAACCGCTTTAGGCCAACCTTGTATATACACGATATAGACCTTAAGATACAGGCTGATTTCACTAGAAAAAAGCAGACCATTGATCTGCTCAGATTGTAGACAAATTATTTTTCAAGCCGGATTTCCCCTATTTCCTTCTGACTCTTGAAGGCAGTTCTTTTTTGCTCAAATTTCATAGCTAATACTAATATGAAAGCTATTATTAAAATAATACTTAAGAAAATCAAACCGGCTTGCATTTTTCCTGTAGCATCTTTTAACCATCCAACTGCATAAGGGCCAACAAAACCTCCTAGACTTCCAATTGAATTAATGACTGCAATTCCAACAGCTACTGTGGCTGGACTCAATATCATAGTGGGTAATGACCAAAAAGGACCTTTAAAACAATACATGGCTGCCAATGATATGGTGATGAAAATCATTGCAATAAATGGATTGGATACCATTCCTACACTGAGTAACGTTAAACCAGCTACGAGTAACGGTAAAGCTGTGTGCATACGTCTTTCACCAGTGCGATCTGAGCGTCTTGACCAGTAATTCATGACGATTGAAGCAATAATGTAAGGGATTGTAGCAATGAAGCCGATCTGGGTGTTTGATAAATAGCCAGATAATCCTTTAATAATTTGGGGCATCCAATATCCAACGCCCAGTGTACCTGCAGTATATACAAAGTAAATTAAGGCGAGGTACCACAGTTTAGGATCAGTCAAGGCCGTCTTATGACTAGTTGTTTGTTGGCCTTTCTTTTCTCGTAGCTCCTCGTCCTTTCTTAATTCTGAAATCAACCAATTTTTTTCTTCGGCTGTTAGCCACTTTGCTTGTTCTGGCCGGTCTGTTAAGTAGAAATATGTAACAAACCCTAAAATAACAGCAGGGGCGCCTTCGATAATAAACATCCAACGCCATCCAGGCACATTCATCCAATGAATATGATCAATAATTAAAGTAGAAACGGGAGCCCCTATAATATAAGAAACGGCGATTGCTGTCATAAACATCGCAATTGTACTTGCTCTTTCTTTAGCTCGGAACCAATAAGTAAGGTATAGAATAATACCTGGAAATAGACCTGCCTCTGCTATTCCAAGAAGGAATCTAATGATATAGAGCTGGGTAGCATTCTGAGCAAACCCAGTTGCCATAGAAATAATTCCCCAAGTAAAGAGTATCCTAGTAATCCAAACTCTTGCCCCAAATTTTTGCATTAAAATATTACTTGGTACTTCAAAGAGAAAATAACCAATAAAAAAAATACCTGTCACAAGACCAAACATTTTACTTGTTAGTCCTAGTGCTTCATTCATTTCCAATGCAGCATATCCCACATTTGCCCTGTCTAGATAAGAAATAATATAGAGTAAAAATAGTAACGGGATAATTCTTCGTGTCACCTTTCGAATCGTCTTCTTTTCGAAATTCAATTGAGAATTTTCCAATCAAATTCCTCCTTTTAAAAAGAAATTTTGACAACGCTTACATTTATCTAAAAAATAAAGAGATACTCTTACGCTTCTGTAAGATGTCTAAGAGTATCTCCATTTACCCTTCTGTTGTTTCCTCAAGACAGCGAACAAAATGAAATATATCTGTCAAAAATGTTTATTTCCAACTAGAAACGCTCTCAATATCTGGTATACCGTTAAATATTAAGTGTTTCGGTTGATAATTAATGTTACCTAACACGGTTTCTCCATCTACATCAGGAAAAGCAGTCTCAGTAGAAGTAGAATCCAGAACCACAAGGTTATTTGGAGTAAAAGTAAAATCGTCAATTCCTAACAATTTAGGAGCTGTTACCAGAACGGTTCTAAAAGCTTCATCTAGAGACAGTCCACCTACAATCATTTTAGAAATGATGTAGCTCATGTTATAAACAGGGTATTTTCTCCATGACGCGCTTGTTAAATCTGAACTGATCGTATCTGGTTTAATTCCCTCAGCTAAGCATTTATAAAAAACATTCCAATTAAAGTGTTTTCTACCGTGACCGATATCTAATACTATCCCTCTTTCTACTGCATCTAGAAATTCTTTTTTTACCTTCCCGGCAGTATTTAACACGTTTCCATCCCTTCCTTGAAATGGATGAGTGAGAATGTCCCCTTTATTAAAATATTGTGTTACCTCTTCAATATCTAGTTTAGTTTCAGTTAAATGAACCATCATTCGTAAATCAGTTCGATCGGCTGCTTCTCTTGCTAAGCGTAATAAAGACCGGTCAGTCGTTATATCCACCTGACCTAAGCGAATCTTAATTCCTAATAAACGATCATCAGCTAAAGATGCAACTTCAACTATTCGATCCAACGAAATACTTTCTGGCTTGGTTGGGTTAGGGTTGGGATGATTGGTTAGCCCTTCTGGTAAGGCTGATAACCAAGAACGAACTGTTAATGGGCTCTTTTCCCAATAACGATTTGCTTCCTCCCATCCGTCATAGCCAAAAGTACCTGCGTCCCCAACTGTCGTTACTCCTGAGGAGAGATATTGTTTATCTGTCACACCAATCTCCGCTCCAGGTGCCCATAAATGACAATGAAAATCGACTAGTCCTGGTACAATTATGCTAGATTCAGATAAATGAATCTCCCTATCATCCTCATGAGTAACTGTTATTCTTGTAGACTTATTTGGAATGAATCCCTTTTCTGACCAAATAGAACCGCCTTTAAAATTCCATACTCCCATGCAAATACACCCCTTAACTTCATATTGATATAATAGATTCGTTTATTTAATTATTGACAATAGCATCTTCTTTACATGCCTTGATAACATCCAACCACTGTGCTAAATCACTGACCAACATACACTTCTCTTCTTTTTGGATAGTGGAACAATCAACTAAGTGGTTCATTTCCATACACAAACAAATAAGACAGCGCTTTCAAAAATAAAATGAATGACGCAACCCCTATCCCCAAAGGATTATCACGCACCTCAAAAAAATTTTTATGATTTATCCTATGTAATAAAAATTACTATTTTTTATATAAGAGTAATGTTTATTACCAATAATTTAAATGTATGTTATCACTCATGCTTAATAAAGTAAACCTTTTTTATAAAGAACAGCAGATAAAGTAAAACGAACAGTGAAGCAAATGGGAAACGATCGTTTTCCGGAAAATATAATGGAATTGATGGCGAGGGATATATAGACGTTGTGATTACCATTGGTCCAAAAGCAAAAAAACAATGAAAATAAAAATTCCACTTATGACAGTGGAATAAAATGAGGATGCGGTATTGGGGTACCCAATTTTCCGCACCTCGCTTATCTGATAGAGAAATGTATTCTACTTGCACCTTTCTATCAATCGTGCAGACGGCTCTGAATCTCCCTTTTTTATATGACGTGCTGTTTTTGGTTACTTTTAATTTCACATCATATTAATCATCACATGTAGGGTTCGGATCAACGACCTACTTCTTTTTGTAAATGCCATGTCTTCAATGTCAGCTTTGTTTCATTTCTTCCACTGATGGAGATTGATTTATTTCCCGGGGAAGGAAAGTAACGTGCAGTAAAAACTTCTCGGCCTCCGTTTACAAAAATCTCAATCGACGATGCATCAATAAAGATATGCAGGTCGTGTAATTCCTCTATGACCGCTTCACGAACTTCCTTTGATCGATCTTCAAATCGATCCCGTTCTAATGTCAGCTTCCCTTCCTCTTTATCATAGATGATCCGTGCAGCTGCACGGATACAGCATTCAAACCCTTTCTGTGTGTCAATTTGATCAATGAATACCTCTGCGCTAGTAATATCATCTACAGGGATAGAATGAACAGAACGTTTAATATGAAAAACATACTCTTGTTCATTGGTCCGCATGGATTGAAGTTCACTTACTGGTTTTTGAATGAGATGTCCGTCATCATCTAAACGGAGCTCTCTCGGGATCGTGAGGCAGTGTATCCATTGATAAGAAATCGTCGGATGATGCTCTTCTCCTTGATCAGGCACCCCCATCCACCCGATTAAAAGACGTCTGCCTGATTCGTCTAGAAAGGTTTGCTGCGCGTAGAAGTCAAAGCCGCGATCCAGCTCCTCAAACGCTCCATGCGTATATTGATAAGTATGATCATCCAATCTCCCAACAAAATAACCTGATTGATGGGTATTGTGATATTTTAAACCATCCGGCTTGAGCCCTTGCGGTGACACAATCAATACATCCCGGCCGCCTAATTCAAACAGGTCTGGACATTCCCACATATAGCCGAAATTGTCTAAACCATTCTTTCCACTGCCTGCAATCGTGCCTTGAAACGTCCACTTCTCTAATGTATCAGAGGTAAACAAAACAAGGTGTCCTTTCAGGTCTAAGCTTTGTGCACCAAGAACCATGTACCACTGACCATTCCTCTTCCATACCTTTGGATCTCTAAAATGGGCAGTGAAACCTTCCGGCAGCGTTGCCACGACACCTTTTTTCTGAAAGTGAATGCCATCCTCTGAAACAGCTAAACATTGATACGTCTCACGGTTCCCTTGTTCATCCCGAACGTTTCCAGTGTACATCACGTACATCTGCCCATCGTCTATAAATGCACTGCCAGAATAACAGCCGTTTTGATCAAACCAATCACTTGGGGCAAGAGCGGCTTCTTCGTGATGCCAATTCACTAGATCTGTCGACGTATAATGACCCCAGAATTTTGCACCATGTCCCGTTTTGAATGGCTGCCACTGATAAAAAACGTGATAAATTCCTTTCCACTGAATCAGCCCATTCGGATCATTTAAAAGACCGACTGGCGGCATTAAATGAAATTGCTGCCGGTACACATCCTTTTTAACCAAATGCTCATAGTTTCGAATACGTTCTGCTATCTTTTGACGAAGTGCTGCGTCAGTTGTTGTCATGACTGTGACCACCCCTTGATTATTTTTCGACTTCTTTTACTTTAAAAATGATGGTGAGAATAAATGAAACAGCAACAGCGATTAACATACCAATCACATAATTGACCACATTTTGAACACCGAATGGTGCTGCAATCGCAATCATCGGAATGCCTGTTAAACCATAAGCATTGGCGGCTACCTTCGTGAAAACGACAAATGCCCCGCCCAATGCGCCCCCGATCATCGCCGCAATAAATGGTTTACGGTAGCGAAGGTTTACACCGAATATAACAGGCTCGGTAATTCCTAAAAAAGCAGAGAAGGCAGCAGGAAGGGCAATTTCTTTTGTTTTTGCACGCTTGGCTAAGAAAAAGACAGCCAATCCTGCCCCGCCTTGCGCGACATTGGACATTGCCCAAATTGGCAGCAAATAGTTACGTCCAATATCATTCAGCAATCCTGCCTCAATCGCATGGAAGCTATGGTGAACCCCTGTGAGCACAATTAAAGAGTATGCACCGCCGAAAATGAGTCCTGCTAAGAACCCTGCATGGTCATAAATAAACGTCAGCGCATTCGAAATTCCTGTACCAAGCATTCTTCCAAGCGGGCCAACTGCAATAAACGTCACAAATCCAGTTACAATCACCGTCACAAATGGGGTCACAAGTAAATCAATACTGTTCGGAACGACCTTTCTTAAATTCTTCTCAACAAGACACATGATATATACGGTCAATAACACTGGAATAACCGTCCCTTGGTAACCAAGAAGAGCAATATCAACATTGAATAAATGCATATATTCTGGTTTTGCTTCCGTCAAACCCCACGGATTAAGCAGATTCGGGTGAATCATAATTCCCCCAATGACGGCTCCTAAATACGGATTTCCGCCAAACTCTTTCGCTGCACTGACCCCAATTAAAATCGGCAAAATGATAAAGGCTGCACTTGAGAACATATCAAGCATTTGGAAGACCGCAGAGCTTGGGTCAGCCCATTTGAAGGCTTTCATCATTCCTAAGAGACCCATTAATAAACCGCTTGCCACAATTGCTGGAATGATCGGTACAAAAATATTCGATAACGTCTTTGCAAAACGCGCAAGTGGATTCATTTTTTGTTTCACTGCTTCATCATGGCTGACAGGCTTTTGTTTCTCGTCGCCTGTCTCGAGACCAGTCTCACGAGCAAATGGTTCATACACTTTGTTGACAGATCCAGTTCCAAAAATCACCTGAAATTGCCCTGAACTTGAGAAAGCCCCCTTCACTCCTTCAAGTTCTTCAATAGCCTCTTTGTCAATCAAATCCTCATTTTTCACCACCAATCTGAGTCTTGTTGCACAATGTGTGGCACTGATGACATTTTCCTTGCCGCCTAACAGACTTGTTAATTCTTTGGCTGTTTTTTGATAATCCATGATGTCTCCTCCTTTTTTAAAGCAAAAAAGACCTAAAATTCACCAACGAGCAAAGGACATACACGTCCCCTCGTTACGCAAATTTTAGGTCTTGCCTGCCTGACAGTCACAATCCCGCGATATCAAATTTTGATGACGCTTTCATCATAGTATAAGACTGTGACATGCGTCAACCTCTTTTTTCAAATCCAATGACCCATATACACTAATAAGAGTAGTGTGCATAAAAAAAAGCCTGCATGCAGGCACGATCATTTTAAACCAATTCGGCTTCCTGCAGACGCTGGACATGCAGCGTGATGTAGCCGATCTCCGATTCAGGGAGATGAAGTCCATATTCATCTTTTAACAAATCAGCGAGTCCAAGTGCACACTGGTAAGCCGTATCATACTTTGTTTGGATAAAAATCAGCATGTCATCGTCCATGATTTGAAATGCCTCATTCGATTCCAACCTGCCTAATGCATACCTCAAATGTGTCACAAGCCGCTGATAGGAAATACTATCCTCATCAATTGAATGCTGAAAATAGCTTTCAATATGCTCGATCATTTCTTTGATCATCGTTGTATATTTTACGGTCTTTTTCATGGACTCCGTATTCATTTTGGCCGTATGAATATGAAGTGCCACATATCCTGCCTCATCGTCCGGCAGTTCGACCCCAAGCCGCTCCTTTACATAACGAATGGCATACTTTCCAATCTCATATTCCTGCTTATATAAGACTTTGATCTCACCAAGCAATTTATTATATAACACAATGCCTTTTTGAAGGCGTTCAATGGCGAAGGACAAATGATCAGTCAGTGATATGTGGATGTGATCACTGAGCGGCATCATGAGTTTACCTTCTGCATAACTGATGATATGCTCTGCCACTTCAATATGCGCTTCTGGCAATGTGGCAAGAATTTGTTTGAATTTCTCATTTTCTTCACGCACAACAAAGATTTTCTCTATTTTTTGAAGAGGAACGACGTCATTTTTCCCCTTCTGAAAAGCAATTCCGGGACCCATCACAATTTTCTCCTGATCGCCCTCCTTTACAACCACTGCGTTGTTATTCAATATTTTATATATCTTCAAGGGGTATCCTCTCCCAGCAGATAACATTTCTTATGTGGGATTTTACCCTGTTTCACTTTTTCTGTAAAGGTAAGAGCGGACCAGCACGCGCCTCTCGCATCGTCTTCTCTTCAAGCATCATCAGACTTTGAGTCATCCGCTTCTCTGTCCTGCGTTTCTTCTTATGTTCTTCTGCCAGCTTTTCCAGCTCTCTCTCTTTCACTACTTGAAAAAATCCGGCATCCGCCGCGGCCGCCTGAAACCCTTGCTGCTTCATCATCACACTAGGGTTCACAAGCACATTCATCATGAAACCAAACCATACGCTCAACCAGCTTTTTAATTTCTTCACTGAACATCCCTCCGCTTTTCTTAGAATCTAGCAACTCTATCAAAACAACTGCTCCTATCATATCCCGAGAAAAAAGAGAGGTTTGTCACAATCTGGGTGAAAAAACAAACTAGTTTTCAGAAGTTTTGTTGAAAAGTGCAGAAGATCATCATGTGCCTAGATGTTTCATTGAAAATTTTATGCACACGCTATCCCAAAGATAAGCACACCTTATCAACAGGGTTTATCCACATATCAACACCCTCTCACTAGATTTTGTGTATGTAAATTTTTTATTTTCCATATATGTATCTTAATAATCGAGTTATCAACAGACATTTGTGAATAAGTGCGACTTTATAAACAAAATAGTTCTTTGTAACTATGTAAAATAAGACCATTTTAGTAAAGGAATTGTTTTCAACATATTGAATACTTAATAACGGGCAGTGAATCTTTCCTATTTATCCACAAAAAGAAAGGCTATCTCCCTAAAAACACAGCTAGAAAGGGGAAAATTAATGAAAAAGGTCATATCTCGTTCTTCTGTTCTATTGTTCTCCACTATTTTTATTTTATCCACATTCTTTACCGGTCAACAGGCTGCTGCTGCTCCATCTAACAAAAAGGTGGAACTAGAAAAAGCAGAAATCTTCGGTGAAATCAATGTCAACTCGAAAAAACAAACCACTGTCATTGTTGAATTAAAGGAAAAATCCTTAGTTGAAGCTAAGCAAGACGGCGAAGCACAAACAAAAGCCTCCCTCAAAAAATCTCGAACAAAAGTAAAGAACGCAGCACTCAAAGAGGTAGATAAAGCGAGTGTTCGTCAAGAATATGAAAAAGTCTTCTCTGGTTTCTCTATGAAACTTCCTGCAAACGAAATCCCGAAGCTGCTCGCAGTTGATGGAGTAAAAGCTGTTTATCCGGATGTTACATATAAAACCGATGAAGTGAAAAAGGAAAGCATCCAGCTTCCAAACGAAGATGTCTCCCCGCTTATGGATAAGAGCGCTCCATTTATCGGTGCACCAAAAGCATGGGATGCCGGCTATTCTGGAAAAGGGGTCAAAGTCGCAGTCATTGATACTGGAGTAGACTATACCCACCCTGATTTAAAAGGAAACTTCGGTTTATACAAAGGCTATGATTTTGTTGATAATGATTATTCTCCGCAAGAGACACCTAAAGGAGATCCTAGAGGTGAATCCACAGATCACGGCACACACGTCGCAGGAACGATCGCGGCAAATGGACAAATTAAAGGTGTCGCAAAGGATGCCACACTTCTTGCATACCGTGTACTTGGACCAGGTGGATCTGGAACAACTGAGAACGTTCTTGCAGGCATCGACCGGGCGGTTACTGACGGAGCAGATGTCATGAACCTCTCTCTTGGAAACAGTGTCAATAACCCTGATTATGCAACGAGCATCGCTCTCGATTGGGCCATGTCTGAAGACGTTGTCGCTGTTACATCCAATGGAAACAGCGGTCCGAACAACTGGACAGTCGGTTCACCTGGCACATCAAGAGATGCCATTTCTGTCGGAGCAACTCAGCTTCCGTACAGCCTTTACAATGTGAAATTCCCGAACTATTCCACTGCAAAAGTCATGGGCTACTACCAAGAGAGTGATTTAAAAGCGCTTGACCAAAAACAAGTCACACTCGTCCAAGCTGGAATCGGTGACGAAAAGGCCTTTGAAGACATCGATGTTAAAGGAAAGGTGGCCGTGATTGAACGTGGTGCCATTGCTTTTGTGGATAAAGTCGACAATGCAAAAGCAGCTGGTGCAATCGGCGTTGTGATGTATAACAATACCGATGGAGAAATCCCAGTCGATGTACCAGGTCTCGCACTTCCTACAATTAAGCTGTCAAAAGCTGAAGGAACAGCGCTTGTGAAAGCCATTGAGGCTGGAAACAATACAACGGCTTTCTCCATTCAATTTGTCAAAGAACTTAGTGAGCAAGTCGCTGACTTCTCGTCCCGCGGACCTGTTGTGGATACGTGGATGATTAAGCCTGATCTATCAGCACCCGGCGTCAGCATTGTGAGTACGATCCCAACGCATGATCCTTCTCAGCCTTACGGATACGGTTCTAAGCAAGGAACAAGTATGGCATCTCCACATGTGGCAGGAGTTGCAGCGATCATCAAACAAGCAAAACCATCGTACTCAACTGGACAAATCAAAGCATTACTGATGAATACAGCAGAAAAACTGTTTGACGCAAATGGCAGCCCATTCCCTCATAACACACAAGGAACAGGCAGCGTTCGAATCATGGAATCACTTCAAGCGTCTTCTATCGTTTCTGATGCGAGCTATTCTTACGGCACTTTCTTAAAGGAAAAAGGCGTTCAAATCAAAACGAAGAAATTCAAGGTAGAAAACCTTTCAAAAGCACCGAAAACGTATACCATTGATTACAAATTCAATGGCAGCGGCATTAGTACAAACGGAACGAAAAAAATCACCGTCAAAGGGAATTCCACTGGATCCTTTACTTCCGCAGTGCAGGTGAATTACGGAAAAACCAAAAAAGGGACGTACCAAGGCAGCATAACCATTCGCGAAAATGGCAGAAAGGTCACGGAAATCCCTACTTTATTGATTGTGAAAGAGCCAGATTATCCGCGCGTCACTTCTGTTTCCGTAGAGCCTGACAACCGTGCTGGAAGCTATGTCATCAGCAGCTACCTGCCTGGCGGTGCTGAGAACCTTGCATTCCTTGTCTACTCGACAGATGGAGAGTATTTAGGTGAAGCTGGTGTTTATCAACATGTTGATAAAGGAGAGCATCGCGTAAAATGGAATGGTACGATCAATCAAGGCCAGAAGCTTGAAGCTGGTGAGTATACAATGCTTGCGTATGCAAGTTTGAAAGGAAAATCAGATACCGTACAAACGAAGGAACCTTTCGAAATTTACCCTGAATAAATGTGAATCACAAGAAAAGCCTTGTATGAGCGGATAAGCTCATCAAGGCTTTTCGATCATATATGGAGGAAAGAGAAACTCATGTTGATATGGCTATGGATCTTTTCTTTTTTTACTGCTTTTTTTCTGACGATCACCTTGGTTTATTTACTAACTTTTTTACATACGAAGCAGCCTCGTCCTTTTCATCAAGCATGCGAGCTGACTGTTTATGCTTCCTGTATCTACCCGCTCAGCCTGCTGGTGTCAGCCGCCTTCTTCCTCACTCTGATGCTGCTTTTCCCCTTTTACTGGCTGCGTGGACGATAAATATACATACGTTATGCATCAAAGGCTTCTTTTAATAAACGATACGATGTGAGCCGGTCTTGCATGTGATGTGTGATGGTCACAGCAATCAATTCATCTGTCCGATAAGCCTTGGCGAGAGTGGTCAGCTGCTTTTTCACAGATGCTGGTGTTCCAACAACCATCCTTTGACGATTGGCAGCCACTCGTTTTTGTTCATATGGACTGTAAGAATACGCCTGTGCCTCTTCAAATGAAGGAAAACCCTCAAGCTTCAGCCCCTGTTCATTGGCAAGTAAAGATAAATCTAAGCTGACAGCCAGTTTTTCTGCCTGCTCCTCTGTTTCAGCACATAAAACAAAGACTGCCAGACTGACACGCGGCTTATCACCGAATACTGAAGGTTCAAACCGATTGATATATTGCTCTACAGAATCTTCTCCGCCTTCACCATTAATAAAAAGAGCAAACGTGTAGCCTGCACCTGCTTTCGCCGCAAGCCTTGCACTCCCTCCAGAGGAACCGAGCATCCAAACTTCTGGCGCGGTCTCGACCTTCGGAGAAGCAGTCAAATGAGGCAGCGGGTAAAATTCATCCGCTAGATCGTGTAAATACACCTTCAACTCTTCTACTTGCTCAGGATATTGATCACCTAAACGCTTTCGCTCCCCATGATGAAGGGCAATAGATGAAATGGGCATACCACCAGGGGCACGTCCAATCCCAAGATCAATTCTGCCAGGAGCCAGCGCTTCGAGAACCCTGAAGTTCTCTGCTACTTTATAGGCGCTATAGTGGGGAAGCATGACGCCGCCCGAGCCAATGCGTATATGCGACGTAACGGCTGATAAATGGCCGAGAAGCACCTCTGGACTTGATCCTGCAAGCCGATTTGAAAAATGATGCTCTGATACCCAAAAACGGTGATAACCCCACTTTTCCGCCTGCTTCGCCAGTTCAACCGTCTGCTTCAAAGCCTCAGCAGGCGTAGCACCTCCTATCAAAGGAGATTGATCCAGTATACTTAATTTCATCATGCTGCACCTCTTACAGAAATCCCCCTCTCTCAAGCGAAAGGGGATGTCTTATTTATTTTCGATTAAAGCCCTTCTCTTTCACAAATTCTCCAAGGAAGGCACGCTTTGGCTGGCTAAAGCCTCGCAGCATCTGCTCAGACCAAGTATCTTTTCTCTCGCCGTTTGTTCTTGCTTCATAATATGCGGAAATACGATCGTCGTATTCTTTTAAATAACGATCCACATGCGCTTCATCTTGCTGATATGAATTTTCATGATATATGAGTTCAACTGGCAGCCGTTCCTTTTGAGACGACTGATTAGCTGGATGGCCAACAGCCAGACCGAATAACGGCAGCACATAAGATGGTGTTTCAAGCACTTCAGAGACTTCTCTCAGCTGGTTACGCAGTCCCCCAATATAGCAGATTCCAAGTCCCATTGATTCTGCAGCAACACTGACATTTTGTGCAGCCAATGCCGCATCAATGACGCTAATGAGAAAGGCTTCTGTATTCTCAAGCGCCTCCTGATGATTCTTCCCTGCTTTTTTTGCAATATGATCATGGCGTTTCAAGTCTGCACAGAAGACAAAGAAATGCCCATTCTTCTCAACGTAAGGCTGACTCCCAGCCAGTTCAGCAAGCTTGGCCTTCTTCTCCTGATCTGTTACACCAATAATACTATACGCCTGTACGTAGCTTGATGTTGAAGCAGCCTGTGCACTTTTGATCAGTGTCAGCACCTCTTCTTCTGTCAAACGCTCGTCTGTAAACGAACGAATGGATCGATGATTTAATATGGTTTCTATCGTTTTGTTCAACTCGAAGACCTCCTTGACTTCTTCTATCATAAAACAAAGACATAGGGCTTTTCAAAAATTAAAACTCGCAATAAAAAAAGACAGCCTATACTTAGACTGCCCTTACCCGTTTTATTTAAATAAATAACTTTGATATTTCGTCAATTGAACGCTTGCGTTATAGGCGATCCCGAATCCAATGAGAACGGACAAGACAGAGCTTCCTCCAAAGCTGATAAATAAGAGCGGAATCCCTGTTACAGGCATCACGCCTATATTCATTCCAATGTTCTGGAACGTATGGATCACAATCAAGGCTGTATATCCGACGCAGAAGAATGACGCAAATCGGCTATAAGGATGTATTCGGTCAATCAGTACGACAAGCCGGTAGATCAAGAAGAAGTACATGATCACGACAAACGCACAGCCGATAAAGCCAAAGGCTTCACCTATAATGGAGAAAATCATATCCGTTTGTGCTTCTGGGACATAGACCTTTAAGTTTTTAATACCATTTCCAAAAATCTGCCCTGCACCAATGGCCATAATCGCCTGCTCTACTTGATATTTATCAGATCCAGATGCATCCTGCGTCTGTGCTTGGTTGGCTGTCGAAGAACTATCAGGCAGCCAAGCGGTAATCCGGTTGATCTGGTACTGCTGAATGCCTATTGTTTTCGCAAAATCAGGGAATAAGATAATCACGGCTAAAACAGAGGCAACTAAAAGTACAACCACTGAGCCAATGAGAGAGATCAGTTTCCAATTGACCCCTGATAAAAATACCATCACCACAACAATAAACATACAAACAGCCGCAGTCCCTGCATCCTGCAAGAAGATCAGTCCAACTGGTACAGCCGCCACCCCGGCAATTTTTAATAGAAGGAAAATATCATCCTCTAATGTACGCTTTCCTCTAGGTGTAGACTTTCCAATGACAGATGCGAGCATCATAATCAAACCAATTTTCATGAACTCTGAAGGCTGAAATGTCCCTATTCCTGGCAACACAAACCAGCTTTTTGCACCATTTTTGATTGGAGCAAAATCATGACCCCCGATTTGTGCAGGAGCGACTTTAAGAAGAATTAACAGCATAATGCCGCCTATAAATATATATAAGCTCAGTTTCTCTAATTGCTCTAAGTCAAAATAATTAATAGCAACAATACATATAACTCCGACCATATAGTATATGATCTGCCTCGTCCATGCATTAGATCCATACTGCCCAAATTGACCCGCAGCATAAATCGCAATGACACTGATGGCAAAGAAGGCTAAAAATATAAAAATCAAATCTCCTTGATAGTAAGGAGATGTATTCTGCTTGTTCATGAACTAACCACCCTTATTACAAAACATAAAAGCCCTTATTTATATTAGATTGAAATTTTCACAAAATCAACTCACCTTAAATATGACGGAAGATACATCCGAAAGGTTCCATTCAATTTTCAAAAAATGAAATACTTTTCATCCTAACAATAGGAAAAAATTCCTCTATACACTTTTCATTCAACCGATCTCAAGTCCTTTAAAAAGTTTATTTTACAGATTTTAAGGGGAAAATTCAATGACCTATGTGGCGATATGACAAGTAAACATCAGATGAGATAGCTGCACTGAGGAATGAGGAATAAAACCATTTTGTATGGAATAAGGCCCATTTTCCAATTATTACGTTTACTTCAAAGTCAATTGTGGTATAATACCTGTAACAAAATGTTCACAATATCTCCTAAAAACAGACACAATTGCATCCTGACCTCTCATTTGATTTGAACATCAACTTACAAAGGAGTTGGATACGATGGATATGTTCTTTGCGTACCTATGTATTGCAACGGCTACACCCCTGTTTTTATGGCTGGAAAACAGAAAGATTGCATTAGCATCTATTCCACCCATTATGATTATGTGGATTTTCTTCGGTCTTTACATGACAAGCAGTTTATCTCCAGCAGGACATACCTTCATGATCGCATTCTTTGCCATTAACGTGATTTTGGCTCACATTGCAGCGTTCCTCATCTACGGACTTCCATTCATTCGCAAAAGATTCAGCAGCAGATAGATATCGCCCAACTATTGGAAGCGTTATCACCATTATGATAAAAACCACTCACCTTTAAGAGATGAGTGGTTTTTTTATTATTTCTCTGAATGCTCAGACTGCTTTGGTGCAGACGGTGAATAACCGTCTTTACTGTTCTCTCCGTGGCTGTAGTGAGCCGCAAAGATCCAAACAGATCCGATAACGAAGATAATCGCACAGAACAGACCAAACAAAGTATTTCCGACTTGAACAGTTCCGTTCTCGCTCTCTGTCATGTGCATAAACATGAACAGCTGCAAGAATGCTTGAATGAACGCAAAACCAAAGATAATCCATAGTTTTGCGGAACTGCCAATTTCAGCTCCAATGGCAATCCAGAATGCTAAAATTGTCAGCACAATGGATAGAATGAAGCCAACTACGTGTTTCCAAGGGAAGTGTTCGTGCTCTGCTGAGGAATGTGTTTTTCCAGCCATATCACAAAAGCCCCCCTAATCCGATCAAGTAAACAGCTGTGAAGATGAAAATCCATACAACATCAAGGAAATGCCAGTATAGACTTGAGATGAAAATCTTCGCTGCTGTTTGTGGAGTTAATCCACGTTTTTTAATTTGGAACAAGATTCCGGTAATCCAGAAGATACCGATCGATACGTGTAGTCCGTGAGTTCCTAAGAGTACAAAGAATGCAGACCAGTACGCACTTGTATGGATGCTCGCACCCTCATGTACATAATGGAAGAACTCAAAAATCTCAAATCCAACGAAGCCTGCACCTAGAAGCAGTGTGAGAATCGTCCAGATGACAACCCCTTTTGTACTTCCACGGCGCATTTCATGAACGGCAATCCCACATGTAAATGAACTAACCAATAGCAGGAATGTCATGATCAATACAAGTTTCATATCAAACAGCTCAGCTGGTAAAACGCCACCAGCTGTTCTGCCATGTAGAACAAAGTAGGTCGCAAAAAGTGTTGAGAATAACACGATTTCCGCGCCAAGGAATATCCAGAAACCAAGGATGTTTAAACGTCCGGTTTCAGAGCGATATTCAAGCGGTGCATTTGCATAGCTGCTATCATTATGTCCCATTACTTCTGCGCCTCCTTATTCTTTTTCTCTGTTTCGATTACTTCTTCAACAGGAATATAGTAGCCATCGTCATATTCGAATGAACGTAAAATCATCGTTGCGAATACACCGATTAAGCCAATAACGCCAATCCAGTACCATTCAAATACAAGACCGAATGCACCAAGTCCAAAGAATGCAGACATGATCAACGGTCTGCCTGAATTGTGCGGCATGTGAATTTTCTTAAATTCTTTTTCAGGATGAACGTCTACATTGTTTTGCTTCCAATGATGGAATGCATCTGGTGTTGTCACTTCTGGAAGTGCTGCAAAGTTATAATGCGGCGGAATTGCAGAAGATGTCGCCCAGTCAAGTGTACGCCCTTCTCCCCAGCTGTCTCCAGACACTTCACGTTTTGCGTGTCTCCAGCTGTAGTAAATGTTGTAGCAAAGGATGATGAATCCGATACCCATCATAAATGCACCAATTGTTGAAATAAAGTTTAGTGCAGTCCAGCCATCTTCTGGTCCATACGTATAAATACGTCTTGGCATTCCTTGCAGTCCTAAGAAGTACTGCGGGAAGAAACAGATGTTAAATCCGATCATGAATACCCAGAAGAACCATTTGCCGATTCTTTCGTTTAACTTGTAACCAAACATTTTTGGATACCAGAAAACAAGACCAGCAAAACAAGCAAATACAGTACCTGCGATTAATACATAGTGGAAGTGGGATACAAGGAAGTACGTGTTATGGTACTGGTAATCCGCAGCTGCCATCGCAAGCATAACCCCAGTTACACCACCGATTACGAAGTTCGGGATGAAACCAAGTGCCCAAAGCATTGGTGATGTAAAGCTGATACGGCCTCGATACATCGTAAAGAGCCAGTTAAAGATTTTCACACCTGTTGGTACAGAAATCGCCATTGTTGTAATCGAGAAGAATGAGTTAACCGCTGCACTGTTCCCCATTGTAAAGAAGTGGTGAACCCACACAAGGAAACTAAGAACAGAGATTGCCACAATCGAGACAACCATCGCTTTGTAACCAAACAACTGCTTTCTTGAGAACGTCGCAAAAATTTCTGAGAAAATACCGAAAGCCGGCAGGATAACAATATATACCTCAGGATGTCCCCAAATCCAGAATAGGTTCGCCCAAAGCATCGGCATACCGCCTGCTTCGAGTGTAAAGAATGCAGAACCGAATAAACGATCAAATGTCATAAGTGCTAAAGCAACTGTTAGTACAGGGAATGCAAAAACGATGATGACAGACGTAATCAATGTTGTCCATGTAAACATTGGCATACGCATAAGTGTCATACCTTTTGTACGCATTTTTAAGATGGTCACCATGAAGTTAATACCTGTCATAAGTGTACCAATACCTGCAATTTGGAGCCCGAGCAAGTAGTAGTTCTGTCCAGGTCCTGGTGAGAAATCATTTCCGGCGAGCGGCATGTAACTCGTCCAGCCTGCACTTGGTGATCCTCCAATAACGAAGGAAATGTTGAACAGCATTGCTCCGACCATGAATGTCCAGAAGCTAAGGTTGTTCAAATAAGGGAATGCAACGTCACGTGCACCAATTTGAAGAGGAACAACGACGTTGATTAAACCAATTAAAAATGGCATCGCCATGAATAGAATCATGATCGTACCATGCGTTGTAAAGATTTCATTATAGTGGTTTGAATCTAAAAACGTATTATTAGGAAGCGCCAGCTGCGCGCGCATCATCAGTCCGTCTACCCCACCGCGGAAGAACATAATCACAGCAGCAAGGATATACATGATACCAAGCTTTTTATGATCAACTGATGTCAGCCATTCTTTCCAGAGCCATTTCCACTTTTTAAAGTAGGTTAAAACAAACACGATGGCAATGGAGGTAAGAGCGATAGAAATTTGCGCACCAAGAATTAATGGGTCTCCAGTTACAAAAAACTCATCCCATTTTAAATGCATAACGGCCTCCTCCTTTCCTTAGTCAGTTTATTCTGTTTCTAATTTTCTTTTATAGTTCTTCACATTCTCGAAAGGATCTGTCTTGGAATGCGGAGAAACTGCTTGGTAACCTAAACGTTTGCGTGCTTGGAGTGCATATTCAGAATCCTCTCCGTGCTTCGCAAAGGATAAATGTGTTGATGAGAATGTCTGCACATCTGCAGCATCAGGAAGCATCAAGTAGTCATACGTTTTCTTCGTTAACTTCGGTGCTTCTTTCTTTGTTTTATTTACCCATTTATCATAGTCAGACTGCGTCATCGCATTGACTTTGAATTTTTGCTGAGCAAAGCCCTCGCCTGTGAAGTTGGCATTTCTTCCTTGATATGTGCCAACTTGATCAGCTTGAAGGTATTGTTCCATCTCCATTCCAGCCATCGCATACTTCTCCCCGCCTAGCTGAGGAATCCATAGTGATGCCATTGTATCAGCGGAAGTGATTTTGAATAAAACCGGCTGATCTTTTGGAATGTTTAAGTAGTTCACTGTCTCAATATTTTCCTCTGGATAGCTAAAGATCCATTTCCAATCAACAGCTGTCGCATAAACGACAAGAGGATCTTTATGGCTTGTTGCTTGAGGTGCCTCTTCCAAAGAGTAAATTGTTTTTACAGTTGGAACTGAAAGGGCAGCAACGATTAATATTGGGATCACTGTCCAGACAACTTCTAGAAGCGTGTTCCCGTGTAGTTCTGGGTTATAAGAGGCGTTTCCAACGTCCTTACGCTCACGGTATTTAACCAAAATGATAGTAAACATTACAAATACCGCACCAACGATAAAGAGCATAAATCCGATGGATAAAAGGATTAAGTCTTTTTGTTGTGCTGCGACTGGTCCTTTAGGATCTAAAACAGCGATATTGCTGCAACCTCCTAATACAAAAACACTCACGAGCATCGCTAATAAAAGCATAGGTTTAATGGCTCTGAACAAGAAGATCACCATCCTTCCTTAGATAATGTATAAATTGCTGAATAATTGTGAAAAGCCATCTGCCTTCGAAAACTTTTCTTCCCTTTGTAATGCTATCAAAATCTGTTAGAGTTAGCTTCCCTTTTTTCAAAAGTTCATTTATTTTTCAACAGATTTCTTTTAAAATGTCATAAATTCGACATAAATTTATATTATTGCACACACAATAAATTTCTAGGATTTTGAAAAGTTGAGAGTTGAAGGCAAAGGACAAACAATCAAGAACTTTGTCAAATTTAGGTTTACCACAATAAAAAAGTTTGGTCAAATTTCAATTTAACTTAATGAAATTTTATCTAGGTAAACAATTTCAAAATAGGTATCCCCACATTTAACAAAAACCTTACTTATTTTAACGCAAGTTGATAAGAAAAGAAAGTATCGATCCTCTGACTATACGCTGTAAGAATTGGTAATCATGTTGAATATGTGGAATCCCACTTAATGACTTCCAGCAAAAAACCGGCTTAGCGCCGGCATTCTGCAATTATTCATCTCTTACTAAAATATCAGGGCGCCTATAGATGTCCCCTTCATGTTCAACGTCAATGTATGTCCACTTGCCTGTATAGGTTAAAAAGCGGTTCCCCTCTTTCTCTACGACCATCGTATCCTCTGATTTCAATCCAGGCAATGAAGGGTTCCATGTAAACACTTGCTGCAGCTGAATTTCTTCCTTAGATGAAGGAACTGCTATAATTTCTCTAGATACAAAGCCCGTTTTTCCTCCTTGATGAAGCTTTTTCCAGCTATCAGGGAAGCCTTCTTTTTCATACTGAGCGATACCTGCTTTCATCACGTCTCCCAAAGTCTTACCGGGGCGCGTAGCGGCATTCATGACCGTGTCAATTCGTGCCAGCCGCTCTTTGTTCTCTTCAAGCTCCTGTGGAAGCTGACCGAAGTAAACAGACCTTGTGACATTGGCCACGAGTCCATGCCGTTCAGCGCAAAGGACAACAAGCGCATGCTTTTGAAGTTTTTTGTCTGTTGGAATTGGATGACGGTATTGATGAATCCGGTCATCTGTTGCTACAAGCAGCACTTCAATCGTCATTCCCTGCGCGATCGCTTTTTGAGCCGCAAGCGAAGCGATTTCGTACTCCGTCTGTCCTGGAACGATTTCTTTACAGACACTCTCTACAATGACCGCTGTTTCATGACAAAGCGTTTCATACTGGCGGAGCTGTGATGCAGAAAGAATGGATCGAACTTGCGACAAATCCGGCTCAACCGATTCGAATCCATCCATTTGAATGTCTGATCCGATTCGTTTGTCTTTTGTGAGTGTTTGAATGTGTGCCGTATCATCCTCAAACCAATCCATCGTCACCACTTGAAATGGGTGATCGATATACGCCATCTCTTCTTCAATGATCCGCTTTTCTTCCATTTGATTCACAATGAGGACGATGTCGTCTTTTAACACAAGCAGCTTGCACACGCCCTCTGGTGTATTTAACACGATATGATTTCTTCTTCCTCCTGTCAGCCAGGAGAAGTTATTTCGCTTTTGAATTAAGACACCGTCGAGCTGTTTTTCTTCCATTATTGTTCTTACTTGTTCAATCATCTAATCACCTGCCTATATGAGTGTATGAATGAAACGTTTAAAAGCTGTTTTCCCTTGCTTGGTTCTTTTAAACACACCCGCCTGTGAGAGAATTCGAGAAAAAATGATGCCGACTTCTTTTTGTAAAATGGCTTCTGTATTCTCCTCTGTAAAGGTGTTCTCTTCAAGCAGACGCTTTGCCCATGCTTCGTGTTTCGTGATAGTAGGACGGGCTTTGATTTCTTCAAGGGGGTTTGGGGATAACAGCGCTTCTTTTAATTGGCTTAATTCCTCTGCTAATCTACCAGGAAGAACTGCAAGACCCATCACTTCAATTAATCCGATATTCTCTTTTTTAATATGATGGACTTCTTCGTGCGGATGGAAAATTCCGTCCGGGTGCTGCTTGTTTGTACGATTATTACGCAGCACTAGATCTAATTCATAGTCATCTCCATGTCGGCGTGCAATTGGTGTAATGGTATTATGCGGCGTCTCTCCTGTATGAGCTAGCAGCTCCACTTCTTCATCTGAATACATTTTCCACTCGTTTAAGATAAAGTCAGCGGCGTCTGCAAGCGTCTGCCTATCGCTGCTTCGAAGGCGGATCACAGACATCGGCCATTTCACAATCCCGGCCCTCACATTCGGAAAGGCACTCAGAGTAAAAACATCTTCAAGCTTCGCTTTCGCCATCGGAAATTCATGCGCACCGCCCTGAAAATGGTCATGACTTAATATACTGCCCCCGACAATCGGAAGGTCAGCGTTCGATCCGATGAAATAATGCGGGTATATATATATGAAAGAAAGCAATCGTTCAAAGGTCTTTTTGGTGATACTCATCGGCTCATGTTCGCCTTTGAACACAATGCAGTGCTCGTTGTAGTACACATAAGGTGAAAATTGTAGAAACCAAGATTCATCTGTGAGTGTCACAGGAATAATCCGGTGATTCTGTCTCGCTGGATGGTTGATCCGTCCCCCAAACCCAACGTTTTCTTTACAAAGCAGACAAAGAGGATATTGCTTTTGACTAAGTTTTTTGGCTTCAGCGATTGCTTTTGGGTCCTTTTCCGGCTTCGATAGATTAATTGTGATCTCCAGCTCGCCATCATCTGTTGGTGTAAACCACTGCACATTTTTGGCGATTCTGCCAGTATGAATATAGTGTGCGTGCTGCTGCATTTCATAGAACCAGCTTGTAGCCGCCTCTGGCCCTTCATGCTGGCGTTTCTCTTCAAACTTCGCGTAGATGACACTTGGAGGCGCCACCAAGCATCCCATGATTTTCGCATCTAGTAAATCGCGATACGTATCCGTCCCCTCAGGGATATTGCCAGTCTCTACTGCCCAATCCAGTATTGGCATTAAGATGTCTTCAAGTTCCGCATCCCCTGAGACTGTTCTTGCCTCAGCTTCATCCAGCCCAAGCACCTCAAGCAGCCGATTTCTCGTATAATCGATATCTAGTGGTGTAATCAGCTCTTGATTAACTCCGTATTGAATCAGCTGTTCCAGTTTTTCAAAAATATCTACCGCCATTCTCTCTGTCCCCTCTCTTGCCTGCCTGTTACGCGTTATTTACTCTGGTAACCGTCTGGATGCTTCTGAAACCAATCCCACGCACTTTGAATAATGGTGTGAAGGTCAGCATATTGAGGTGTCCACCCTAATTCTTGCAGCGCTTTTTCAGAAGAAGCAATCAGCTTTGCTGGATCTCCCGCGCGTCTGTTAGCCACCTGTGCTGGAATCGCATGCCCCGTGACGTTTCTTACAGCATCTACTACCTGCTTCACGGAGAAACCTGTGCCATTCCCTAAGTTATATGTTGCACTTCCTTTTCCAGCACGCAGACGATCAACTGCTAAGATGTGCGCCTCTACTAAATCCATGACATGAATGTAATCTCTAATACACGTGCCGTCCTCTGTCTCATAATCATCACCGTAAATCATGATCTGATCTCGTTTTCCTAAAGCCACTTGCAGAATGATCGGAATGAGGTGTGTCTCAGGCTGATGATCCTCTCCGACAAGTCCTTCTGTATGAGCACCAGCTACATTAAAGTAGCGAAGCACGACGTATTTCATTCCATATGCCTGCTCAGACCACTTCAGCATTTTTTCAATCGCAAGTTTTGTTTCTCCATAAGGATTGGTTGGGTTCGTCTCATCCGTTTCAACGATCGGCACACGCTTTGGTTCACCATACGCAGCTGCGGTTGAAGAGAAAACGATGTGTTTCACATCAAATTCATTCATCACCTGAAGTAAAGCTGTTGCTCCCCCAACGTTGTTGTCATAGTACTTTAGCGGGTTTGTTACACTCTCACCTACAAGTGAATCTGCGGCAAAGTGCATAACCGCTTCTATTTGATGCGTTTTGAAAACCTGTCTTAAAAAATCTTGATCTCGTAAATCTCCCTCTTCTAAAACAGCTCCCTCCAAAACAGCTTCTTTGTGGCCTGTCTGCAAATTATCTACTACTACTACTTGTTCACCTTTCGCTAAAAGAGCCGCTACAGCATGACTGCCAATGTACCCTGCTCCCCCGCACACTAAAATCGTCATTACACTTCCTCCTTCGTGAGTTCTCTTGCGCCGCCTCCAATTCCAGCTGTGTAAAAAGAGGCTTCAATACCTGTCTTCTCTTGATAAATCGCACCCGTTTCTTCTATAAATGATGCCAGCTGCTCCTCTTTCACAATACTGATCGTGCAACCGCCAAAACCCGCGCCCGTCATACGGGAGCCAATCGTTCCAGGATGGAGCCAAGCGGCTTCTGCCAGAGTATCCAGTTCAAATCCAGTCACTTCATAATCATTCTTTAAAGAGAGATGAGATGCCTTCATAAGCGCACCTATTTCTTCCATTTTATCATCTTTCAGAAATTTGACTGCTTTTATGGTTCGGTCGTTTTCTGTCACCACGTGCCTTGCACGTTTGCGGCATGTTTCATCCTGAATCAAGTGGGCATGCTCGGCAAATTCATCAGCCGTGAGCTCACATAAGTGGACAAGATCGATTTCTTTTCGCAAATCGTTTAAGGCTGATTGACACTCTGACCGGCGTTCATTGTATTTGGAGTCTGCCAGTGTCCGCTTTTTGTTTGTATTGGCAATGACAAGCGCCAGCCCCTCTTGCCGAAACGGACTGTATTCAAAATCAAGGGTATCGCAATTGAGCAAGATGGCGTGATCTTCTTTTCCAAGAGCGATTGAAAACTGATCCATAATGCCGCAATTGACGCCAATAAATTCATTTTCTGCACGCTGCGAAAGGAGGGCAAGACGGGCATTTGAAACGCCGAATGAATGCCATTCATTGATAAAGACAGCGGTGACAAGCTCGATGGAGGCAGAGGAAGACAAGCCTGCACCATTGGGAATATTGCCGCCGTATACTATGTCAAAGCCTTCTTCTATCTTCATTCCTGCTTCGATAAACTGATGGAACACGCCCTTCGGATAATTTGCCCAGCCGTCTGACTCCAAGTAAGCGATTTCAAAAAGGTCGAATTCTTTCACACCATCGCCATCAAAGTTCAAGGAATACATTCTCACGCGGCCATCTGACCGCTTGGCACATGCTGCATATGTACCGAGAGTGAGCGCACAAGGGAATACATGACCTCCATTGTAATCTGTATGTTCACCAATCAGGTTCACTCTTCCCGGGGCAAAAAAATAGCGAAGTTCTTCTTCTCTATCCCCAAATTGCTGGTGAAATGCCGTGCGTAACATATCGATCATATCCATTCCCCTTTTCTCTTCTGATACTCTTATTTTAGTTGCCTGAACTGCGTAAGTTCAATGGTAAAAAAATCGTTAAAAAATACCCTTTTTTTGCTGTGAATGGTACGATGTGATATGAGGTGTACCATGATTCAAAATAGAAAAAGGTTGTTTTTTGCTGTGAAGGAGGTTTTCCAATTTGAAGAAGGAAGCATTTGCATTTCGTTTTCACCATTCTGATGTTACATTGCCGGCACAAATATGGTCTGTTGGCTGGGAGGTTCAATCATCTTCGTTATACAGCTGGAATGGCGTGGAGCGGAAGGATCAGGGCAAGTGCATCTTTCAGCTCACACTGTCTGGACACGGCATGATTGAAATCGGACAGAAGCGGTTCAAAGTCTTGCCAGGGCAGGCCTTTCTTGTGAAAAGCCCAAGTGCCTATCAATATTATTTTCCAGAAGACAGTGAGCATTGGGAATTTCTCTATTTGACGCTTTATGGGGACGCCTGCGATCTTTGCTTTGACCAATTTATAGATCAAGGAAAGCAGGTCATGCGTTTTCATCCTAATTCCAAACCGATCCGCCTGCTGAAGAAAATTTATGATGAAGCCAGTGAAAGACGGATTACCAATCCATTTGAGGGGTCTAGCCTTGCTTATCAATTTGTCATGGAACTGTATTCATATTTGCCAAAGCTTGAGGGACAAATGGAGAAATGGCCTGAGCCCATCGTTCAAGCGGCCTTGTTTGCCAGCCATCATTTTCACGAGGAAATTGGCCCAGACGATATGGCAGCTGCGGCACGTTTATCCAAAAGTCATTTTACGAGGGAATTCAAAAAGGCCACTGGCTTCACACCTATTCACTACTTAACCAATATCCGGTTAGAGAAGGCGGAAACATTACTAAAAACAACGAAATACTCGATTGAAGAAATTGCCATACAGTGCGGCTACCGAAATGCGAATTACTTGAATAAAGTCTTTCGAAAGAAAATTGGCATGTCTCCAAAGCAAATGCGGGAAACAAGCGATGCATAATAAAAAGCAGCCGCTTTATCATTGGCTGCTTCTTTTACGCTTTTGACAGGTCAACATGAATTCTCCCTTGTCTTAAAACAATGGTCATTTGCGTATCAGGGGTCATTAAGTTTTCTAAAATGTCCGTTGCCGTTTGAAGCGCAATGTCCATTCGGTTGATCTTTTCCTTTTCTTGTTCCGAAAACGCTTCAGGATGTGCGGTCATTTCTTTGACTAGCCTCAGCACTTGTTCATGCTGCTTTTCTGTTTGTTGATATATGGCATCATATAAGTCGTCTGACCTGCTGCTCATTTCACATCACCTATCTTTTTTTATGTGTTAAATCGCATCTTCTTTTGTTTTCTTGAAGACGAACCATTTACTGGCGACATAATTGACCACCACAATCACAAAGTTGACGAGAATTTTTGCGACGGTTTCATTGAGCGCCATTTGGCTCACAAATAAAATCATCAGCCCCAGATCTACACCTAGAGACATGAGACGAACACTAAAAAATGAAGAAAGCTCACGCATGAGGCTTTTTGTGTCACGAGCCTTTTGCTTGAAGACATACTTCTTATTGGTGATATAAGCAAAGAGAACAGCAAATACCCATGAAACAACCGTAGCTGTTTTGTAATCCATGGAAAACATCTCAACGAATAAATAGAAGCTGACGATATTGACAATGGTTGTACACACACCCATCACAAGATACATGACAACTTCTCGATACTTTTGAAAAAGGCTATACATGTCTTTCTTCATTCCTTCTTGGTGGTTTCTGTTTCTTTTAGAATACCATCTTAAGAAGAACTTCCCAAACGAACAATATGTACGTCCTGCAAAGATGAAATTTGTTCTACTCGATGGCAAATGTCAATACAATTGGTTTATATGAGTCAAATGTTTTAGGTCTTTTTCATTATTTTAATTTATAATCTTTCAACTGACATAACAATTGTTTATTATTAGAAGTAAGATTTCAATATTTATGGGTTTTTTAGTCATTTTTTTAGGGACGTGGTAGGTGATAGATTTTACAAAATAGGTTAAATGTCATCATTTTTCGACAAAATTTATTTTGTGCTGTTTTCAACCACACGTACAGTTACTAGACGGTTTGTTCAAGTCATTGGTTGCAGTGAATATGTCTTATTGAACTGGAGGATATTATGGATACGCAAGTGAAAAGAAGAGTTGACGAAGAGTGGGTTTATTTGATTCAGGAAGCGAAAAAAATTGGACTAGGCATCGAAGAAATACAAGCTTTTTTAACATCCAACGGTGATCAGAAGATGATAAACAAACCGTAAATCAACGCCGTTATCCTTTGTCTTTCAGACTGCTTTGGCTAAAAGTTCTGACCTGTCAATTGACCTTTTGAAAATCCTTTCATGACGATACGCTACAATAATTGAACACCTCTCCATACCAATCCCTTCACTCAATGGGGTTCTGTCTTTCTATATTAGGAGGACAGTCCACTTCCCGTTCTCTATATGATCCCTTTTTAGTTGCATTCATGAAAATTGTCCTTCTCTCGTTATAAAACCAAGCTGCCCACCCATATATTAACCATGAAAACAACGAGAAAGCAGAAAGGTGGGTAGAGCGTGAGTTCAGATTCCCTTTCGTATTATCACCAAAAAAAGGATCAGTATTATCATGGGGTAAACCCGGTCATCGTCAGTCGTATTCGCGCGGAATGGACGTCTTTATTGGATATCGGATGCGGCACAGGCAAGCTTGGAAAAGTCCTGAAACAAAAGGGCCGAACCATCTATGGCATTGAGTCATTTGAGGACGCAGCAAAAGAGGCTGAGCAAGAGCTGGATCATGTTCTCTGCGGAAATATTGAACAGATGGCTCTCCCTTATGAACATGAACAATTTGACTGCATTATTTTCGGAGATGTCCTCGAGCACTTATTGGACCCTTGGGCCGTTTTAAAAAAGGTGAAACCCTTCCTTAAAAAAGAGGGTGCCATCTTGTCATCTATTCCAAATATCGGCCACATTTCAACGGTTTTAGAATTACTAGCAGGCAGATTTACTTATACAGATGCAGGGTTAATGGATCAAACCCATTTACGCTTCTTCACGCTTCACGAAATACATGCACTCTTTCATTCAGCGGGTTTTCGCATTCGCGAATTCGAGGCTATTCGCGTACAGCATCCTTCCTATGCAGGCGTGTTGAATGACCTACATGAATTACTCATGAAACACGGCATTCGTTCTGATTTTCACGAGGCCGCTACAGCCTATCAATATGTGGTCGAGGCGGTTCCATTTCATGAGTAATCCGACCATCCTGTTTGTTTTATGTGTAAATGATGAATCGATGTTTCAGGCTTGCTTCCGGCAGCTCGCTTCGCTTCCGGCTCCTCATGGATACCATGTGGAGGTCTTACCAATCAGACAGGCATCAAGTATGACCTCTGCCTACAATGAAGCCATCACTCATCCAGCTCAGTTTAAAATTTACCTTCATCAGGATACCTTGATTGTCAAACAGCATATGCTGCTTGAGCTCATCCCCCTTTTTTTACAAAATCCATCACTTGGCATGATTGGCGTGATTGGAGCAGAAAGCGTGCCTGACAATGGAATTTGGTGGGAGAGTGCTGATTGCAGGGGAAAAGTCATTGAATATCGCCACGACACCTATCAGCTGCTTTCGTTTGAAAAAGGCCGTCAGCAGCCCGAAGTGCAAGATTATATCAAAGCTTCGGCTATTGATGGTCTATTCATGGCAACACAATACGATGTAAGATGGCGTGAGGACCTCTTTGACGGCTTTCATTTTTATGATGTCTCGCAGTCCTTCGAATTCACTCAGCAGGGCTATGAAGTTGGAATTGCAAAACAAGAAGAGCCTTGGTGTATTCATAAATGCGGAGATCATTTTGACGCAGAAGCATATGAAAAAGCGAGAGAACAATTTCTTGCAAATTATCGATAGAAAGCACCCTTTTCGGGTGCCTTTTTTATGATATACTGTCATAAACAGCCAGATCGTCTCATATGCATTGGAGTACCTTGTCCCTAATTCGTACAAAGGAGGAAACAATGGCAGACAAAAAAGTTCATTATAAGAAGGTTGCCGCTTCAGAGGATTTTCGAAAACTTCTTGAGGAAAAACGCAGATTTATCGTACCGATGACGATTTTCTTTTTTCTCTTTTACTTTTCACTTCCGGTCGCTACATCCTACTTCACCTTTTTGAACACGCCAGCAATTGGCGCGATCTCATGGGCTTGGTTATTCGCCCTCACACAATTTGTCATGACCTGGGTTTTATGTGGACTTTATGCAAAAAAAGCAGCTAAGTTCGACAATTATGTAAGCGCTTTAAAAACTGAATCAAGAGGTGATGACGAATGAGCATGACCGCGTTTATTTTGTTCGTAGCGATCGTAGGTCTCACATTGGTCATCACATATTTTGCTGCGAAAAAAACAAGCAATGCGAGTGATTTTTACACAGCAGGCGGAGGTTTGACCGGGTTTCAAAACGGCCTTGCCATTGCTGGCGACTATATGTCTGCTGCATCCTTTTTAGGGATTGCTGGAATGATCGCGTTAAACGGATTTGACGGCTTTTTCTATAGCATTGGTTTTCTAGTAGCGTATCTTGTCGTTCTTTACGTTGTGGCTGAACCGCTACGAAATCTAGGGAAATATACGATGGCAGACATGATCGCTGCACGATTTAAGCGCCCTGCCATTCGAGGGGTTGCCGCCTTTAATACCATTACAGTCTCTACTTTTTATATGATTGCACAGCTTGTTGGAGCAGGTGCGTTAATCAAGCTGCTTCTTGGCATTGATTACTGGATCGCAGTGCTGATCGTGGGTGTCCTGATGACCATTTATGTCGTGTTTGGCGGCATGATTGCGACCAGCTGGGTACAGATCACCAAGGCTGTGCTTCTCATGCTTGGGACGCTCATTATTTCTCTGCTTGTGTTTGCAAAGTTTGATTTTAGTCTGCTAAAGATGTTTGAACAGATGAAAACTGCAACCCCGCTTGGTGAATCGTTTCTTCACCCGGGAAATAAATATGATGTGCCTTTAGAAACCTTGTCTCTTAACCTCGCCTTAGTGCTTGGGACAGCAGGTCTGCCGCACATTTTGATTCGTTTTTATACAGTAAAGGATGCGATTTCTGCGCGAAAATCGGTTCTTTCTGCTACTTGGATCATCGGGATTTTTTATTTAATGACGGTTTTCCTTGGCTTTGGTGCTGCTGCCTTTGTTGGAACAGAAGCGATAACAGCAGCAGATGCAGCCGGAAATATGGCCGCACCTCTTCTGGCACAAGCCCTTGGAGGAGATTTATTATTTGCCTTTGTTTCCGCTATCGCCTTTGCGACCATATTGGCAGTGGTGACTGGTCTTGTTTTATCCGCCGCGTCAGCTTTTGCCCATGACTTTTATAGTCAGATTATCCGCAAAGGAAAAGCGAGTGAGCGGGAGCAGGTGAAGGCAGCACGCTTTGCTTCAATCGGCGTGGCGATCCTCTCCATCATTCTTGCATTATTTGCCCAGTCCTTAAACGTCGCTTTTCTTGTGTCTCTTGCCTTCGCAGTCGCAGCGAGTGCGAATTTACCTTTGATTATCTTCACTGTTTTTTGGAAACGATTTAACTCTACGGGTGCCATCGCCGGAAGCTTAACAGGCCTTCTGAGCGCACTGATTATCGTCTCGCTCAGCCCAAGCGTCTGGGACCCATCAGGAGCAGCCATCTTCACAGGAGAGCCGCTCATCCCGCTGTCGAACCCTGGGATTATCTCGATTCCACTCGGATTCCTTGCCGCATACTTAGGCACGATATTCTCGTCTGAAAAAGCAGATGAAGACACCTTTACGGAAATTCAAGTAAAGGCACATACAGGCATGCATATGGATACTGATTCATAAGGAAAAGCCGGCTGCTCAGCCGGCTTTTTTTGTGTTCTTCTGTTCAAATCTCAGTAAGGTATAAATTGGCTTTTCAACTTATTTTTATACTTCTCTAATCTGGCAACCCTTCTAAACGTGATGAGAGAGCAGCATGTAATGAGGGTTAACAGAATTTCATGAACTTCCCCTCTGTTATCAACCACATTCTTCATCTCTATCCCTCCTCGTAATGAATCTATTTATCGTTATGAATTCCCTGCAAGATGTCATTCCTATGTTATCATGTTATACACATACTGGAAATTATTTAAATCGACACGAAAGAAGTGGGATGACGTATGCAAAGGATTTATTCTGCAAAATTATTATTCGAATCCATCTCATCACCAAGCAGTATTCCCGATAAAATCTTTGAAGAACGAATCGTCTTGGTAAAAGCTAAGAACCAACTGCAAGTGAAGGAAATAGTCAAACAAGGCTTCCCAGAGGAAACCTATGATAATGCAGAAGGTGGCCAAACTAACATAAAATTAGCAGCCATTCTAGATATTTTTGAGCTTGTCGATCACTTAGAGCAAAAATCACTACACTTGAGTGAAGTGTACAGCCGCCACCTTATTTTTGATGAAGAAACTTCTGTTCAAGAAGCCATCGAAGCCTATTCTTTAGACAAATAAAAAAGCCGGCTGCTCAGCCGGCTTTTTAATAGCGCTGGAATAACTCTGGGTTTTTCGGAACGTTTTCTAAATAAACGATCTTCCCATGGTCGTCCAGCTCTGCGATATCAATTCCTTCTGCTGTATAGACACGGCCATCTGAAAGCTTTCCGCACACGGCCCAGTTTGTTTCATACTTTCCATCTTCTCTTTTAATCCATCCATCCCACATATGCTTAATGTCATCATGTACGTGGAAAAATGTGTTCAAAAATTGTGTGAATGCTTGGATTCCAGGCCTCCGGGCGCCATTTAAGACAATCATGACATCGTCAGAAAACAATGCCAGCAATTCATCCAGTTGCTCCTGCCCTTTTCCTGCTTCATCGTATCGGCGAAAATACGTATCGAGCACTTCCATGTTCATTCTCCTTTATTTACCTGTCATTTCGAAAACATTCGAACTATATAATTGTACACAATTGTTTCTCGCCTGTCTATTTTCCCCGACATAAGAAAAGACATGAATTGATTAAATCCATGTCTCCCTCAGATCAAAGAGATGCTTTTTCTGCTTCAACAAGTGATTTCAGCTTTTCTGCTGCTTTTTTTGGATCGGCGCTCTGGCTAATAGCACTAATGATGCTTACACCATCTGCTCCAGCTTGTATGACTGGTGCAGCGTTGTCGTATGTGATCCCTCCGATACCCACAATCGGAATTTGAAGGCCATGACGGCGGACTTCAGTAATCAAAGACACCCCCTGGACACTGCGTGTATCCTTTTTCGTTTCCGTTGGATAGACTGGGCCCATCCCGACATAATCTGCTCCGTCTTTCATGGCTTGTTTCACTTCATCTAGGTTATGCGTCGACACGCCTAATATTTTATTCCCGATCCTTTGTCTGACGTCTTGTGCGTTTGCGTCTTCCTGTCCAACATGAACGCCATCTGCATCAAGATCAATCGCTAGCTGTACATCATCATTCACAATAAAAGGAACATTTGCTTCTTGGCAAAGCGCTTGAATTTGACG
The DNA here is from genome assembly GCF_001482475.1 of Bacillus sp. G1(2015b). Classification (NCBI taxonomy): domain Bacteria; kingdom Bacillati; phylum Bacillota; class Bacilli; order Caryophanales; family Bacillaceae; genus Bacillus; species Bacillus sp. G1(2015b). The sequence goes on along the minus strand of NZ_LKIC01000026.1, from coordinate 243,177 downwards.
AGCCAATTGTTTCTTCTCTTCAGCCTGCAAGGCGTTTTCACCCTTTTCACGAAATTGAAACATGGTGATTCCGCCTTGAATGGCCTCGTTCACAACATCAAGCGGCTGTCTCGTTGAATTTGCTGTTCCCATAATAAAATAAACCGATAATTGCTGTTTGATTTGCTCTTGATCAGCCTTTGTCATGTGAAACTCCCCCTAATTTCCCTAATGTCAGCACATCATCGCCGGTTGTGTGTGATAGTGCGTTTAACAATTCCATTTGAAAGGTCCCCGGTCCTTTATCCTTTGTTTGCAGAGCTGCCTTTTCAGCTGCCACACCATAAAACAGCAATGCAGCGGCCGACGCATGAAGCGGCCTTTCACCTGCTGCACAAAATGCTCCAATGATAGATGTCAGCAAACAGCCGGTTCCTGTCACCTTGGTGAGCCATTCATGTCCATTATGAATGGACAGCACCTCATTTCCATCTGACACCACATCGACTTTTCCTGTGATCACCACTATTGTCTGAAGTACAATGGACGCTTGTTTGGCTAATGCCGATACATCTCCATTCGCCGCTTTCGCATCAACGCCTTTTGACTCCCAGCCATCCACTCCAAGTAAATGAGCCACCTCAGCAGCATTCCCCCGGACAACGGTCATTTTTACTTTCTCTAACAGCTGTTTAGCCGCATTCGCTCGAAACGTTGTCGCACCGACGCCGACAGGATCTAACAAAACAGGTACACCTTTTTCATTGGCGGCTTGTCCAGCGAGAATCATGGCTTCCACCGTCTCATTGGTCAGTGTGCCAATATTAAGCACAAGTGCATCCGCTAATTGTGCCATTTCAGCCACTTCTTCTTTGGCGTTTGCCATGACTGGCGAAGCACCTAAAGCAAGCAGTCCATTCGCTGTGAAATTCGTCACGACTTGATTCGTGATATTATGAACGAGTGGATTTTCCTCTCGAACCTTCTCCAATAAATGAGACGCGCGGCTTGTTTTCATCTGTATCATCCTCCCTTTTACTCTGCATCCCACACGTAAGATTTCGTATGCTTTAACCATTCTCTTGCCGCAAACGACAAATAACGGTCTTTTCGCCAAATGACACCTAAATGCCACGGGATCGATGGGTTTAGGGAAATGACCTTTACCTTTTCAGGATCAAGATCACGGCAGATTCGTTCTGGCAGAAGTCCAATCCCTAAGTTTTCAGCTACCATTTCACTAATGAAATCCCACTGAGACGTTTCATAAATGACATTTGGCCGGAATCCCGCATTCATGCATTCATTTAAAATCCGGCTGTGCAGAACAAAATCTTCTCTAAAGAAAATAAACGACTCTTCCCTTAAATCAGCTAAATGTACCTCCTCACGACCGGCCATCGGATGGGATGGATGCGTCACGAGCTTCATGTTCTCTTTAATAATGGTGTACGTATGAAAAATTTTATCATTTGCAGGCAGAACAATGACACCAATATCTAACGACCCATCCTCGACCCCTTCCTCTACTTTAATGGAGCCGTGCTCGACCAATTGAAATGTGACATCTGGATATTGCTGGCGGAATTCTCCCATGACATTCGGGAAGAAACTTGACCCAATCATCGGGGGCAGTCCGATTCGGATATGCCCTTTTTTCACATTCATTAAATCATTTAATTCGCTCGTTAAATTCTGAAATGACTGCGTGATTTCACTCGCCTGTGTATACATGGTTTGGCCGGCATCTGTCATTTCAACCTGCCGTCCATTTCGGTAAAACAACTGCACCCCCAGCTCATCCTCCAGGTTTTTGACCATCTTGGAAATGGTCGGCTGTGATACGTAAAGGGACTGCGATGCTTTCGTGAAGCTCTTTAACCTTGCCACTTCTAAGAAATATGTTAAATGTCTAATGTCCACATGCTTCATCCTCCTATAGACAAAAGGAATAATTACTATTCGATATATGTATTTTACCTATAACTAAACGTGCTGTACACTTTAAAGTAAGCTCATCAATTGGAACGTTGTCATGTTTTTGTGAAATAGTGAACAATTTATATAGAAAAAGGAGTGAACAGAAAGTGAAATTGCTCAAAAAGCCGCTGATTGCTGCCCTTCAGATTATGGTCTTGTTTATTTTTGCGAAATTCATGAATGTGCTGGCGGCCTTTTTGCATTTAAGAATCCCGGGCACGATCTTAGGCATTCTTGTCATTTTCTTATTACTTCATTTTAAGATCATTCAATTAAAATGGATAGAACTTGGCGCCGTATGGCTGCTCGGAGAACTGCTGCTTTTCTTTATTCCATCAGCAGTTGGTGTCATTGATTATGGAAAACTGCTTTCTCAATCTGGCACAAGTATTGTCCTTGTCGTCTTAATTAGTACGTTTGTGGTCATGCTCTCAACTGGTATCATGACGCAAATGATTGCGAAACGAAAGGAGCGAAAAAAGCTATGTTAGTTGGCGGACTATTTCTGATCTTAACAGTTCTTTTATATCTCGGATCAAAAGCGGTGTACAAACGGCATCCAAAGGTTTATGTCTCACCATTACTTGTCACTCCGCTTGTTCTTGTCGTCTTGCTGTTAATCGTCAACATTCCTTACGATGCTTACAATCAAGGCGGGAAATGGCTCACGAATATGCTGCAGCCTGCGACTGTTGCTTTTGCCATTCCTTTATATAAGTATTTTCATATCCTGAAGAAGCATGCAGTGGAAATTCTTTTGAATGTGGCTTGCGGATCTATCATTGCGATTTTATCAACGGCATTTATCGCCAAGTTATTTCATCTGGACACAGGCCTTATTGAGAGCCTTGTCCCAAGATCGGTCACAACACCTGTAGCAATGAGTGTGTCAGAAATGATCGGCGGCATGCCGTCCGTTACGGCTGTGTTTGTCATTTTAACCGCACTGTTTGGATCGATTATCGGTCCAATGGTGATCCGTTACTTCCGCATCGATAATGACATTGCCATGGGCGTCCTGCTTGGAACAGGTGCACACGGTGCAGGAACATCGAAAGCCTTTGAAATGAGCTCCGTCTCAGGGACGATCTCAAGTGTATCGATGATTATTTCAGCCATTATTACATTATGTGCAGCGCCGATCCTCATGTCGTTTGCCTTATAGAAAAAAGCCATTCCTTATCGGAAATGGCTTTTTCTTATGTTTGTATGAAGACAACCTTTAAATAGTTTCCTTCGGGATAATTCTTCGTTGTACGAAAATCCTCAGGAAGTGTATATTCTTCAAGAATCCGATAGGTTTTCCCTGATTCTTTAAAGGCCTGCGCAATAAATCCTTTGAACTTCTTCATGCCAAATGCACTGCTATTCGTTGATGCCACAATGACGCCATTCTCAGCTGTGATTTGGATGGCTTCTTTTAATAGCTTCTTATAATCCTTCGCCGCACTGAATGTGTGCTTTTTCGTTCGTGCAAAGGAAGGCGGATCTAAAATGACGAGATCATAGGTCCAGCCTTTTTTCGCTGCAAACGGAAAATATTTAAAGACATCCATGACTTTGATATCCTGCCCGTCCACATCAATATCATTGACTTCAAACTGCTCAGATGTTTTTTTCAAGCTACGGTTTGCAACATCCACACTTGTCGTACGGCTCGCTCCACCAAGCGCAGCTGCTACTGAGAAAGCGCCTGTGTAGGAAAACGTATTGAGCACAGTCTTTCCCTCTGCATAACGATCTCGAATCGCTTTTCTCACATGACGCTGATCAAGGAAAATGCCCGTCATCGCACCATCATTTAAGTAAACTGCTACGTTCATGCCGTTTTCTTTCACGATGAGAGGAAATTCACCTTTCTCTCCCTTCACAAAATCATCATCTTCAATATACTGTCCAGACGTATCAAATCGTTTCTTCTCATAAATACCTTTATAGTCTGGATAGACGTGCTCAAGTGCAGCCAATACTTCTGCCTTTAATGTATAGACTCCTTCGCTATACCATTGGATGAGGTAGAATCCGTCGTAATGATCAATCGTGACGCCGCCAATTCCATCCCCTTCTCCGTTGAACACACGAAAAGCAGTCGTCTGTGCATCACGAAATAAATGCGTTCTGCTTTTTGCTGCCTGCTCAAGCCTAGAGACAAAAAAAGCTTGATCTATTTTTTCGTTTGCATCAAAGGTTAGTACCCAGCCAATTCCTTTGTTTTGCACACCATAATACCCTTTTCCTAAAAAAGCGCCCCGCTCATCCACCCATTCAATGAGCTCGCCTTCCCGTACACCGTTCACATTCGATACTGCATCTTTGGAAATGAGCGGATATCCCTTTTTCACTTGTTCCGCAAATGTTTGTTTTAATGAGATTTTTTTCATTTGTGTCATCCTTATCCTAAATTGACTCTCTCTATCCTACCATATGAATGTATACGTTACTTCTATTATGATAAGATGAGGAGAAAAATATCAACATGACATAGAGGAGGCACTTCTTTTGACGACATTACGCTTAGATCATACAGGTATTATGGTTTCGAATATTGATCATTCGATTGATTTTTATGAAAAAGTGGTGGGGATGAAATTAAAGGACCGCATCACTCATACAAATGGAGTGATTGAGCTTGCATTTCTCGGTTTTAAAGATGAAGCAGAAACGGAAATTGAGCTCATCCAAGGCTACAGCAGTGACCTGCCATCTGAAGGGAAGGTCCATCATCTCGCCTTCACAACAGACAATATTCATGCTGAATTCAATCGAATTCAAAAGCTGCAAATTGAATTAATCGATGAAGAAATCACAACATTACCAAATGGATATTGCTACTTCTTTTTCAGAGGACCAGATCAAGAATGGATCGAATTCTTCCAGCGCTAATATTTCCTAGGAAATCGTGCCGCTAAATCTATCTTCAATTTATTCATAAAGAAAAGAGTAAGAGCATATACATGCCCTTACTCTTTTTTATAACACCTTACTAAGAAATGATTTTGTACGCTCATGCTGTGGGTTTCCAAAGAGAGCTTCCGGTTTGTCTTCCTCGACAATATATCCGCCATCCATAAAGATGACACGGTCTCCTACCTCTCTTGCAAAGCCCATTTCATGTGTCACCACAATCATGGTCATGCCTTCGACAGCTAATTGTTTCATTACAGCTAATACATCACCCACAACTTCAGGATCAAGAGCTGATGTCGGCTCATCGAATAATAGTACTTTCGGGTCCATTGCCAAGGCTCTTGCAATGGCAACACGCTGTTTTTGTCCACCGGATAATTGGTTAGGGTAGCTTTGGGCTTTGTCTTTTAAGCCGACTTTTTCAAGCAAGTCTAGCGCTTTTTCGGCCGCTGCCTTCTTTTCAATGCCTTTTACCTTTATCGGTGCGATCGTAATGTTTTCTAAAACAGTTTTATGAGGAAATAAATTAAAGTGCTGAAACACCATGCCTACTTCTTGTCGTACTTTATTGATATTCACCTTTGGGTCTGTAATCGTGTGTCCGTGGACAACGACTTCTCCAGCAGTGATATCTTCTAATTTATTGAGGCATCTTAGAAACGTGCTTTTCCCTGATCCAGAAGGACCAATGACACACACTACTTCCTTTTCCTCGATGACTGCATTAATATCCTTTAAGACTTCGTGATCGCCAAAGGATTTCTTTAAGTTTTTCACCGTAATCATACTCATTTGATATCAAATCTCCTTTCTGCGTAGCTAGCCAGTAGAGAAAGTAAATAAATGATCACGAAATAAATGACACCGACAATGAGCCAGACATTCAATGGATCAAATGTAGCCGATGCTTGAACTTGTCCTCGCTGCATAATATCGGCAATCCCGATAATAGATAAGAGAGATGTATCCTTCAAGCTGATGATGGCCTGGTTTGTAATCGCTGGAAGCATGCGGCGGAAGGCTTGCGGAAGGACGATAAAGCGCATGTTTTGTCCCCCTGTAAAGCCTAATGAGCGCGCAGCTTCTGTTTGCCCTTTATCAATGGACTGAATCCCTGCACGAATAATTTCTGAGAAATAAGCCCCTGCATTAATTGCTACTGTTATAATCCCTGCGGGCACTCGATCAAGCGAAATGAATTCCAGTGTATTCAAACCAAAATAAATGAAGAATAGCTGTACGATAAATGGTGTGCCTCGAATGGCATTCACAAAGACGAGTGCGATGAAATTTAAGATTTTAAATGGTGACAGACGGAATAATGCCACAATTAACCCGATGATAAATCCTAAAATGATGGCAACAACAAAGATATATAAAGTGGTTTGCAAACCATCCATTAAATACGGAAATGCATTAATAATTGTATCCATGTTTCTCCCTCCCTAATTCACATACGGCTGACACATAAAGAAAGCGCGCTCGGAGCGCGCCTCGCTTGTGTTATGACTTCAAATATTTATCAATAATTTTGTCATACTCACCGTTTTTCTTTAGGTTCTCCAGACCTTTATTGATTTTCTTCAATAGGTCTTGATTTTTCCCCTTCATGACAGAGATACCATACTGGTCTCCATTCAAGCGGTCTCCAACTGTTTTCAATTTTAAATCTTGTTGTGCGATCGCATACGTAATGACAGGATAATCCTCAATTAAGGCATCTGCATTTCCGTTTGATACTTCCTGGAACATAGATGGGCTGTCATTAAATTGAACGACTTCATACCCATATTTATCTGCGTTATCAGAAGCGAACTTTGCACCAGTCGTCCCGTTTTTAACAGCTAGCTTTTTCCCCTTTAAATCATTAATTGATTTGATGCTGCTGTCCTTTTTCACAACAACTGTCAGCCCAGCGTCGAAGTAAGGATCTGAGAAATCTACTTTCTTCTTACGCTCATCTGTAATACTCATCCCGCCCATTCCAACATCAAGCTGTCCTGCCTGCATTGCTGGAATGATACCTGAGAAGTCCATAGCTTCCAGCTTCACTTTGAAACCTTGATCTTTCGCGATTGCATTAATTAAATCAACGTCTATGCCTTCATATTTACCGCCCTTTTCAAATTCAAATGGCGGATACGTTGTATCTATCCCAATTTTATATGTGCCTTTGCCTTCTCCCGAACCACTGTCCGACTTTGATCCACAGGCTGCCATGACAAGCACAACAATTAGTCCCATGATCAATAACATCGATTTCTTCATAAAACACGACCCCCATTGTCAGTTTTGTCTAAATATTCGCAATAACAATAATACTATAACACGCTAAAGCTATAGTGTGTGATGTTTTTTATCAATACCAAAGATCCATACAATTCTAGATCAATAGTCTCTTTAAATTTTACTTTTTTGCGAATAACTCATTTTATTCTAAAAGAAGAGTCATTCACAATTATAATGTAAGATAATCTTACAAAAAAATGAGGCAACACCTTGATTAATGATGTTTCTTTCTAGTATACGAAAGCAAACTCAATAACCGGCTTCCTCTCTTTATTGATATTGTAGTATATTTTTTTCAAAACCCTCTTTTTACCTAAAAATATGTAAGCGTATACAAAATGTCGATTCTCCCTATTTCTTTCACTACTGGTTGAATTTACATCAAAAAACATGTTTTACAAACTGCATGAGAGAGCTTAAAATATAAGAAGATACTGGAATATGGAAAGTTGATTCAAAAGAACGGATTTTGATAGATGAAGAAAGGAGGATATGAATTGGCAGAAGCAGGTGTTTTGTCGTCCGTTGATGTAGCAAATATGCTCAATGATTGGTATGTCATGATGAAAAAAAGAGAGATACAAGGTGCCATCCAGTTAAAAGAAGACATTCTTCAGGCGTTTGATCGAATGGAAGAAAATCAAGACGTCTTACTTTACTATCAACTGCTAGAGTACCGTTTTAAAGATCTAATAGAAGATACAGCTTCGTTAGATCATAGTCTTTTTGTTGATGAAAATGCCATCCGTACGGATGATATGCTCAGCTATTATTTCTATTTCTTTAAAGGGATGTATGAAATGCGCAGAGGCAATCAGGATACGGCATTTCACCATTTAAAATTGGCCGAGGATAAATTAGATCTCGTGCATGATGACATTGAAAAAGCCGAATTTCATTATAAAACAGGGTGTCTTTACTATAATATCAGGTCCACGCTTCTCTCCATCCACCACTTAAAGAAGGCTTCATCTATTTACGACGCAGATCCATGTTATGTGAAAAAATCAATCAGCTGTCAAATGATGCTTGCTTTGAATTATGCGGATCAGTCGAAATATGATGAGGCAGAATCGTTGTTCAAAGAAGTGATTCATTCACTAGAACAGATGGAAGATCCAGATTTGCTTGGACACGCCTATTGTAATGCAGCCTTTATTAAAAGTCTAAGAAATGAATACAGTGAAGCTGTGCCACTCCTAGAAAAGGCTTTAATGATAGAAACATTCGAAACTTCTTCTCCAGGCGGCTATTTACTTGCCATGTACGCCTACACAAAAGCACTATTTAAGCTAAAAAAGCCAGGTTTGTTCCACTATTATGTACAGCTTTCACTTCAAAAAGCAGAAAATTTAAAACAACGAAACATTTCACTTAAATTATCCATTTTAGAAACACTTATGATTCAGCCAGACAACATGATTGAGCAAATCAAGTCTTATTGTGATCAATTAGAATCGATGAATTTCCTTGTTGATCTTGAAGCTATTTGTCAGGATGCAGCTGCTTACTTAATGGATCTTGGACTTCATGAAGAATCCTCTTATTTTAGAAACAAGGCGTTGTCCTTAAAAACTTGTTAAGAATATGGAGTGATGTATGATGAAGAAATGGCTTATCACAAGTGCGATTTTTACCCTCTTGATAACAGGTGTTTCTATTGGTGCTTCCGTTCAAAAAGACAGCAAATCTGCACAATCTCAAGATATCATTCAAAAGAGGGATCGTGGAACCAACCCTTAATATGAAAAAAGCAGCTGTGATCAAAACAGCTGCTTTTTTATGTGTTAATCAATTTCTCGTTTGATATTTTGCATTTTTTCATCTAAGTAATGGGCAATATCTGCGGCTTCCTTCAGTTCATCAGTCAGTTGATGAGGAACATCGTTTTGCAGTTTATAATAGATTTTATGCTCTAGACTCGCCCAAAAATCCATCGCTATGGTCCGTACCTGAATCTCAACCTTCACATACTCCACACGATTCGTTAAGTAGACAGGAATCTCAACAATTAAGTGAAGGCTTCTGTAGCCATTTGGTTTCGGATGTTGAATGTAGTCCTTCACTTCAAGGATCTTTAAATCCTCTCTTTGCCTCAATACATCCATAATGTTATAGATATCTTGAATAAAAGAACAGATGATGCGGACACCTGCGATATCATGGATATGCTCCTTGGCACATTGTGTCGTGATGTCGCATCCTTTTCTTGCTAGTTTATTCACGATGCTTTCAAAGGATTTGATCCGTGATTTTGTATGCTCTATAGGGTTATGTCCATGGATTAAATTATACTCCTGACTGATAATCGAAAACTTTGTATCCATTTCATCTAATGCAAATTTATATACTAATAGTTCATTTTTCCAGTCTTCCATGACATTTTTCAAATCTTCAACATGAGTTGCTGACATATTCATTTTCTTTGTCATCTCCTTTTGGGAAACGGCAGCTGTACCGCTTTCCGTTTACTAGACGGAGAGAGGACTCGAATGGTTTTAAAAAATACGCAGTTAGCCTCTTTGTTTGTAATATGTCAGCGCCAGTGCAAGAGCCAGCACAGAACCTTTCACAATATCCATTGCATAATAAGGAACAGACATCATCACAAGCCCATTTTGTAAGATTCCGATGAGTACAGCCCCGATAAAAGTACCAAATGCGTTTGGCTTACCTGCTCCCATGACGGAAAAGCCGATAAAAGCAGCCGCTACTCCATCCATTAAATATGGTGCCCCAGCATTAATTTCTGCTGTCATTACCCTTGATGCCAGCACGATACCTCCGATCGCTGCAAATAACGCAGAAAGCAGATAGGCCGCAATTTTGTATTTGTTCACATGAATGCCAGACAATCGAGCCGCTTCTTTATTCCCACCGATGATGTACATGAATCTGCCATGCTTTGTGTAGGTCATGAAAACATGCGCAAATAGAACAATGGCAGCCATAATGAGAATGATATATGGCACCTGTCCGATTTTGCTGAAAAAGGCAGGGATCGTTCCTGTTGAAAACGTACCATCAGGCAGCACCATATTTTCAGAAATGGTCGCCCCTTTCGTATACGTTTGAGCCAGCCCTTGAATGATAAACATCATGGCTAATGTCATGAGCATATCTGGAATTTTCATTTTGACGATCATCCATGCATTTAACAATCCAACAATGATAGAAGCCGCTAGTGCAGAAAGGATGGCAATCAGTGGGTTTTGCGAGAACCATACGAACATCGAAATGACAATAGCATTTGACAGCGTAGCGACTGATCCAACTGATAAATCAAAACCGTTTACTGCTAATGAGATGGTTAAGCCCACCGCAATGATGGTCACAATTGAGATAGACCGTAAAATATTGATGATATTTCCCGATTGCAAAAACGCTGGATTCGCTGCCGCAAATACCACAATCAACACGACAATGGTTAAAATCGTCCCATATCGATAAAAGAAATCAAACAGATGAAAGGATTGCCGCTGTTTTTTGATTTGCTGCACAGGGGCTGGAATTTGTTGTTCGCTCATGATTGTCCTCCTGTTGAATGATATAAAAGCTCCTCTTCAGTCGTCGGTGCAGTCATTTCCCGGGCAATGCTGCCATCATATAACACGTATACTCGGTCAGCGATACCTGCAATCTCTGACAGCTCACTCGACGCATAAATGACAGATTTTCCGCGGGCGGCAAGCTCTGCGATTAAAGTGAAAATATCTTTTTTCGCTCCAACGTCTACACCTTTAGTTGGTTCATCAAAGAGATACACATCTGCCTCAGCCAGCAGCCATTTTCCGATGGCAACCTTTTGCTGATTTCCACCAGAAAGGTGCTTCACCTTTGCTTCAAGAGACGGCGTTTTGACACCAAGCCGTTTGACGATGTCGCCTGCTCCCTGCTTTTCCTTCGAACGATGTAAGAAGCTGAATATCCGTGAAAATGAATGAAGACTTGCAGCCGTTAAGTTCCACCCCACGCTCTCTTCGGTCAGAACCCCTTCTTTTCTCCGCTCTTCCGGCACAAGGGCTATTCCAGCTCTCACAGCTTGATGAGGCGATGTGATGTGAATGGTTTGACCATGCAGCTGCACAGTCCCCGTCTTTTTTTCTGAGGCACCGAAAAGGGTTTTGCACAATTCTGTTTTTCCAGCACCGACAAGTCCTGCGATTCCGAGAATTTCTCCTTTTTTGACATAAAAGTGAATGTTGTTTAATTTGTTTTGATCGTTTAGCTCTTTCACTTCAAGCACAATAGGTGCATCTTTCAAAGGTTTGCGAGACGGGAATTGTTCCTCTAATGGCGCACCTAGCATTTCTTCAATGACTTGCTGCGGATTTGTGTCTTTGACAAGGTGGGCTGCAACATCCGTTCCATTTCGCATCACTGTCAGTTCATCACAGATGGTGAAAATTTCGGGCATGCGATGGGAGATAAACACGATCCCTGTCCCATGCTGTTTCAGCCGATCAATCATGGAGAATAATTTGCTTGTTTCTGCATGACTAAGCGGAGCTGTTGGTTCATCTAAGATTAAAATGCTGCATTGAATGGAAACGGCCTTAGCAATGAGCACCATCTGTTTTTCAGCAAGGGTCAGATCGCTGACAAGTCGTTTTGTGGAGATGTCGATGTCCATTTCTTTTAATAGCTGAGCCGCCTTGCGATGCAGCTCTTTCCAGCTGACAAATGTTTTTTTCTCAATCTCATGCATCATCATATTCTCGCCAACACTTAAGTAGGGAACAAGAGCCGTATCCACTTCTTGATGGACCGTCTGCACACCATATGAGGATGCATCCTTTGGGGTTTGAATAGTTGCCGCCTGGCCATTGATGTGGATGGTTCCGTCGAAGTGGGAATGAGCGCCAGAAAGAACCTTCATTAACGTAGACTTCCCTGCACCATTTGCTCCAATTAGTGCATGGACCGTCCCTTTTTTTAATGTGAAATTCACTTGATCTAAAGCTTTGACCCCTGGGAATTCAATTGAAATATTTTTCATACGAACAAGCGGCGCTGTCATGGGTGTCCTCCTTCTCTTGATATCATCTGAAAAACGAAACACCCTCTATGGAAAGAGAGTGCACGTCGCTTATTTTGTATAATGCTTCTTCAAGGTCTTCATCCAATCTTCCTCAAAAGCAGTCGATGAACCGAATCCCTTCACTTCGTCTGCAAGATTGACCATGTTAATGGCTTTTCCTGCTTGTTGAAGCTGCTTTTGCGAGATGAGAGAGGCCTCAAGGTCATAGGAAGATGGTGTTTTCTCACCAGCTATTTTCTTCGCAAGAATCCTCACGTCGACTGCGCCGATGAGCTTCGGATCAACCGCTGCTGTGTACTTCCATGGACTGTCCTTCGCTGTCATTTCTTGAAGATCAGCATTTGACACATCAATCCCATAAATCTTCACTTCTGTTCTTCCTGCTTCCTTTAACGCTCTTGCTGCCCCAATGGCAAAGGCATCCCATGTGGCAAAAATAGCGTCCAGTTTGCCCTTTGGATACTTATTCAGCATGGCTGCTACTGCATTTTGCGTTTGAACAGACGTATCAGAAGAGGCTACACCAAAGCGGTCAAGCTCCTTGATCCCTGAATGTTGTTTAAGCGTTTCTTGATAGACCTTGTTTCGTCTCACCATTGGCGGGAATCCATCTACCCACAGGTACGCAATATTTGCTTTTCCTTTAAAATCAGACACGAGCGCGTCTAATGATTTTTTCGCTAATTGTTCGTCATCTTGAGACGTCACTGTGACTCCTTTGATGTCCTTTAGCTTAGGATTTGAATCAAATGCTACAACTGGAATGCCTTTCGCTGTGATCTTTTTCACATCAGCGACTGTCGCCTCGTCGTCCCCGTGAGAGATGATAAAGCCATCATAATTTTCCTCCAGCGCCTGAGAGATGGCATCATGGAATTTTGCTGTATCACCATTTGCGGTGTAGACATCTACCGTAAAGCCGAGTGCTTCACCTTCTGCCTTCGTTCCAGCTAAAAATTGAGCTGTATGATCGTCTCCTCCAATTTTGCGGATCACTTTAATTTTTGCCCCCTGTCCCTTTGCAAATCGCTTCGGTACATTGTCAAAAGAGACTTTTTCGTTTGCATTTGCCTTTGAGCCTGCACTTGATCCAGTGCCGCAGCCAGATAATAGGACGGTTAATGCCGTTAATAAGACAAGAAATGATGTAAAATGCTTACGCTTCATTGCTGTTCCTCCTCAAGTTGTTTTTATTTTTCACATCGGAAAACTAGGTAAAAATGTGGTAATACGCCTGTAAAAACAGGCATTTTATTCGAAAAAGAGACGAAAAAAGCCTCTCTTGGAAAGAGAGGCTTGATCACCGTTGCATGAAACATGTATCGGGAAGTCTTCCTCTCTTATCTGTCAAAGCTGTAACAGCTTTGCAGGAATTAGCACCAATTTCTACAATAGAAACGGTTGCTGGGCGTCATAGGGCCAGTCCCTCTGCCTCTCTTGATAAGAGATCCGTTATGAAATTTGTTTTCGTTGAAATGTCTTCTTTACTTTAATGTGATGTCACATCAATGTCAATGACTTTTTTGAAAATTTCTAAAATATCATCAGCTTCCGATGATTTTCTTAGCAGGTGATGATTTCTTCAGACGGAAATCATATTTTTTCTCATTCACAAATTGTGGGTTGAGATGGGCTGATCCTTTATCTTGACCGCTTTTAGAGAGATAGGTATTGTAGCCTTCCATCCATTTCCCACGCCAAATCCACTGTGATGCTTTCGCACCTTTGCGGTCATCATAAACGTTCTTCTGGAAGGTATTCTTTTGGTTCACTTGATAAAGATTCACGACTAAGTAATGCGAGGCGCTAGCCGTCATGATATTATTCGTGATTCGATTGTTCACTGCTTGATACTGCATCAGCAATTGGCCGCCTTCTAAGCCGGCTGTGTCATTTTTGTACAAAATATTATGTGAAATCGTCGTATTGGTTGTACCGCCACGCTTCTTATCATAGCCGCCAATAGAAATGCCTGTATAACGGTTTAAATATACTTGATTGTGTTCGATGCGGATGCGATCTGCCATTTTTCCTTTATGTTCGCTTGTGACTTCAATCCCCAGGTCATTGTGATGTGAGATGTTATGATCGATCACAATGTCTTTTCCGCCATCAACATAAATTCCGCCAGCGGAGATGTCGCTTCCATAGGCTGGGTTCCCTGCACTCGTAATCTCATATACTTTGTTTCTAGAGACGACTCCATTTCTAACTTGATCATACTTTTTAGAGGGTGCTACGTTCTCAAAACCAATTAAATCAATGCCAATATTATCAGTGTGCCGGACCGTGTTATGTGTCACACGGAACTTTTTGACGTTTCCATTTAGCACGAGCGCTTCACTGAAGCCCAGTTTTAATTTTTCAACGGTATTTCCTTTGATTTCAATGTCTTCTATTGCTGCAGGAGCTTTTGTCCCATAGACAGCAATTCCATGTGCATTTCCATTTTCATGTTTCGTCTGAATGTCATACACTCGGTTATTGAGCAGTTTTACGCCTTTACCGCTTCCTTTGATGAAAATACCAACTGGTGTTAAATCTTCTTTATTCGTCTTAAGATGTCCTACAGTGAGGCCTTTGAGGGTGATGTAGCTCTTTTGATCGATCGTGACAAGACCTCCATCGGCTTGATTTCCTTTAAGGGAAGCCCCGCTAATCACAGGCTTTTCTTTTCCGTAAGCTTGAAAGACAACGGGTGCTTTCTTTGTTCCGGAATGGCGGACAATCAATTTCTCTTTGTATGTACCGCCTCTCATGTAAATGGTTGTCCCAGCCTTCGCCATACTTGCTGCTTTTTTCAGCGTGCGGAAAGGTTTTTGCTTTGTTCCCGGGTTTTTGTCGTTTCCGTTTACCGCTACGTAATAAGCTGTGCTTTGCTTAGCACCAGCTTCCTCTGTCATCGCCTGACAGCCAAAACTGATCATGGACATGAATACAATGAGTAAAATGCTTGGTATCACTCGTTTCATCTTGTTGTTTGCTCCTTTCCCTTCTCTTCTTCCTTTATCGGTTAAAAAAAAGAGGATTAAAATATGACAATGTCCCTTGCAATGTACTAGTCAAAAGGTGTATGGTTGAAAGAATATCTTACAGGAAAACCATTCGTTTTTAAATTGTCAGATTAATCAGTTAATAATGTATTTGGATTTTATTTCTTTTTTAAAAAGGGGGGACTTGAGCCAAACTGACAGCAGAGAGAAGGAAAGCGCTTTAACAGATTTTTCTTGTCTGAATTCCAGAAAACCTATTGCTAATATTTTGTGAAGGTATAGAATAGAATCATAATTATTTCATATTATTAGAATTTTCAAATAATCAAACAGCAAGGAGATTTACAATGCCAAAACAACCCATCCGCGTTGAACTTAGTTCAACAAAAAAACCAAAACCTCAATCTGATCAACTTGAATTCGGAAAAATCTTCACAGATCACATGTTTGTGATGGATTATTCAATTGATAAAGGCTGGTATGATCCAAGAATTATTCCTTATCAGGCTATTCCAATGGACCCAGCTTCGATGGTCTACCATTATGGTCAATCTGTTTTTGAAGGCTTAAAGGCTTATGTTTCTGAGGATCAAAAAATTCTCTTATTCCGTCCGGAAAAGAACATGGAACGCTTAAACAGATCCAATGACCGCCTGTGTATTCCGCAAATTGATTCAGAAACAGTATTAGAGGGCTTAAATGAACTCATTCGCATTGATAAGGATTGGGTACCTGATGCAGAGGGCACTTCCTTGTATATTCGTCCATTCATTATTTCCACTGAGCCGTATTTAGGCGTTGCACCGTCTAGCACGTATAAGCTGATCATTATCTTATCTCCAGTGGGATCATACTATAAAGAAGGCATTCATCCGGTCAAAATTGCCGTTGAAAATGAGTTTGTCCGTGCCGTTAAGGGTGGAACAGGAAATGCCAAAACAGCTGGAAACTATGCATCAAGCCTTAAAGCACAGCAAGTGGCTGAAACGAAAGGATTTTCACAAGTTCTTTGGCTTGATGGGGTCGAGAAAAAATACATTGAAGAAGTCGGCAGCATGAATATCTTCTTTAAAATCAACGGAGAAATCGTGACGCCTGAATTGAACGGCAGCATTTTAGAAGGCATCACACGTAACTCTGTACTTGAGCTGTTAAAGCATTGGGGAATTCCAGTCACAGAGCGCAAAATTTCAATTGATGAGTTAATTGAAGCACATCAATCTGGCGAGCTTGAAGAAATCTTTGGGACTGGAACGGCGGCCGTGATCTCTCCTGTTGGGGAATTAATTTATCATGATCAGCCATATGTGATCCAAAATGGTCAAACAGGCGAAGTATCCAAGAAATTGTATGAAGCCATTACTGGCATCCAAAAAGGAACACAGCCAGACATCTTCGGCTGGACAGTTGAAGTTGACTCGGTCGTCAAGCAAGCATAAGCATGTAAAAGAACCTTTCATTCACGAAGGGTTCTTTTTTGTTTATTAACCTCTCCAATATACCTTATAATGGTAATAAATTAAGGAGGGATGGTATGTTTTTTACTTATCTATTAGCGTTCATTGGGATCTGTATCGGATCGATGATCGTCGCTACTGGTTTCGACGATTCACCGTTCCTCACCCGATTTCTATTTAAGGCGTTTGGGATTTCTATCCTTGCTCTTTCCATCTCTTTTGTAAAGGTTAGACGAAAGAAGTTACAGAAACAAAAGGCGAAAAAGACTTAGTTGACTCGTCTGCTTCCCATCAAATCGTGCACCAAAACAAGACCGATACCGCAACAATTGCCCCGACGTATATCCACTGTTTCCCCTTGATGCTCCGCTTTCTATCGATCAGTAAAAAAATCTCTGGCAAAAAGATGATTATGATTTCTAGGATAAAGACAAGATAGTAAACAAGCGGCATCGGCTGGAAATCAAACTTTCTTGCATCTCCTCCAATCGTTGCGAAATACATCAACAGATTGGTCACTGGAATGGTGAAACAAACAAGCAGGCGGAGAACATAAATCCACACATAGTCCTTATGCCGAATGAGACCAACAAATGAAGCAATAAGGCCATACAAAAACAAGATCACTGTGCCATAACTCATGACAGGCTGTACGACAAATCCGTAAAGCATTAAACCAATTGCAACCATATTCCAACAGTCCTTTCTTTGAAGCCATACATGCTGTTTTTTCTATCATACACTTCTTTCTCCAGTTTCCATATGAAGAAATCATAAAAAATGACCCCATAAAAGGGGTCACTCATTATGTGTTAAGCTTTGACTGATTTGAAGAATTGCGGTAAATACTCACGGTGCGCTTCAAGCATTTCATCTAAAATTTGCTTTGCAATCTCGTCTGAAGGGACGAGCGGGTTGATCGTCATCGCAACAAGAGCCGTCTCGTAATCTCCAGTTACAGCCGCTTCAGCTGCCACACGCTCGAATGATTTGATTTGTTGAACGAGCCCTCTGACAGCTACAGGCAGATCACCTGTCGCGATTGGCTTTGGTCCGTCCTTCGTAATGATACAGTTTACTTCAACAGCTGATTCAGCCGGAATGCTGGCAATCGCCCCTCTGTTCACTGTATTAACTGGTTGAATGTCGTGCTTATCATTATAGATGGAGCTGATTAAGTTACAAGCCGCATCGCTGTAATAAGCCCCGCCTCTTTTTTCGAGCTGCGGTGGTTTAATCGACAAATCAGGATCTTTATAGAGCTCAAATAGTTCCTTCTCGACCTGCTGTACAACCTCCGCTCGTGTTCCTTTTTCTTGAGCCGCCTTTTGTTCTTCTTCCAGCATATCTTTCGTTTTATAGTAATAGCGGTGATACGGACATGGGATGACCCCTAATCCTTTCACAAAAGAAGGCTCCCAGTTTTTCGCTTCAATGTTTTTCATGGACCACTGGCTGTTTGGATTTCCTAGTTCATCAAGCACTTGATCCATAATGCTGACCCCGTCTAAATATACGTCTAATCCATAGACCATGTGATTGAGACCGGCAAACTGTACCTCAATGCGTTCTACATCCACTTCAAGCGCCTTAGCGATTCCCATTTTGATCCCAATCGGCACATTGCATAGACCGACGACTTTTTTGAGATTCGTGTAGCGTAAAACAGCTTCTGTGACCATGCCGGCTGGATTCGTAAAGTTCACAAGCCATGCGTCTGGGCAAAGCTCTTCCATATCCTTCACAATGTCTAAAATGACCGGGATGGTCCGAAGGCCTTTAAATAAACCGCCTGGTCCATTCGTTTCCTGACCGATGACGCCATATTTAAGCGGTATTCTTTCATCCTTTGCCCGTGCTTCCAGCAGTCCTACACGAAATTGTGTCGTCACAAAATCTGCGTCCTTCAAGGCTTCCCGTCGGTCAAGAGTCAGGTGTACCTCAATCGGCAGACCTGCTTTTTCGACCATACGTTTCGCCAGAGCGCCCACGATGTTTAACTTTTCCTGACCCGCTTCAATATCCACAAGCCATAATTCCTTTACAGGCAATTCATGATATCGTTTAATAAACCCTTCGACGAGCTCAGGCGTATAGCTCGATCCACCGCCTATTGTGACAATTTTGATTCCTTCTTTCATGAATTGACACCTCCGAGTTGCTTCATTTTTTCATGGAGCTCAATGATTTCTGCTGCGAGCTCCTTAACGGTCATTGCGTTCATGAGATGATCCTGCGCATGAATCATGAGGAGGCTAATATCCGTCTTTTCGCCTCTGATTTCTCCTTGGATCAGCTCTGTCTGTGCGTGATGCGCCTCATTTAACGCGTCTTGTGCTTCCTGCATTTTTTGCTTCGCCTCATCAAAATTACCTTGCTTTGCACACGTAATGGCTTCCATCGCTGAGCTTCTGCCATTTCCGCCGTGCAGGATGAGTTGAAACACAATTTGTTCCATTTCCATCGGCCGCATCCCCCTTGTTCCCTCTATTACATGCTGACAACATTTTCATCAGTTGATGCTTTTGTTTCTAGTTCACTTTCTTCTTTCAATTTCTGCTTATCCCACATTCTAAAGAATGGGTAGTATAGAGCAAATGACAACGCAAGGTTAATCAGCTGCATGACAGCACCAGAGATTTTGCCTCCTGTGGCGAGATAGCCTGAAATGATTGGCGGCATGGTCCATGGAACAGCAATCCCTGCAGGTTTTGCCACAAGCCCTGTGCTCATTCCGATATATGTGGTGATGATCATCATGATTGGCGTAAGGATAAATGGAATGAGAAGCATTGGGTTCATCACAATCGGCATTCCAAAAATGATCGGTTCGTTGATGTTAAAGATGGCTGGCCCAATGGCAAGGCGGCCAAGCTGTTTCATTTGTTTACTTCTGGCACGTAAGATCATGGTCAGCACCAAAGCTAGCGTTGCACCGCTTCCGCCGACGTTGATGAAGATTTCAAAGAACTGCGCTGTGAAAATATTCGGCAGCACTTCTCCTGCTTGAAATGCAAGACGGTTCTCATCCATTGCACCGAGCCAAATTGGCCCCATGACGCCCCCGACAATGGTTGCTCCGTGAATACCACATGCCCATAGGAGCATTTGCACACCCATCGCAACGATACTGCCGCCTAAGCTGCCACCAAGAATGGAAAGCGGTGTACCAATTAAGACCGTGATGATATTATGAATACTCTCAAAAGGTGTCATCTCAATCACAAGTCTAGCGACCCAGATCAGCGTGATGACCACAAAACCTGGAATAAGTGCAATAAACGATTTACTGACTGCTGGCGGTACACCATCAGGCATTTTGATGACGATATTCCGCTGTACAATAAAGCGGTAAATTTCGGTTGAAAGCATGGCAATAATCATGGCAACGAATAAGCCTTTACTGCCCATCAGTGTGACAGGAATGCCCCCGCCTACTAGGATAGCTTCTGTTGAGCCTTCAGGTGTGAAAGGTACTTGATATGGAGTAGCCAAAAGGAAAGCCGCAACAGCGATCGCACCAGATGATAGTGCATCAACGGCATACTTTTCAGCCAGCCTGTAAGCAATCCCGAAGGTTGCAACAAGTGCCATAATGTCAAAGGTTGCATTAACAGGATAGGATAGTTTCGTGGCCCATTCTGCTCCGAAGATACTTGCCATAAAATCGCTGTATCCTGGGATCGGAAGGTTGGCTAAAATGAGAAACAGTGAACCGACAATAATGAGAGGCATCGTTAAAACAATACCGTCACGCAATGCTTGTAAATGTCTTTGAGCGGCAATCTTCCCTGCAAACGGCATGACCTTCTCTTCTAGAAATCGGTTGAATCCATTCATCCCCTCCGCCCCCTTTATCCGTTCACTAGCTGTTCAGCAGATTTTAAAACCTCGGCGCCATTACATACGCCATAATGCACGGTATTAATTACGTCTACTGGTATTCCTTTTTCTTCTCCGAGCTTTTTCATTTGCGGTAATAAATATCGAACCTGAGGTCCTAATAAAAGCACATCGGCTTGATCAATATGATTTTTCGCAGAATCTCCAGATACTGCCCAAATACGATAATCTTTTCCTTGTTCTTGTGCGCTTTTCTCCATTTTTGTGACAAGTAAGCTTGTAGACATACCTGCTGCGCAAACCAATAAGATATTCATGTGTAAACGCCCCCTTTTCAAAGTGTGAAGCTATTCTTTACACATTCATCATATTATGAAACCGCTTTCATAAACACCCATACTTTTTCCTTTAGGAAGCGGAAAAAGTTAATATCACACAGTTAGTTCTTGTACGAAGGAGCCTTTTTATACATGATATCAAGCATGTCTTCAAATGTATCACAGGCGATCAGGTGCTGAATGAATTTCACATTATGCACAAGCTCCCCCAGCAGGCGGTACATGCCTTTTAAATCTTTGGCATTCTCTTTTTCGACACAAAGCAGGCAGACAAATTGAACCTTTTTCTCTCCCCAAATGATTGGTTTTTCTAATGTACATATCGCCCAAAACGTCTCATCTGTCAGCGGTGTCATCGGGTGCGGAATCGCCGTATAATGTCCGAAAGAGGTAGGAGCAGCCTCTTCTCTTTCCATGACAGATGGTGTGAGCTCAGCTGGCGCTAATCCCATATCGATGACTTTTTGCGTTAAAAAGGTGATGACCTCTTCTTTTGTGTGAAAGGCGCGTTTTGTAAAAACCAATTCCTTTTTCATATATTGCGAGGCCAATGTCACCCTTGTTTCACTCGTCAGGGCTTCTTCAATTTTTAAAAAATCGCCGCCTCCCAAAATGGTGTTCACTTGAATGACTGGAACCGGTAATTCCATATGAATTGGAATGGTTGTAATAATTAAATCCAGTGCATGTAAAGAGACATGCGGAAGCGAATATAGCTCTGCTGTTCCTAAAATGGTCAGTTTTGATCCAAATTGTGAACGCAAACGATCCTGCAGCAGCCTTGCACTCCCTGCACCAGACGCACAGACAATGAGACACCGCTTCGGCGGGATCTCCATTTTCCTCCGCTCTAAAGCCGCACCAAAATGAAGCGCCATATATCCGATTTCATTCTCATGAATACTCAGCCCCTCCTCTTCTTCAAGGACCCTGCTGGCGATAATCCCCGCTTCAAAGGCAAGTGGATACCCCGCTTTTATTTCATCAAGCATCGGATTTCTTAAGTTCATTCCATATTTACATCGGTTGATGGCAGGCTTTAAGTGCAGACTCAATCCAATCATTAGTTCCGTATCGCCGGCTAAATCAAGCTGCAATTTTTGATCAATGGCCTTCAGCATGAGCTGTACAAGCCGACTCGTGTCATCATCGACAATTTGTTTTTGACCGCTCGAGGAAAAGGACTGTACCATTTTGGCTGTTCCTAGTAAATGAATGGTGATATAGACGATTTCCTCTTGTGGAAATGAGACATCCAGCAGCCCTTCAAGACGCTCCACCATTTTTTTAGCGACCTTGTATTCTTTTGCCCGCGGAATTTCGCTGATTTCCTCTGGAAGAACAGATACATAGTTTCCGTGTCTAATTCGTTTGCAGGCAATAGCAACATGAACGATTAAATTATTCATGCAGATGTCTGATAGATTCATGCCTTCCTCATTGATATAATCTATCATTGTTTTCTGAAGCAATTCGAGTTCATGCTTTGGCAAAATGGTGACCGCTGTATTCAGCATCGTTTGATAAGAACGACGTTCATTGAATAAATATTCTGACATGCAATAACGAATTTTCATCTCTGATCCCTTGATCCGGCAGCCTTTGCTCGGCTTCGCTTCCAGCTTCAGATCAAAGGGCTCCAGCTTACGTTTGACCGATTTCACATCGTTGCTCATCGTCGATTTACTAATAAACAGCTGCTCCTGTAAATCCTCCAGCTTCACATAGGATTCTGCCAAAAGAAGCCTTTTTAAAATAAACCGAACTCGCTCCTCTGGCAGCACAGCAAGCGGCTCTTCCTGCTCAACCTCCTCCTTCATAAAACGGCGAAAGGCATTCTCATCGTTGATCAACAGCTCATAGCCAGCTCCTCTTACAGCTGTTACAGCTGCTTGATAAGGGGCAAGACGGTCGTTCAGTTCCTTTATGTCTGTACGAATGGTGCGGCTTGTCACTTGTAAACTGGCAGATAGTGCAGCGCTTGTGAGCGGGGTCTCAGCTGCCATGAGCTGACTTAAGATGTGCGCCAGTCTTTTACTCAGCATCAGATCGGCCTCCTTATGTAGGGGTGGAGAATCTGCCTTGTCTGGACAGGTTGTATACGCTTGCAGTTCTCTTCATTACTCATATTCTACTGAAAAGAAATAAAAATTGCCAACTCATTTATATGACAAATGCCCCTATTTATACAACTAACCATATCTAATGTCCTATGAATCTTTTTGAAAGATACTTGCGAAAACCACGAAAAAAAGGCGTACACCATCGTGTATCCGCCTTCTTTATGAAGAGATCATCTGGGTAAAGACAACCAATCTTTTTTCATGCGTGCCTGCTGCATGATCAAATGTCCCTGTACAAGTGATTAAATTGAGATTCCGTGTAAAGGCGTATCCAAAAAACGCATTGGGCTTCTCCTCACGCGGATAGCTTCTTACTTTTATGACTTCAAAGGTTCGCCTTTTTCCCGATGAGGACGTGACGATCACCTTGTCACCCTTTTTTAGCTCCTTTAATCGATAAAATACCGATGGCCCCCATTTATTATCTACATGGCCATTCATGACGGCATTCCCTTTATCCCCCGGTTTTGGACCATCTTCAAACCAAGCCGTGTTGTCTGTATAATGAGGGACACCCATACTGCCATCCTTTAATAAAGCTGTTTTCTCCACTTTTGCTTTGACATCAATAGCGGGAATGGCGATTTCAGTTGGTACTATACCAGATGGCTCGTCTTTAAATGTTTCGTGTGAGTGGTTCTGTTTCTCAGCTTGATGTGTGGTCATTTCCTTAGAAGCTGATATGTTTTTTGAGGATGACGATTCATCCATTGACTGTGATGAACAGCCTGTGATGATGAGAAATGAAAGAATGCTGAGCAGCCAATTCTTCATCTAAGCCGGCCTCCTTTTGAAGAAAGGAACGGCACGATTGTGCACGTTCCCGTCTGTCTTTATGAGTTAGAATTTGATGCCTTACGGCGATTAAGGAAGAATGCACCTGCCACGCCGCCTGCGAGGATCAAACTTGCGATCATTCCCGCAAATGCTTCATAGGACATGCCTAAAGGACCGGCTGTGCCCCCCATACCTGTTTTCGGCATTTCATTAGGCATGTTCGATTTGAACAGCTCAGGATGCTGATCAACAATCGCTGCTGCGACATCCTGACCAACCATGAACATATGACCATAAGCCTCTCTCACTGTCGGGTAAAGCTGATCATATTCGCCATTATGGTAAGACGTATACGTTTTGATCAGCTCATCAATATGTGTTTTCAAACCAGCTTCTAAATCTGCTGCCTTCAAACGTCCATCTGTCGCTTGATCTAGGAATTTCGCTTGCTTCATTCGATACGCATCTAAATCTTTGACAGCCTTTTCTTTTGCTTGATGATCCCCTGATGCATCCGCTTTGACATAATCAACTAAGTAACCGATATGGCTTGACCAAATGTCTTTGAATTGTTTGCCTGCATCCTTACCATAAACAGATGCAATTGCAGCAGATAAATCATTTGTGTTTTCATTTAAAGCCGCGGCTGCTTGCTTAAAGTCTTTACTGCCATCATTTCCTTTTTGCATGGCAACTACTGCAAGTGCCAAATGCTCTGAGAACAAGTAGTTTAAATCTTCACGAAGATCCGCTGCTGGTGTATCCACTGACTTTTGATCAAATTTCCCAGGAAATTGATCTGTGATGGCCCATGACACGCCTTTTCCTACCTCAAACATATGATGAATGGATTTTCTCACCGTTTCATAGGTCGTATCAAAATCCTCTTCAGTGTAGCTGTCAAACGCTTTTAGCAGTTCATTCACATGCATCTTCAAGCCCTCTTCAAGCTCACTTGCTTTAAGTCTGCCGTCTGTTGCTTGATCGAGCATATCGGCTTGTTTCATTCGATATTGGTCAAGCTGCTTGATCGCTTTCTTTTTACCTGCATCATCTTTTTTCGCTGTGGCTTGTACATAGTCAACAAAGTAGCCGATATGACTTGACCAAATGTCTTTGAATTGTTTGCCTGCTTTTTTACCATACACAGAGGCTATTGCATCTGATAAGTCATTCGTGTTGTCATTTAAAGCCGCCGCTGCTTGATCGAAGTCTTTACTGCCGTCAATTCCTTTTTGCATCGTGATCACCGCTAAATAGGCATGCTCTGAAAACAGCTGATCTAGTGCTGCTCGAAGATCTGTTGCTTTATTTGAAACCTCCTCTTGTGACGAAGACGTCTTCTTCGCCTCCCCATGCATATGTCCTTCATGTGCACTTGCGCTATGAGCCGCTGGGAATAGTAACGCTGCGCTCAGTGGAATGGTTAACATTGCTTTCTTCATGTTCATCTTTTATTTCCTCCTCTTTCCGTTTGTTATGTACTTAACGGAGAGAGGGATGAAATGGATCATTCGATTCTATTATTTTTTTTACAACACAGGATCTGTATGTTTGCATAAAAAAAAAGCCGGATTATCCGGCTGATACGTTACGACGTTTAGATGCTTTTCGCTCTTTATATATTTTCCTCACCACTGGATAAATCACAGGTGCCCATTTGACAATTTGTTTCAGCCATTTTTTCATTTCTCCCGCGCCTCCTTATTGTCATTCTTAAAGGACGATTCCCCATCTTGTCATGAAATAAACAGGTGCGGGAGAGCAGGAGTTAAATCACGCCTTGTGCAATCATGGCATCTGCCACCTTACGAAATCCTGCAATATTTGCTCCAACCATGATGTTCCCTGAGTGTCCATATTCGTCCGCTGTCTCTGTACACTGACGATAAATAGACTGCATCATTTGTTTCAGCTGATCATCTACTTCTTCAAATGTCCAAGACATTCTTGCACTGTTTTGCGCCATTTCCAGTGCTGAGACACCTACTCCGCCAGCATTCGCCGCTTTTGCCGGCGCAAACAAAATACGATTCTCTTCAAATACTTTGACCGCCTTAAGAGTGGACGGCATATTGGCTCCTTCTCCAACAGCGATGACACCATTTGCCACAAGCTGCTGTGCATGCGCCTCTGATATTTCATTTTGTGTTGCACATGGCAGCGCAATATCACAAGGAACGGACCAAATTTGTTCACAATCTTCAATTAATTCAGCATGCGGGTGAATGTCTATGTATGCCCCAATCCGCTGATTCTCGACTTCCTTCAGCTGCTTAATGGTCTCAAGTGATATCCCTTGAGGATCATATATTGCTCCGCTTGAATCACTGCAAGCCACAACCTTACCGCCTAATTCCATTACCTTTTCCATTGCATAAATAGACACATTTCCTGAGCCCGACACAACAACTGAACGCCCTTCAAATTGGAGCCCATGTGCTTTCAGCATTTCCTCCATGAAGTACACCAGTCCGTAGCCTGTCGCCTCTTTTCTCGCTAAGCTGCCTCCGAATCCAGGGCTTTTCCCCGTGAGTACACCCGCTTCATAAGCACCGCGCATTTTCTTATACTGTCCGAACATATAGCCAATTTCGCGTGCTCCTACACCAATATCACCTGCTGGCACATCTTGATCAGGTCCAATATATCGGCCGAGTTCACTCATAAAGCTTTGAACGAAACGCATGATTTCTCCATCAGATTTTCCTTTAGGGTCAAAATCCGATCCGCCTTTCCCTCCACCGATCGGCATACCAGTCAGTGCGTTTTTAAAGATTTGTTCAAACCCTAAAAACTTGATAATGCTTGCATTGACGGTTGGATGGAAACGAATTCCTCCTTTATAAGGACCGATGGCACTATTGAATTGAACCCTAAACCCTCGATTGACTTGTACTTTGCCCTCATCGTCTACCCATGGCACTCGAAATATCACAAGCCGCTCAGGTTCAATGAGCCGTTCTAAAATGCCCTGTTTTTCATACTCTGGATGCTTCGCAAAAACTGGGACGAGTGATTCCAGAATTTCTTTTACCGCTTGCTGGAATTCCTCCTCGCCGGGATTTCGTTTTTCCACCTCTTCTAACACACGGTGGATGTAGCTTTGTGCTGTTTGTGCTGCTCGATCTAAGGTCAACATGTCGCATCTGCCTCCTTGTAGATATCTCCACACTTTTAATTGTTAGATTTTCTAACGCATATTGAGATTAATTTAACACCAATTGTAAAATCTGATCAATATTGATAACAGATGAAAATGATGCCGAATTGAGATAGATCAAGCAGCCGCAGCAATTGACTTTAAAAATAAGCGCTCAAGGAATGACTAATGTGCTAGAAACGAACAAGCGGATGTTTCTCATCCCGTTTTCTTTGACAAATACATGAATCATGATGAATTTCTAGCTTGTTTTCCAACGAAAAAAGGGTCAAAAGTTTGATCGGATGCACTCAATCTTTTCGGAGCTTCCCGCCTCTTTTTCGATCAGGTAGCACGACACAAAGCCAATATAAAATAGAAGACGATGGAAAGTTAATGAGACCGACAATACCCCAGAACCACTTGTAACGCCCTCTTTTCTTTGCATCCATAAATAAAAGAAAGCCCTGTGCAAACAATAACGGCAAGACGCACAATAAGATGATCATTTCTGTCTGACTCATAAGGAAGACCCTCCTTTGATATGTTGATATTCCTTGTAGCCAACAATAAAGCAGATGGGTACGCTCACTATTTGGAGAAGAATGAAGATGATAGGCAAATGGGTAATGGCAGCTGCAAAGAGTGCCAGAATGGTCAAACTGATCAAAACGTATGCCAGCACTTCTTGTTTAAAACGCCTTTTCTCTTGTTCCTTCGCCTGTTTCAACATCATCATGACAGCCTGCTCACTTGGCTGTTTCACTTCAATTTGTTCATCTAGCTGCTGCAGCTCTTCTTTTAAACGTTCGGTCAAACGATCTTCCTTCATACATCCCACTCCTTTCGAATTTTCTTTAATCCATGATGAACCCTCGATTTCACAGTGCCTTCTCTCATTCCGAGCATTGAAGCCATTTCTGGGTAGGTAAAGCCATAATAATAGTGCAGAATAATGGGTGCTCGCTCCTGAGCCTTTAATTCATTTAAAGCATCCCACATGTCATGCCATGTGTTCCCCTTTTGCTGAACGTTCCATTTGAAACGGCGTATGGCCTCCTGATTCGCTTTTCCTTCTCTCAATTGTTCACGTTTTCTTTTCTTCTGGTGATCTAAAAATTGCCTAGATGCAATCGAAATGAGCCAGGTTGAAAATAAGGCATCTCCTCTAAATGAAGAAAGTTTCATATACGCTTTCAGCATCGTTTCTTGCATGATTTCCTCTGCCAGCTCTTGTTGAAGGGTCAGCTTCAACATATATCGGTAAAGAAAGGAATAATGATGCCGATAAAGGGCTGTAAACGCAGCATCATCGCCCTGTTTTGCCCGCTGAATCAATAATGTCTCTTCTGTCTGCTCCAAACACGTCCCTCCTTTCTTTTCTTCTCTTACTCATGAGACGACACGAATGACAATACCGTTTAAAATAGACCTTATTTTTTAGCATAACTTCTATGAAACCCATTTTATATGCCATTTTTTCTTATGTAATGATTATGGCATTCCTTCTTCTCTAACAAAATGATGCGTTTTGATTTTCTAGCAAATGGAGAGCCTCCTCTCCATAATCATGATGTCATCCACATACCTATCGACAATGGTCCTTATCTCATGAAGATGAAATAAAATAATCATTGGCTTAGCTTCCTAGAAAATCATGGGATACGCTGCGCCTATCCTTAGCCGATGATACCTTTTTGCATGCTATGCTCTTCCTACATTCCAAATGAGGCGATGCTTGTGAAGGAAGGAGGATTGGGTGAATCACAGCTTATTTTGGAAACGTTTTCATTAAAACAAAATAGAGAATGGAGATGTTGACTTTGAAGAGAAAAGTTCCAATGTTAGCCGGTGTATTAGCTGTTGGTCTCGTCACTTCATTATTTGCACCAAACGGGGAGGCAAAGGCAGCAAACAAATACCCAGAAAGCCCTTCTATTATGGCCAACTTTAATCAACAAGGCTTCTCCACATTAAATGGCGGCACAACAGGCGGTGAAGGTGGTAAAACCGTCACAGTCAAAACTGGAAATGAATTATTGGCTGCCCTCAAAAATAAAGGAACAAACGAAAAATTAAAAATTGTAGTAGACGGGACGATTACCCCTTCTAATACATCAGCCAATAAAATCGATGTGAAAGATACAAATAATGTTTCGATCGTCGGTAAAGGGACGAACGGTGAATTTAATGGGATTGGCATTAAAGTATGGCGTGCCAATAACATCATCATCCGCAACTTGAAAATCCACCACAGCAAAATCGGTGACAAAGATGCAATCGGGATCGAAGGCGGTTCTAAAAACATATGGGTCGACCATAATGAACTGTACAACACATTGAATTCTGGGAAGGATGACTACGATGGTTTATTTGATGTCAAAAATGACTCTGACTATATTACCTTCTCGTGGAACTATGTACATGACAGCTGGAAAACAATGCTCATGGGCAGCTCCGATAACGATAACTATAATCGAAAAATTACGTTCCACAACAACCGTTTTGAAAACCTGAACTCTCGTGTACCGTCTATGCGCTTC
This sequence comes from Bacillus sp. G1(2015b), assembly GCF_001482475.1. Lineage (NCBI taxonomy): Bacteria > Bacillati > Bacillota > Bacilli > Caryophanales > Bacillaceae > Bacillus > Bacillus sp. G1(2015b). Next base: position 213,765 of record NZ_LKIC01000026.1, on the reverse strand, counting down.
GGGGAAGGCCATGTCTATAACAACTATTATAAAGGCATCTTGGCAACAGCGATTAACTCACGTATGGGCGCAAAGATGAGAATAGAACACAACGTATTTGAAAACACCAATAATGCCATTGGAAGCTGGGACAGCCGTCAAGTTGGAACATGGCATGTCATCAACAACTCTTATATTAACAGCACAGGCAGTCTGCCAACATCTTCAACAGGTACGTATAACCCTCCTTATAACTACTCTTTGCTTAACGTGAACAATGTGAAATCAGAAGTGATCTCAAATACAGGTGTTGGTAAAGTAAACCCTTAAACCACAAAACGTTCGGGCAGAGATTTCCTGTCCGAACGTTCTTGTCATTTCATTTATATTGTAGAAAAAGGACGATCCATTTCATACAGCTTTTGATAACGCTTGTTTTCTTTTAGTAAAACCTGATGCTGACCCTGCATCTCAATGCGTCCGTCTTCAATAAACATGATGCGGTCACACGCCTCACAGCCAGTCAGATGATGGGTTATCCAAATAACTGTTTTCCCTTTTAACACACGGAAGATGGTTTCAAGCAATTCACGCTCTGTCCGTGGATCAAGCCCGACGGTCGGTTCATCTAATACAACAACCGGCGTATCCTGCAGCAAAATCCGAGCTAATGCCATACGCTGTCTTTCTCCACCTGAAAATCGAACCCCTGTCTCCTGAACACCTGTGTGATAACCTTCTGGCAAAGACTCGATGTAATCATGCAGCTGCACTTGTCTAGCTGCTTCTTTTACCTGCTCTTCTGTCGCCTCTGGAGATCCTAAACGAATATTGTTTAAAACAGTCGTATCAAATAAATAAGGCTGTTGATTGAGCACAGACACATAGGCAGACACATTCTCTTGAATGCTTTGAACCGGTTTTCCTTGAATACTGACAGCTCCTTGATTTGGAACGACTGCCCCTTCTAACAATTTTAAAATGGTCGATTTGCCTGCACCGCTTTTTCCTAATAGTGCGAGTGATTCCCCTTGCTTCAGAGAAAAGGACAGGTCTTGAAGTACATATTGATGCGTGTCATACCGAAAGGACACTTGATCGAAACAGACAGCTTCATCGTGAGAAAGGATTGACTGATCCATTGCCTCGCTCTCAGTTTCTCCTTCATATGACTGCTTTTCATAATGATGTAATCTGCTGACAGCATGCTGATAGACAGGGATATCACCTGCCGCATCTGACAGCGGAAGAAAGGCTTCTGTTAACGGAAACAGCACAAGCACAAAGGCTGCAATCAGGGTGTGTGACATGGATCCTGACTGAACGACCGAGCCGCTCCAATACACGACTAGTACGACAGCTCCTCCAATCAAGAGCTGTGCAAAAAATTGGCGCAGGCGGATAAACCGGTGCTTGGCTGATTCAAACGCTAACAGCTGCGCTTCTTTTTGTTCATAACCATCAACAAAATCTTTCTGCCTGCCGCTGAACAGCCAGTCACTAACGCCCATAACTGCATCTGTTAAATGGCTGTACAGTTCATTTCTGCCTTTTTTCATTTGAATTTGTCTTGCCCGGTTCACAAGCACTGTGACGTATGGGAAGACGAAGACGAGAAGTGCCATATAAAGCAGCATCAGTCCAGCAAAAGGCCATGAGAAAAGGCCAAGTGCTCCAATGGATGCGGCATATAAAAGCAGTGCACCGATGGATGGAAAGATGGTTTTTAAATAGGCATCCTGCAGTCTCTCCACATCATCTGACAAGAGGCCAAGCATTTCACCTGTCCCCAGCTTTGTCTGTTTGGCACTTCGTTCAGCCATGTCATACAGACGCACACGCATTTTTTCAATCATTGTCAAAATGAGTTGATGGCTCGCCAGCCTTTCTGCATAGCGGGCAGCAGAGCGCGAAATACCAAAGGTACGTACAGCCACGATTGGGACGTAGACCATGAGTATATTCTCAGGTCTTGTCGCGGCTTTTGAAATGAGAAAGCCCGACGTGTACATCAGCATAGAAGCAGAGAATACCGCAATGGCTCCTAAAAATAAAACCAAGGCAAACAGCTTTCGATTCTCCTTGATATAAGGTATAAACCAGCCTTTACTGATCATGTGTGACCGCCCCCATTTGCTCCTGTACCAATTGATAATACACGCCTTTTCTTTGCATTAATGATTCATGTGTCCCCATTTCTGCGACGGTTCCTTGATCCATGACAATGATTTCATCCATGTCCGGCATCCAATGGAGTCTGTGTGTCGCTAAGAACACAAGTTTATGTTCAAACAGTGGAAGCATTGTTTTCTTCAATTCGTACTCTGTTTCAATATCGAGATGCGCCGTTGGTTCATCTAGCAGTATAATCGACCGCTGGCCCAGCACAGTTCGAGCAAGGGCAATTCTTTGCGCCTGTCCGCCGCTTAGCCCTCTTCCCTGTTCTCCAATGACCTCATCCAGACCATTTGGCAGCTGCGTGACAAGCTGAGTTAAACCAGCCTCATGCACAGCTCTTTCCACTTCTTCATCTGTTGCATTCGGTTCATAAAAACGAATGTTTTCTCTTAATGTCATGTGAAATAAATAGGGATGCTGCGGCATATAGACAACTTCCTTTTGCCATTCCTTCATCTGTAAATGAACAAGCGGCTGGCCGTTTAGCGTGATTTCACCCGAAGACGGTTCAACAAAGCCGCCAAGGACATCGGTTAACGTCGATTTCCCTGAACCACTGGCACCAATAATGCCGATTTTTTTCTTCCCTTTGACAGTGAGATCTACATCCTGAATGGAATAAGGGGCATGTTCATCATGCTGGACACAAACATCTTGCAGCGTGAGCACGGATTGTGCATCCCACTTGTCCAGCTGCACAAATTGTGTCTCCTGCGTGCGAAAGCCCTTTTCTTCTAAAATGACCTGCATAGCTTCATTCGCTTCTTTTCCATTTAACGTCGCATGATAATCATTTCCTACTTCACGTACCGGCAGGAAATACTCTGGCGCCAGCATAAGCGCCGTCAAAGCCGGCAATAAGAGAAGCTCTCCTTCAATTAATCGCAAGCCAAGAAAAACAGCGACGGTTGCAATTGATAGCATGGAAAAGAAATCGAGCGCAAACGATGACAGAAAGGCGACCTTCAGTGTGCTCATGGTCGCTTTTCGATATCGCTTTGACACCTCCGCAATATTACGGGAGTGTTTTTTGCTGATACCTAAGTACCGAAGCGTCTCAAGGCCGCGGAGAGAGTCAGTAAAATGATTGGATAATTTCTCATACGATCTCCATTGTTTAGCCGCTTTACGCTGAGCAACAAGGCCTAGCAAAATCATAAAAATAATTAAAATAGGCAGCGTCACAATTAAAATGACGGCCGATGTTTCATCTAATGTCCACACATAGATAAGGACCATTGCCGGAATCACTGCCATGTTCACCATTTTCGGCAAAAACAGCTGTAAATACTGACGGTATTGAGCAATTCCTTCCATTGCTAATGTGACAAGCTTACCTGTCCCCTTTTTCTTTGCGAAGGCAGGCCCTAATCGAAAAAGTTGGTCTAGCAGCTGCTTTCTGACGTCTGCTCCAATTCGGGAAGAGTACGTAAACATAACCTTCTCCCGAATCAAGGTGAGACCGTGCCGCACAAGAAAGGCAGCAAGAAACAGCAGGACATATGGCGTTGCCTGCGAGAGGCTTTTCCCGTCAAACAGCGTTGTAATGGCATGTGCCAGCCACTGTGCTTGGAAAATAATACTTGCTCCTTGGATGAGTGACACAATACCTAAGAGGGCAAGAAGCCCTCTCATTCCTTTTAGTTGAAGCAAACGTTTATCCATTAGTAGGTCATTGGCTCCTTACCGCTTACACGTTTACGGAAGACGTAATAGCTCCAAATTTGATACCCAAGCACAAAGGGCAGCAAAGAAATGGCTACAATCGTCATGACCGTCAGTGAATAAGATCCAGATGCAGCGTTTTGAATCGTGAGATCAAATGAATGGCTGATTGAACTAATCATGACGCGCGGGAACAATGCAGTGAACAGCATGGACACCGTCACCATGATGCCTGCGCCTGTGAATAAGAATGTCCAGCCATCACGTTCTTTTCTCATCAAAACAAGAGCAGCTATATAACAAGCCACAATCAGCACAGTTAACGGAATGGTGATGATCGGGCGTACGGTATAAATATCTGTTTCAATGATGGACACACCGACAAAGATGACAAGAACAGGGAGTGCAATGAGCAGGACACGCTGACCTAGTTTTCTTGCACGATCTCTTAAGTCACCCTCTGTACGAAGTGTGACGAAAATCAAGCCATGCAGCAGGCAAAGAACTGTCACAGCTACCCCGCCGATCACTGAATAAAGATTCACAAAGTCCGTAAAACCAGCGTACATGTTCATGTCTTGATCAATTGGCATCCCGCGTAAAATACTCGTGAATAATACACCTAGCAAAAATGGCGGAAGCAGACTGCCAAAGAAGATGACCCAGTCCCACACCTTGATCCAAGAGGCTTTCTCAACCTTCCCTCGGAATTCAAAGGCGACCCCGCGCCCAATGAGCGCTAAGAGGAGAACCGCAAACGGAATATAGTATCCGCTGAACATCGTGGCATACCAGTGAGGAAATGCAGCGAAAATAGCGCCGCCGGCTGTAATCAGCCAGACCTCATTCGCATCCCAGAAAGGACCAATCGTATTGATTAAAATACGGCGCTCGTGCGCGTCCTTTCCAAGCAGCTGCATGGACATCCCGACACCAAAATCAAATCCTTCTAAGAAGAAAAATCCAACAAACAATACTGCGACAAGAATAAACCAAATCTCGTTAAGATATGCCATGATATGCGCCTCCATCAAATGGATCTGTAGACAGGTCCGTTTCATCCTTTTGATCTGTATCTTCTTCAGAATGTGCACCTTTTTTAATTTCTCGAATGAATAAGTAAGCGAGCACAATAGCAAGAATCAGATACATCGCCGTAAAGCTAATGACTGAGAATAACAGCATGCCATACGATACGTTCGGTGAAATCGATTGAGCCGTCGTCATCATACCAAAGACGGTCCACGGCTGACGCCCGATCTCAGTCATGATCCAGCCGGCTGAGTTCGCAATAAACGGGAACGCAATCATCCATACCATGAAGCGTAAATACCATTTGTTTGTTTCGAGTTTCCTTCTAAAGCTTAAGTACAAGCCAATCATACTAGCAAAAATCATCAGCATGCCGGCACCAACCATGATTCTAAAGCTCCAGAATGTTGTTTTCACTGGTGGAATGTAGTCTCCAGGGCCAAACTTGGCTTCATATTCTTTTTGAAGTGTCAGCATACCTGGAACATCCCCGCTGAACTTCGAATAAGCCAAATAACTTAAGGCAAACGGAATATTGATCTCCGCAGAGTTTTCTTTTTTATCTGTGTCAATGTTGGCAAATAGTGTCCAAGCCGCTGGATCTCCACTATCCTTCCAAAGGGCTTCACTTGCTGCCATTTTCATTGGCTGTGATTTCATTAAATGCTTCGCTTGATCATGTCCAGAGAACGCCACACCTAAGCCAGAAATTAAAGCGAGGACCATCGCAATCTGGAATGACTTTTTGAAAAAGGCGATTTCTTGTTTTTTAATCATTTTATAGGCACTAACTCCTGCAATAAAGAAAGCTCCTGTTGCCAGTGCACCAAACAGAACGTGCGGGAACTCAACCCAAAGCTGCGGGTTCGTCACAAGAGCGCCAAAATCATTCATTTCTGCACGACCATTTTTAATGGCAAATCCAACTGGCTCCTGCATAAATGAGTTGGCGAGTAAAATCCAAAACGCCGAAAAGATCGTACCAAGGGAAACAAGCCAAATGCACAATAAATGAATTTTCTTCGGCAGACGATCCCAGCCGAATATCCAAAGTCCAATAAATGTAGATTCAAGGAAAAAGGCCAAAAGCGCTTCAATGGCAAGCGGTGCACCAAAGACATCACCGACAAACCTTGAATAATCTGACCAGTTCATCCCAAACTGGAATTCCTGCAGAATCCCTGTCACCACACCTACTGCAAAGTTAAGTAAGAACAGGTGACCCCAAAACTTCGCCATCTTTTTATAGATGTCTTTTTTCTTGACGACATAAAGGGTCTGCATCAATGCGACGATAAACACCAAACCTATTGACATAGGAACAAAAATAAAATGAAATAATGTCGTTGAAGCAAATTGAAATCTTGCTAAAAACAGCTCACTCACAGCCTTACATCCTCCCTTACTTTCACATGCCGAATGATTCATGCTCACCATTTCACAAAATGTTCACTATTTGTTCAATGATTCACAAATAAAAGTCCATTTGAAATGGTTCACTCGGTGAAATTTTACTCTTGATTTTCATTCGGTTAGTTATTTATACCTGTACTTTACACCCATACGCTTCAAAAATAAAGTAAATTTTACCTAAAAATTGGATGGTATTGTGTCAGTTATTTGAATACTTTGTCAACAATATGTGACGGAAAATAAAAAACCGCAAAAAAAAGAGCGCTGCATGTGGACCGCAGCGCTGTGTTTCTTTTTTAGGCTTTTTTCTGTAATGCAGGTCTTGTGACTTGCACTTCATAATACGTAATTTTGTTTTTTAATAGTCCTTCAGGTTTCGCTTTTCCATGAGCGTGTGCATCTCCAAATGCCTGAGATTTTGTCCAGTTCACAAAATCTTCTTTTCGATTCCAGCGGGTATGAATAGTCACTTCATCGTAATCGGTTGTCTGCTGTGTGACCCAGACTTCCATGCCTAAAAATCCTTCCATGAATTCTACTTGTCCCTGCTTGTTAAAACGCTTGACAAGGTGGTCTGCACTGCCTTTTTCTACTCTAACCTGGTTGTTTACAATGATCATGTTTGATTCATCTCCCTTTTGTTGTTGGATCGAAGCGATTGGGATAATGAGCGGATGCTCTCCATCTAAGTGAACCTCTGCCTGAATCCCAAAGACTTCTTTGAAAAAGTTTTCTGTTAATACTTCGTTTGGTGTCCCTATTTGGTAAACCTGACCACGCTTCATCGCAATCAGGCGGTCACAATATTTTGCTGCCTGCTGCAGGTCATGAAGAACCATTAAAATGGTGATCCCATGCGTTTCATTCAGCTGTTTGAGCAGCTCTAGTAAATCAAGCTGGTGCGCAATATCTAAGTAAGTGGTAGGCTCATCCAGAATAATCGTCTCTGTCTTCTGAGCCAGTGCCATTGCAATATATGCCTTCTGCCTTTCTCCGCCTGACAATGTATGCAGCATCCTGTTTTCATTTACGCGGCTATTTGTCACATCAAGCGCCCACTCTATCGCTTCCTGATCTGTCTGCGAGCTCTTTTTCCAGATCGAACGATGCGGACTGCGTCCAAGTGCAACCAGCTCACGTACTGTCATCGATGGGATGGCAGTTCTCGTCTGCATTAGAACGGCGATTTCCTGTGCAATCTCCTGTGCTGTCATTTCTTTTTGCGGGATATCGTGAATATAAATCATGCCGCTTTCGATCGACGTAAGGCGTGCGGCCGCTTTAATAAACGTCGACTTCCCTGACCCATTCGGTCCAATAATTCCTGTTACACTCCCTTTAGGCACAGCTGCTGAAATAGACGACAGCCGAAAGCCTCCTTGACTGAGGCTCACGTCATCCATCGCAATCACATCCAACTTAACCCCTCCCTTTCTTTTTTAATAAATAGAGGAAGAAAGGTGCACCAATACAGGCAAGCAGAATACCAACAGGCAGTTCAACCGGTGTAAACCATACCCGTGCTGCTGTATCAGCAAAGACCACAAGTACGCCGCCGCCAAGCATTGAGATCGGAAGCAGGTACCGGTAGTCATCTCCAATTAAAAGGCGGATAAAATGAGGGACGACAAGACCGACAAATCCAATTAAACCGCTCACGCTTACCGCTGCACCCGCCAAAAGCGCTGCCAGTGCAATTAAGAAAAAACGGGTTCGCTCGACTCTGAGGCCAAGCAGCTGCGCTGACTCATCACCAAGTAAAAGAAGATTTGCGGGCTTGATCGCAAAAAAACAAAGACACAAACCGGCAAGCGCATAGGGTGATACAAAGCTCAGATGATGCCAGCTCCGTCCATTTAATCCTCCTGATAAAAAAGGCAGAACAGACTGCACACGCTCACTATAAAGCACCATCAACCCATTCATGACCGCACCAAGCAGGGCATTGACTGCCACTCCCGCCAGAATCAATTTCAGTGGCGAAACCCCTTGGTCAAACGACAGGATATACACAACGAGTGCCGCTAATAAAGCGCCAAGGAAGGCAGCCGCTGGAAGCAGATACGTGAATTGTGGAAACACAATCATGCTGAGTACAGCCGCTAATCCACCGCCGGCGGTCACTCCGATGATGCCAGGGTCAGCGAGTGGATTTCGGACGACTCCTTGTAAAATCGCTCCTGATGCTGCGAGACAGGCCCCGACGATGAAGCCTATGAGAACGCGCGGCAGGCGTAAATCCATGACGATCTTTTCATGGACAGGCTGGCCTGATCCCGTCAAAGCAGCGATCAAATCTGGCAGCGATAATTGAACCGAACCTAATGCAAGCCCTAGACATATGCCCACACCTAGCGAAAGAAGCAGTCCTGGTATCAGCCACCTTCGTCTCGACTGTCTTTTTTGAAAATCTAACTCTGCATTCACCTTCATGATGACAATCGCTTCAATCTCTTTTCTAGTTCATCAATCGCCTTGATGACGTCTGCGCCTGGATTCGTCCCGAATAAATTACTAGGCAGAATCTCCACGCGGCCATTTTTGACAGCTGATACGTCGTGCCATGCTGCATTCTGTTTCATTTCACTCATAAAACCCGCTTTCACATCTTCAGGATTGCTGTGTGTCATGAGCAGAATGAGATCAGGATCGGCTTGTATCACCTTTTCAGCATTGATTTGGGCGTATTGAGGGAATTTTTCGAGTGCCGGTTCATTCTCAGCGATGTTTGCACCCCCGGCGATATGCAATAAATCTCCGCTTAAGGATTGAGGAAGCGCCGCCATATATGTGCCGGGTGCACCGTACACAACGAGTGTTTTTACTTTTTTCTTAGGCAGCTTGACCTGCTTTTTCCGCTCATCAATTTGATCATTGAGTGCTTTAGCCTTTTGCTGCTTCCCAAGCAACTCCCCAAATAACGAAATTTGGCGCTGGATGTCCTTCACTGAATTGGCGCTTGTCAAAAGAAGCTGTGAACCAATTCCTTCTATTGTCGAGATGTCCTTGCTGTTTAATTGTTCATTTCCAAGCACAACATCAGGTTGTAGGCTTGTGATCAGCTCTACATCAAATTGATGCGTTGTGCCAATCGTTTGTACGGACTTTGCCTTTTGTAAGCTGTCTGGTAACTCGGCAGTTGGCCTGCCGACCGCCTCACCGCCTAAAGCATATAGAATGCTCAAGTCCCCGGTCGATAAGGCGACAATACGCTGAGGGGATTCATCAAATGACAGCGTTCTTCCGGTAAAATCCTTTATCTTCAGCGCTCCTGCCGCGCTTTCTTTCTCTACAGGTGCTGCCTGACTGCATCCGCCGAGGAGAAGCATCAAGACGAGTCCCGCCAAGATCACATGTGAAAATTTCAACCGTCTGTCTCTCCTTTTCTAGTAAACTTTCTTTAGCTTTGCCTGTACCACGAGACGCCCGTTTTTAGGTGCAAGCACATGATCACAGGTCGATAAGGTGAGGATGAGGTCATCTGTGGACACGTCTGTCTTCGTTTGATAGATTGATTTCTTCCGCACAGCTTGCAAGTAATGGGCATATTCGCCAAGATCCTGAAAATCGGTTTGAATATAATCGAAGTCAACCGTCGTTTCATACACGGCAAAAATCTCCGCTTCATAGCTTTGATACAGCGTATCGTACTGAAATGTCCGGTGCTCATTAAAGAAATCTTTTTTTAGATAGTTTGTGAGTCCAGCAAACATGGATCCATCCCTCATCCGATGGCCGTACACCACTGTATTTGGGCTTTCATGCAGGACATCATTACGATAATCCATAAAGATACTGCCTGCCCGGGTGTCGTTTTTTAAATAATTACGAGTTAAGTAGAACGCATTATCGCGAGATTGAACGATCGGATACTGAATCATCGTATCCTCCATATTGATCCAGCCGACAATGTCCTCATTCACCTTCCGCAGCTCATCAAATGACGAACGGATCTTTCCCGACTCCCGTTTTTCATTCATTTCTTCATGTCCATACATCGTCTGGGCCTTTGCAAGCACCTGTCGATTTTGATAATAACCGAAAAGTTCGAAGCCGATGGCTGTTCCGCTATAAATCAATACTCCTAAACAAACGATCGTCAGCATCCGTTGCCAAAGCCGTTTTCCTCGTTTCACACTGTCTCACCTGCTTTTTGCCCAGCTTATATACCAACAGGCACGATGTACATCCCTGTTTCTGCATCCTGTCGAATCGTGACGGACACATCATAAATGTGCCGTACGTTCTCTTCTGTTAACACATCGTTTGGCTGTCCTTCGCTGATAATCTGTCCATCCTTCATCGCTATGATGATATCGCTGTAGCGGACAGCCTGATTCATATCGTGGAGCACCATGACAATGGTTAATCCGTGCATGGCATTCAGCTCACGAATCAGCTCAAGAATGTCAAATTGATAGTAGATATCCAAATAAGTTGTCGGTTCATCTAAGAAAAGGATCGGTGTTTTTTGCGCAAGTGCCATCGCAATCCATACACGCTGACGCTCTCCACCTGACAGTGAGGCGAGCGGCACCTTTCGTTTGTCCGTTAGCTTTGTACTGGACAGTGCCCACTCTATCGCTCTCTCATCCTCTTCCTTGTCTCCTCCGCGCATTGTCTGGTACGGCGTTCTGCCGAATGCCACGACCCGTTCGATCGTTAAATCAAGAGGTGCTTCATTTTGCTGATGGACGACAGCCAGCTTTTTTGCCAGCTCCTTTGGCTTGAACGCATTCAGCGCTTGCCCGTCTAAGTGAATCTGCCCTTTATTTGGACAATGATTATTTGCCATTAAGGAAAGCAGTGTGGATTTTCCCGATCCATTTGGACCGATAATGGTTGTGATTTTCCCCTTTTCAATCTGTGTTGTGACCGATTGAACGATGTCCTTCTGCTGGTCATATGAGAATGACACCTCACGAATGTCCATGGAGACGGTCCCCCCTTCTTAATAAAAAGATCAGAAACGGCCCGCCAATCACGGCCATGATCGTAGAAGCAGGAATCTCATTTGGCGCCACAAGCGTCCTACCAAGCGTATCAGCCGTCAAAATAAGCAAAGCCCCGCTTAACGCAGAAAATGGAATCAGTACTCGGTGATCCGAGCCGACAAGCCTTCTTGAAATGTGCGGAATGAGCAAGCCGACAAAGGCTATTACGCCCGCTACTGCTGCTGTCACTGCCGCAAGTAAAACGGCTGTGATGGAAATCAAAAGGCGCATTCTGGTCACACGCAAGCCTAAGTTTTTCGCTGTCTTGTCTTGAAGGGCCAGGAGATTGCACCATCTGCTGAAGAAGAGTGCAACGACAAGACCGACGACACCATAGACACCGATTAAACGGACATCTCCCCACGTTTTCATCGTGAGATTCGACTGTCCTGACTGATTAATTGTGATATTGAAATAGCTGCAAATGGTCACAAATGCTTCAGCCATTCCAGTAAACATGGCATTGATGGCGATCCCAACTAAGATCATGCGGATCGGGCTTAAACCACCCTTCCAAGATAGAACGTATACGAGGAAACACGCAATCGCCCCGCCTAATACCGAAAATAAAGGTGAGTAGAAATAAAATTGAGGAAGCGCTGTAATCGCCATTAATGAAAAGAAGCTGGCTCCTGATGAAATCCCAATGACGCCGGCATCAGCTAACGGATTCCTCATGACCGACTGCAGCAGTACACCGGAGACAGATAAGGCGGCCCCTGTAAACATCGCGATGAGCACGCGGGGGATTCTCAAATCTTTAATGATTTCTACCTGTGCATGTTGACCGGTGATGAGCCCTTCTATTAATTCAATGGGGGTGACATGAATGCTCCCAGTAATGGCTGAATAAATAAACACGCAGACCAGTAAGAGACTGACTATCAGAAATAAAAATCCTGTTTTTTTCATCTTGAACGTCCTTTTATCATTAAGATTCGCAAACTTATGACGGATACAACATACGAGTCAATTCATCTAATGCCTCTGCTGCCTTTAAATTACCTGTTGTCCCGAATAAGCTTTCTTCGAGGTCATACACCCGGTCTTGTTTGACCGCATTAAAATGTTTCCAGATGTCATTTGTTTTAAATTCTTGATCAAACATTTTGACGACTTCATCCGGCATCCCATGTGCGGCTCGGAGTATGATATCTGGATTCGCTTTTTGTAAATACTCCGTATTGGATTCCAAATACTCCATTTTCTCGCCTTCCACAATGTTCTTTCCTCCTGCGATACGTACAAGATCACCAATATATGAATTTTCTGTCGCCACCAAATAACTTCCTGGCACACCAAGCAAAATCAGAACGGACGGCTTGCGTTTTCCTTTTGTCTTCTCTTGTATGTCTTTCTTTTTTTGCTCAAACGCAGACACAATGCGCTCAGCCTGCTTCTTCCTGTCATACTTATCCCCAAGCTTCGTGATGGCCTTCTCCATGTTGGCCATACTCTCGAGATTTAAGTATGTGGCAGGGACACCTGCTTGCTGAAAGGGTTTCTCTAAATCATATTGAAGGGTTGTGACAGACAGGACATCTGTCGGTTGAAGTGATTGGATGATTTCCATGTCCGGGCTCATGGGATTGCCGACTTCCGGCAGTCCTTTGTAACGAGCTGGCAAGGATTTTTGACTTGTTGGCACCCCGACAAGATCAACCTCTAAAGCATCCATGATCTCCGCGGCTGCTACAGTCGTTGCTACAATACGCTCACTTGATTCAGCGCTTTTTTTGCCTTTTGCTGAGCTTTCAGCTGACTGTGAGCAGCCCGATATGATCATGCACACACTGAAGGCAGCGATCAAGGTACATAACATTCGATGCTTCAAAAACAGAAGCCTCCTTTCGAAAAAAGAGAGTGGATGCGCCGAGGTAAAAGGCGCATCTCACTTAAAATAAAACGAACTATCTTGTCCGTGTTTGATATTTTCTGACGAGTACGAATAACGAACCGCCGAATAAAAGAATATACACCCAAAGAAGAGAGGCATCTCCCGTTTTCGGATTCAGCTGTCCAGACTCAGATTTGGTTTGGTCATCTGATGGCGTAAATGTCATCTGCTCCGCACCCGTTTCCTCTGGTGCTACATTCTCAAGTTGAGTTGTTTGAGAATCGTGATCATTTGGATTTTTGACAAATCCGATACTCTCATCGTCTCCAATGACTGTTGAAATGCCGCTTCCCTCACCGAGAGCGATTCCTTTTGTGTCATAGACAAGTTTGACATCGTACTGCTCATGATAGTTCGCAGCTGGAATATCAATTTTTACGCGTGCAGCCTGAGCACTGCTTAAACTTTTTGCTTCATATTGAATGACACGTGTATCTGCTTTTTGATCTGTTTTCGCGACAAGTGTCTCTTCAAACTTTCCGCCTGTTCCTACTTGGAATGACGTGATGGCTGAGCTGTTTTTCACTTTATATGAAACGAAATGGCGGCCATTTTTCACAACCAGTGTCGCAGGGCTCACGACGTAATCGTTCATGCGGGAAAGCTCATCCTTGTCTGCTTTCTTCATTGAGAAAGGAAGCTTGTATACACCATCTTTTAGCTGAGTAGTCTCTTGATCAGCTCCGCTGTTATTTGTTTCTGGTGATGGTGTATTTGGTTTTGGCGTTTCTGGTGTAGCTGGTGTTTCTTCCTCTACCACCTGTCCATCCTTCACTGGAGCGATACTCTTTGAATCAAATTGAAAACGAATATCGTAGGTTTGGTCATAGTTAGCGGCTGCTACTACAATGTGCACTTTTCCTTTCACCGCTTTTTTCAAATCAGCAGCATCGAATGAAACCACTCTTGTATTCTTCGCTTCATCTGTGCTCACTATCTTTGCTTCTTGATAAGAACCGTTTTTCTCTGTTTTCAAAGAAGCGACAGACTTATGATCCTTCACCGTAAAGGAAATGGTCTGCTTTCCATTTTTGACGGTTAAGGATGCGGGATGTGAGAAGTATTGATTCATTCGAGATGCTTCATCCGTATCCCCTTTTAACACACTGTAATTGATACGATATACGCCATCTTTTAATTGATTTTGCGCAGAATCATCTGGCTTTGTGCCATTGTTATTGCCTGGTGTTGTCGGTTGATCGTCTGGTTTTGTGCCATTCTGGTCATCCGGTTTAGTTTCATTGTCGTCTGGCTTTGTACCGTTTTGATCATCCGGCTTTGTTTCGTTATCGTCTGGCTTTGTACCGTTTTGGTCATCCGGTTTAGTTTCATTGTCGTCTGGCTTTGTACCGTTTTGATCATCTGGTTTTGTTTCGTTATCGTCTGGTTTTGCAGGCGTAACGAGTGTTAAGCTGCTTTGATCGAATGCAAGCTGTACGTCATATGCTTCGTCATAAATAAAGCCGCCTAAATCCCAGTAAATTTTCACCCAGCCGTTTAATTTCGCTGATAAGTCGGCGACATCAAATTTGATCACACGTGTATTGGCTGTTTCGTCCTCACTGACCGTTTCAGTGGTAACGAGAGCACCATTTTGTTCAACCTTGAAATCTGTTATTTCTTTGCTTTGCTTCAGTGTGACATAAGCTGTTGTCTTGCCATTTTCCATAATCAGCTTAGCTGGCTTTTCTGTATAGGTATCCATCATAGACGCTTCTGAGGTACCATCTTTTAAAATGGTGAATCCGACTGTGTATTCCCCATCAACGAATGATGCCGCTTGAGCTGTTCCTTGAGGAATCTGAAACGCAGTCAACAAACTGAATAAAACAAGCAGAATGGCTGCCTTTAGATGAAAAAGACGTTTCAAATGGTGACACTTCCTTCCGTTAATGCTTGATGATCCACTTTCTTGCTAAAAACCCGCCAGAACATAAGACAAACACAAGGAGCCATCCTATCTGGCTTGTATCACCAGTTTGAGGGTTGTCTTCTTGTTGTTTCGTTGTGGATGTATCAGCTTTGTTTGTTGATTCTTTTGATGGCTGCTGACTTTCTTGTGCACCCGTTGATTTATTTTCACTGGTAGACGATAGCGATTTCATACTGCTTTCATCAAATTTCAGCTGAATGGTGTAATCATGATCATAATCAGCAGATTTCACAGTGACATGAATTTTGGACTTGATCGGTTTAGACAAGCTTTGAGCTTGGAACTGAACGAGCCTTGTATTGGCTTTTTTATTTGTTGAGAGAACGGTTGTATCGACATAGCCGCCATTTCCCGGCACTTTAAATTCCGTTACCCAGCTGCTATTTTTAATCGTCATTTGTACTGTCAGGTTCCCATTTTTCGCTATCACTTTTGCTGGCTTCAGCCAGTAATCATTTGCCATTGAGACCGCATTTCCTTCAGCTTTTAGCACTGTATAATTGACGGAGTATGTACCATCCTTTAATGCGGCAGCCTGTGCGTTTGAAAAAGGCAGCATAAGTGCCAGTAAAAAAACCGCCATGAAGACTGACAGCTTCATTCTTTTTTTCATCAAGCGAATTTCCTCCCTTTCTATTGAACAGATGGCGCATCAAACTTGAGGCGAATGTCGTAATTGCCTGTATATCCGATGGCTGGTACAGTCACACTCACTTTTGCTGGTACAACCTCAGTCAGGCTGTTCACATTGAATTCTACTGTTCTCTTATTCGCAGCTGTATTTGTACTGATCACCTTCGCATCTTTGTAGACACCTTGATCGAGCGTTTTAAAGCTTGTGATCCAAGAGCTGTTCGTTAACGTGACTTGTGCTTTGATTTTTCCATCCTTTACGACAAGCTTGGCTGGTTTTTCAAAATACGTATTCGCTGTTGAAGTCGAATCGCTATCTGCCTTCCATACCACATATTGCGCTGAATATTGACCATCTGCTAAGCCAGCTGCTGAGGCCGAGCTAACAGGTGCTAGAGCAAATAATAGAACAAAACTAAGGAATAATAATACGGGTGATGTTGAACGAATGACTTTCATGTGAACCCTCCTAAATGATATTGATAATTATTCTCAATAGATAATAAAAAAAATAACCTTCACAAGTGCTGGAACACACTTATAGATGATTATGATAATCATTATCAATTGAGTTAAAAAAATAAATCTTTGCTTCCTAAAAGTCAAAGATGTCTGCTTCTAAATGATGGATTGATACGAGTTTTAGGCAATCTGTCCCATTTATAATACCATGGCATAACCTCCATTCCATTACAGGGAAAAGAACCCTCTTCTCCTTGATATTATATAATGCATGAAATGATTGTCAACATCATTTTTCATACTATTGTCTTAGTTTTCTGGAAAATCACACAAAAAAATTTCGATCAGACACACTGATCGAAATGGATTAAGATGAAACATGTTCCTCTATTTTGCTGTGTTTACGATCTAAAGACCAAGCATACATTTCACGAATAATCGGTTCAATTTTCTTCCCTTGAACTGTTAATTCGTATTCAATCCGTACTGGAATATCGGGGTATACTTTTTTCTCAACAAGTCCCTCAGCTTCTAAATCCTTCAGCCTTTCTGATAGTAATCTTCCGCTGATGTTCATTTCATTTTCAAGCTGACAAAAACGCTTAGGCCCTGTCAGAAGCTGATTGATGATGAGAATGACCCACTTCTTGCCTAGAATCTCCATGGCATCTGTAATTGGACAGCCATCTACTTGAGCCATATCTTACTCCCTCCTGCTTTTTTCTCTTTTTTTTATTATAACACAATTAATTACTTGAAATAAGTCACTAACTATTATATAGTTTAGTTACTAAAAGTAACAAGGTATTCATTTTTTATAGATTTTCAAAAACATTTGAACATGCCGATGCATATATCATGAAGGAGATGACCGAGCTTGAAGACAATTGAGCAGCTAAGGCTGGGTGTAACAGAATTACATGTGTCCAGCTTTGATCGTTCTTTACCTTTTTATACAGACATTTTAGGATTTTCTATATTAGAAAAGACAGATTCCACGGTGACACTTGGCAGCAATGCAAAGGAACCGATTCTTTTGTTAAAAGAAGATGCACAACTGAAAGAAAAGCCTGATCATGAGCCAGGACTTTATCATTTTGCTGTTTTATTACCTACCAGAAAAAACCTGGGCACATGGCTGGCACATGTAATCAAAAAAGGCTATCCTTTAATTGGAGCAAGCGATCACTTTTTCAGTGAAGCCATTTATTTAAGTGATCCTGACGGCATTGGCGTAGAAATTTATGCTGACCGTCCTCAGGACATTTGGGTCGGTGAGCATGGAGAACTGAAAGGTGGCGGAAATGCACCGCTTGATGGAGATGGACTCCTGCAAGAAGCAGCTGATACCACATGGGAAGGACTCCCTGCCGGTACAGTGATGGGACACTTGCATTTCCATCTCAACCCAGAAGAAGCGGATTCCTTTTATGTCAATACGCTCGGTTTTCATATCCGAATGGCTCCACCAGCAAGCGTATTTATCGCCGCTGGTGTGTACCACCACCACCTTGCCTTTAATGCATGGGGACGCGGACGAAAAGGAGCCATTGATCCACGTTTTTCAGGAATTAGAAGCTATACACTGGTTTTCCCAGAAGAAGCAGACAGACAATCCGTCGTCGAACGTCTGACAAAAGCGGGCACTCAAGTCAACACGACAGGAAAAAGCAGCGAATTTGTTGATCCATTTGGCGTTCTCGTTCGTTTACAGATTGAAGAAACAGACTAAAAAGAAGGTGCAGAATATGGACAAACACACAGAGCTTAAAACAGCCATATTAAAAGATAAAATCAAACGAGTACAGCAAGAAGACGGGTATATCTATATCACTGGACCCATTAAACTGCCAGTGAATTTAGACGGCAGAACCGTGATGTTCAACTGGTATTCATGGTTAAAAGACGATGGAAAAGAGCCACTGTCAGATGAAGCTTTAATTGAAAGCCTTTCGTCCCGCCAGCTGGCTGATCATCAGCAGTCAAGCGTTCTTGTGTATGGGGATTTCGAGCACGCTGACGAAGCTCTTATCCGTATGCATTCCATTTGCCACACTGGCGATATTTTCGGAAGCAAGCGCTGCGACTGTGGATTCCAATTGAAGCAGTCTATGCGAATGATTGAGGACAATGGAGCAGGAGCCCTGTTTTACTTAGCCAATCATGAAGGCCGCGGCATTGGTCTTTTCAGTAAAGCCATGGCTTATATTCTTCAAGAAAACGGCTATGATACAGTAGAAGCGAACGAAGCACTTGGTTTTGAAGATGACACACGTCAATACGAAGAAGCCATTGCTGTTCTTCAAACACTTCGTACAAAACCGGTCAGACTCATTACCAATAACCCGAAAAAGACAGATGCGATCAGCCATGCAGGTTTATCTCTTTCTGGACGCATTCCGCTTTGGGGAGATATCTCTGAATTTAACGAAAAATACTTGCAAACAAAAATCAACCGCTCAGGTCACATGAAGGCGGAGCAAGAGGTGCGTACGATTGCCACATCATGAGCGATATATGAAGCTAGCCCTTGATAATGCACGGGCAATGAAAGGTCAGACATCTCCGAATCCGCTCGTCGGGGCTGTGATTGTGCGAGAGAATGAGATTGTT
The DNA here is from genome assembly GCF_001482475.1 of Bacillus sp. G1(2015b). Lineage (NCBI taxonomy): Bacteria > Bacillati > Bacillota > Bacilli > Caryophanales > Bacillaceae > Bacillus > Bacillus sp. G1(2015b). The sequence continues at coordinate 194,966 of NZ_LKIC01000026.1, read as the reverse complement.
GGAGTCGGCGCTCATATGAAAGCCGGTGAACCGCATGCTGAAATTCATGCACTTAACATGGCTGGAGACAAGGCAAAAGGAGCCACGATTTATGTGACCCTTGAGCCTTGTTCCCACCATGGGCGCACAGGCCCTTGTGCCGAAGCACTTGTGAAAGCCGGCGTCGAAACCGTTGTCGTCGCGGCACTTGATCCGAATCCACTTGTCGCTGGCCGCGGGATTGCCATTTTACAAGATGCGGGCATCCAAGTTATCACGGGCGTACTTGAACAAGAATCCATACTGATGAATGAAGTATTTAATCACTTTATTACGAAAAAAACACCTTTCGTGACGCTCAAAGCGGGCATTACCTTAGATGGGAAAATCGCCTCTGCCACATCTGACAGCAAGTGGATCACATCTGAGACATCCCGTTATGATGCTCACCATATCCGCAGTATCAATGATGCGATTTTGGTCGGTGCTCAAACCGTCATTCACGATGATCCTTCATTAACTGCGCGGATTCCAAATGGAAACAATCCGATTCGAATTGTCTTAGACTCTAAGCTGTCAACACCACTGACAGCAAAGATCGTCACAGATCAGATGGCACCTACATGGATTTTTACAACAAAGCAAGCCGATGAGGAAAAACGAGCGGCTTTAGAAGAAGCTGGCGTCCGTGTCTTTATGACTGACAGCGACACGCGGGTTCCCCTGCAGGAAGTGCTTCAAGTGCTGGGAGAAAAAAATATCTCCTCCCTCATGATTGAAGGCGGCGGCCAGATTAACGCCTCTTTCTTAGAACAGCAGCTTGTAGATAAATTGGTCATCTATATGGCGCCTAAACTCATTGGCGGACGACTTTCCCCTTCCTTTTTCGGAGGCGAAGGCATACGCCTCATGAGTGATGCCATTGAACTGGATCAACTCACCGTGGAACCACTCGGAAAAGATATCAAAATGACGGGCTATCCCGTTTATCAATAAACAAAAAAAGGTTGTAGATCGACATCTACAACCTTTTTCTCATCATTTATTATGAGGTGATTAATTTGAAAGTAAAAGGAATAAACCATCTGTTATTTTCTGTTTCAGATTTAGAGGCATCTATTGATTTTTACACAAAGATCTTTGATGCTACATTGTTAGCAAAGGGACGAACGACAGCTTACTTCGATTTGAACGGACTATGGCTTGCCCTCAATGTAGAAAAGGATATTCCTCGCCAAGATATTCATGAATCATACACACACATCGCTTTTTCAATTGATGAAGAGGATATAAATTACATGTACAACAAACTAAAAAATTTGAACGTCAACTTATTGCAAGGCCGTCCAAGAGATGAAAAGGATCGTCAATCTATCTACTTTACGGACCCTGATGGACATAAATTCGAATTTCATACTGGAACACTAAAAAATCGATTGGAGTATTATAAGCAAGAGAAAACCCATATAGAATTTTTTGACAAATGATGAAAGAATGCGAGGAAAAACCAAAGTGCTATTCGTCATTTAATAGAAGTAATGGTAAAATATACATAGAAACGTGTAGCAATCGATAGTCCTCCCCCCTTCTATACTAAAGGTGTTTTTATGCCGAGAAAGGAGGGGTCAGTTTGGGAACAAAACTTGTGCGTTCACGCGTTGAAAGACGCAAGAACAAAAAGAAAGAAGCTTGTACCTGCAAGTACAAGCTTTGGTTTCTTATCTTAAATTTAATACGAACTCTAGTCCAGTTCATAGCATGGATGATAGATAAGAGACCGTTCTGAAATAACCCTTAAAATGATAATGAAAAATAAAGTGGCACCTTCATTACCTCTAGTCAAGGTAATGCTGGTTCTATCTCGTTTCTGTTTTTTGGAGGGCTGCTTTATTTTTTCTATATTACTTCAGTATATTCATCACATTTTAAATTTATACATAGAAAAAGCACACGGTAGTCAGCCGAGTGCTCAAATTAAATTTCTTTTCAGTTATATGGTGACGTTCAAGAAATTCACCTTGAAGCTCTCGTGCTTCAGTTTGAAAACTAGTTCAACTTAGTCCGAGTTGAACAAAAAACTTGTGCAATTACATGTTACCATAAGTAACAAATTGTTACCATAGATAAGCATACTTTTTAAAGCTTAATGTGTAAAAAACTATAAGAGCTTTAGTTACAGTAATTTAAAATTAGAGTTTGCTCAATTGATCAAATAACTTGTTCAACAATCTTATAAATTAGAAGTCTGAGTACTTTTCTTCTATGCCCCCTACTTTATATTGGCAACTGTATGACCTAGTTTAACTAAATAAAAAAGAATCAGTATATTAAAAACTGATTCCTTATATTGCATGAATCTCTTTAAATCCAAAACAAGTTTTATTCCGGTATCGCGAAACTTGTCGTAAAATGTTTCATGTGAAACATTGATCGTTACTTCGCTTCAACCAGCCTGCCAAAGCTTTCTGGTGAAAGTCCCGGTGAAATGCGGATGCGGTGCAAGGACATCATGCCTTGTTCCTTCTTCGCATGTCCTGGTTCAGTGGTAACAGCCATTTGGTATCCGGCTTCCTTCGTCAGCTTCAACGTCTCTTCATTATAGCGCCCGACAGGATAGCTCACCATTCTCGTACGCTGAGAAAATCGCTGATCAAAGAATGTCTTTGATCCTTTTAACTCCTCTTCCTGCTGCTGCTTTGATAATTGATTGAGCTCTAAATGATGAATCGTATGACTCTCAATCGAGATCCCATGTGCCATCATCTCATCCATTTGCTCATCCGTTAAGTGATTCGGACGGCCAATGGATTGCTCAATCATGAAAATCGTTGCTTTCATTCCATGCTGTTTTAAAATCGGAAATGCCTTTGTATAGTTATCCGTATATCCATCATCAAATGTAATGAGGACACTCTTCTTACTTGGCATCGAATTTGTTGTGAAAACGCGGTACGCCTCTTCTGGCGACAGTGTGACATAGTCGTTGTCCTTCAGCCATTTCATATGAGATGCAAATTCGCTCTTTGGCACACGTAACGAGTTACCGCTTGAGATGCTGTGATACATCAAAATTGGAAGCTCGACCGGCTCCTTTTGCTTCATCCAGTTTTGTGTCTCTATCACTGCCGTTTCTTTTTTCTGCTGCATATCTTTTGTTTGTAATGGACCCTTTTCCTCTTTGACGACTTGCTGGCTTCCTTCCGCCTGCTCCTTCATTCCCATACAGCCCGAAATGAGCAGCAGCATAAGACCAACCGTCATCAGCATACATGTTTTCTTCATTCACCAATCCTGCTTTCTCTTTATCTACCGAATGATTATAACAGAAATTGGTTATTCATTGATATCTATTTTGACAGGGTATTCATTTTTTTACACATTTCGATCATCTCGATGGCGAGCAGATGAATGGTCTCTGTTGTGAGCATTTGATCTTCTGCGTGTATCAGCAGTAAAGAAAACGGAAGCTGTTCACCTGCCGCTTCTTTTTGAATCAGCGACAAGTGCAGGTTGTGGATGCTTCGAAACGCTTCCTCCCCTTTTTCGATCAACTGCTGCGCTTTTTCAAAATCATCAGCTCTTGCTAGACGAATCGCTTCTACATAATGACTTCTTGCCTCGCCTGCATGGGCAATGATTTGAAAGGCTGCTCCCTGCATTTCCTCTAATACCGTCATCTGCTTCTCCTCCAATTACTCAAGATTCATTTGCTAGTTTCAGTGCATGATCTAGGATTTTTTCTCCGTTTGCTGTTCCGTATAATCTCACATTGACGACATCGACAGGGATTTGATAAGGTGCCGCTGTTTTTTCTGCTGCTTTTTTCATAAAACTTACTTGCGGTCCAAGTAAAATCGCCTTTACATCCTCTCCATGCTCTTCTAGTTCATCCGCAATGGCTCCTTCAGGTATAGCATAAATATAGTATTCCAGCCCTTTAGCTTCTGCGGCGGCCTTCATTTTCGACACCACAATGGACGTCGACATTCCTGCTGCACAAGCGAGAATGATTCGTTTCATATCCCATCACTCCTATTGATAAATGACTTCTGTTTCAACTGTCAGTTCCCTAGTTTTGATTAATGTCTGGTACCAATACGCAGATGCTTTCAGCTGTCGATTTCGTTCATTTTCCAGCTGGATTTCGACTAAGCCATAGCGGTTTTTAAAGGCATTCATCGGTGAGACATTGTCTGTAAATGCCCAAAGCATATAGCCCGTGCAATTTGATCCTTCTGCTTTCGCTTGAAGTGCCCGCTTCAAATGCTGGCTGATAAATGAAATGCGATACTGGTCATCAATGATTCCATCTTCTTTTTTAAACCGTTCTTCCTTTTCTACACCCATGCCATTTTCGGCCACAAACCACTCAATATTTCCGTATTCTTCTTTTATCCTCATCCCCATATCGTAGACAATCTTCGGGTAGATTTCCCAGCCTCTAAAAAGATTCATTTTTCTCCCTGGAAGCTCAAACATATCGTAATAATAGGATGGGTGAAAAGGCGTCCCTTCGTTCCAAGCCTTACTCGGCGCCTTGACACGATGCGGATAGTACAAGTTAAGTCCGACGACATCTACCGTATGATTCTTGATGATTTGAAGCTCTTCCTCTGTGGAATCGAAAAGAATATCATGCTTTTTCAACACATCGATCAGTTCCTCTGGATACTCCCCTTTGATGGAAGGATCTAAGAACACTCGATTAAAAAACAAATCATACATACGTGCCGCTTCTTGGTCATGCGGAGCAGACGATCTTGCATACGTCACTTCTGGATTGAGAATCACCCCGATTTTGGCTCCTGTCGATTCCTTCAAACCCATCTCCTGAAACAGCTTCACCACTTTTGCTGTTGCCAGTGCTTTATGATAGTTCCACTGCATCCATTTCTTCGTATTTTGCTCATACGGATATCGGATAGCATCTAGATAAACGCGTGTCTGGACAACAATCGGTTCATTAAAACTAAACCAATGCTTGACCCGGTCTCCGTAGCGCTCAAACACTTTTTCTGCATAGAGAACAAACAGATCAACGACATGCTTTGATGACCATCCGCCGTACTTCTCAAGCAAAACGGCAGGAAGCTCATAATGCTCTAAGCAAAACATCGGTTCTACACCTGCTGCGATTAATTCATTGATCAGATCATCAATGTAACGAGCGTAGGCCTCATCCACTATCCCATTCTCGTAATCTATGAGAAATCTCGACCAATTGATCGATGTCCTGTAATGTGTCAGCCCAATCTCTTTCATTAAGGCTACATCCTCAGGATAGCGCTCGTAAAAATTCGTTGCACCAGCCGGCCCATAGCCTTCGTGCCATACGTGATACCCTTCCTTATACCATAAATCGATGTACGAGTCCTGATGCGCCCGCTTTCCCTTCCAGCCCTCCGTCTGCCATGCAGAAGCCGCAGCACCTAGGATAAAATCTCTTGGAATCTCAATGCTGTTCATATCTCCGCCTCCCTTTTCTTCGTCTGAATGTTTATTCTGAATCTGGTGCTGCTTCTGGCTTGCGGTTAGACAAGAGAACAAACGGTAAATAGATGAAAACAGCAACCACAATGCAGATAAGCTGTGTGATGACGGCTCCCATGCTGCCAGCGGTTGACAGCCATGCATTCACAAGCGGCGGTGTCGTCCACGGCACCATCACAACCGCTTTTCCAGCGAATCCTGTAGCCGTCGCAATATAACCAATCGTACCTGTCACAAGCGGTGTGACGATAAATGGGATCGCCATCACAGGGTTTAGCATGACGGGTAATCCAAAAATAACAGGTTCATTGATGTTGAATAGTCCGGGTCCTGATGAGAGCTTGGCAATGCTTCGCATCTCTTCCCTTCTCCCAGCAATGAAAATTGCAATCAAAAGTCCAATGGTCACACCTGAACCACCGATGCTCATATACACATCCCAAAACGGCATCGTGATAATATTCGGGATCTCTTTTCCCTCTTGAAATGCTGTCATATTCACTGCAATCGATCCTAATAAGAGCGGCTCCCGGATCGGCTTAATCATCTGGTTGCCATGGATGCCGATCACCCAGAAAAATTGTGCCACAAACATCAACGTTAAAATTCCTGGCAGCCCCTGTACAACACTTTCTAGCGGACGCTGCACCACGTTATATACTGCTTCATGCAAATAAATGCCTGTCACACGATGAAATGCAAACCCGAATGAACTAATGATCGTAATTGTAATGATAGAAGGAAAAAGTGATGAAAAAGACGTTGCCACATTCGACGGAACCGAATCTGGCATCTTGATTTGCAGCCATTTCACCTCAGTCAGCTTACAAAAGATTTCCACAGATACGATCGCAATGATCATCCCTAAAAATAAGCTTTTTGGATCGGAAAATTGTCTTGCCAACACGTCTACAACCTCACGCATCGATCCATCAACTTCAAGAAGAAGTGTCGTTGGAATAACGGATATAAATGAAATCAACGCCATCAATCCTGGGAACAGCGACTTGTGCCCGTTGATTTTCCCAAGCTCAATCCCAATGAGGAACACAGCCCCAATGGTTAAAAAGTTCAGCGTGGCATAATTGATTGCCTTCATAATAGGCTGAAGCTCTGCTAAAAACCTGAATATCTCAAAATGAGCAAGCCCTGTTTCCGGGCTCATGATCATATTCGCCACCAGTACAGCAAAAGCTCCTGTAATGATGATCGGCATCAGTGTGACAAATGCCTGTTTAATCGCCATAATATATTTCTGATTGGTGATGCGATAAGCCACATGCCCCATGACATCTGCCGCTTTCTCCTTGAAGCTCATGATCCGTCTCCCCCTTTGCACAAACTCGTGATCATCCTCCTTTTTGATATTATTTTAAAAGCGCTTTCATTAACATCTAATCTTTTTCCTCACAGATGCGGAAATGGATGTCGCGTTTTTTCATTTGGCTGCTCCAATACTTGAAGTGCTGCTGTCAGCTCTTCAAATGAAGAGGCTTTGATGAGCTGCTCCACCACTTCCTTCCGTTCTGTCAGCCGCACAAGAAATTGATAAAGCGACTGTAATTCTTTTTGATACGTCTTCTGGATGCTTAACAAGCAAACGACTTGTACTCGATCTTCTCCCCACAGCACTGGCTTTTTTAACGTACAGATTGCACAAAACGTATCGTCTGTTGCCGGCTTAATTGGATGAGGAATCGCAACCAAATGACCGAAAGAGGTGGGTGACACTTGCTCTCTTTCTAGCAATAATTGTTCAAACTCGTCTGAGATTCGATGCTGCTCCTTTAACACGTTCACGAAAAATTGAAGAACCTCTTCCCTTGATTGAAGGTCTTGCTGAAAAAATGTCAGCGCCGGACTCACATACCGTAAAACACCTGTATCCTGTGAATTTTGCACAAATCGTTTCAGCCGGACAATATCATCATCACTTAGAATCGTATGTACATCAATTACTGGTACCGGCAATGTATTCTGTAGCGGAATGGTACTAATAATAAAATCAATGCTTCTCAAATCATATGAAGGAAGTTCCCCGACACTTGCAGTTCCAGCGATCTCCAGTCTTCCGCTAAAAGCCGCCGTGAGCTTATGAAGAAGAAGCTGACTGCTGGCGACACCCGTCGCACACACAATAAGACATGTCTTTCTCACATGCTGTGATTTTGTCCGCTCGATTGCAGCTCCAATATGAAGTGCCAAATATCCGATTTCATCCTCAGGAATCTCAACACCCTCTTTTTCCTTCAGCCACCTGCCCATATAAACACCCGCCTCAAACGCAATGGGATAGTGCCTTTTAATGTCTGGTAAATAGGGATTTCGAATATTCATATCGTATCTAAAACGATGAATGGCGGAACGCAAATGAAGACTTAAACCAACGATCAGCTCCTTATCAAACTGAATATCAAGTGACATATGCTCCTCCACATAAGCAAGCAATTGGTGAGTGAAACAAAAATGATCTTCGTCCAGCAGATGAAATAGCGTATGGCCAGCCTCTCCATATGCCATCATCTTTGCCCCCATTAAGTGAATTGCGATGTACGCCATTTCAGATAACGGAAAATCAATCGCTAATACGCGGCGAATATCTTCTGTCATTTGTTGAGCTATTTGGAAAACTGGCTGCACTTGAATTTCTCTCAATTCCGCTTCTGGCATCTGAACCAGCTTTTTTTCTTCTATTCGTTTGCATGCGATGGCAATATGGGTCACTAAATTACTTAAACCGATTTCTGATAAATGAAGCCCGGTGGCTTTTGTACGTGAACGCACGATGTCCTGAATCAGTTGATACGTTTCTTCAGGTAACAGTGTAGAGTGCGCTTGATCCTGCTGAAATACATGCTCTGCCATACAATATCTTAATTTCATTTCATCGCCTGTCAGACGCAGTCCATATTTAGGGCGGTGCGATATAGAAAGTCCATGCAATGAAAACAAATGCCTGACAGCTTTTAAATCATTTTTCACTGTGGATTCACTCACAAATAATTCCTCTGCCAATCCCTCTAATTTGATATATTCTTCTGACAGAAGCAGCCTTTTCAATAGATAAGCCACGCGGTCCTCAGGCTGATTGGGAATGGACTGTTCCTTTTTCTCATTTCTTTCTCTCAGTGATTTTTTCAAAAATGTACGAAATGCCCCATAATCTTCAACGCTCAATGTATAGCCTGCCCCGCGTTTAATATGTAGTGCGGCACCATGTTCTTCTAAGATCACTTTAAGCGCTTTCATATCTGTGCGGATGGTTCGTGATGTGACTCCGATCACACGGGCAATTTCTTCACTTGTCAGTTCCTGCTCCGCTTGCATCAATCTTTTCAGAAGCTCCTCCTGACGTAGAGATAGCATGGGCTCTCCTCCCTTGGCATTTACTTTTGCCTATCATCATAAACGAAAATAGAACTCTTTGCCCAGTTTTTCTTTCAAACCGGGAACCTGGATATGGCTCATTCGTATGAATATGAAACTAGAGGAGGGATGCATTATGGGTACTTTTATGTTTGTTGTCATTATCATATTAGCTTTTTTAGGAGCCATCATTGCCAGCTTGTTCACACCAAAGGATAAACGTGCATCTGCTAAGCGTTCTGCACATCATAATTCAACGACAAGTACATATACTGATTCGTATACCCATCACGCTTCTGACGCCTCCTGCGGGAGTGATTCAGGTGATAGCGGCGGTGGTGGATGTGACTAAACAAAAAAACAGCCGCCCTTTTATGAGACGGCTGTTTCGTTTATGGTTTTAAAGAGCTTTCCAGCCCCGTTCAATCAAATGTTTAACGTCCTTTGCAAAATCCTCGCCCTTTTCCATCACGTCCTGAGCTCTTCCTGCAAAATTACTGGCAACGGCCAGCTCCATTTTTTTCAATTCAAAGTGTAAGATTTTTTGGTCAATCTCTGTTATATATTTTTCATATTCATCGTTGACGATGTTGTGCATCACCCTGTAAGCGTCTTTCCGGTGGCGATGAAAGTCGGTTCCTCTCTCGCCTTTCCATGACGAATCTAGAGCAGGCTTCTTGATTTCTTTGATATCTGACTGGGCAAGATCTTGTTCTGTTCGAATATTGCTTTTGGCTGTCTTTAACCGAGAGATCATTTCGTCAAATTCTGCACGTTTGTTCTCAATTCCCATATGCAGATGGTGCAGCATCTCGGATAAACTCATGTCATCCACCTCTATCTGACCTCATACGAAAGCACGGCGTGAGCACCTTTGGAAACCATCGACTCACTTGATTTTTCCAATCCTGACATTTCTATCGTTCTGCTTTCATTAAGTATAGTATAAGGTGAAAAGCCTCAGGCTTAAATAGGGAAAAGGTGTCCTTTTAGTGACGTGTTTGGAAGAAAAACGGAATAATACAAGGTCTTACACCCCGAATTTTATATGAGTCTTTATAACTACAATTACTTCATGTAAATGATATCCATAAATAAAAGCGATTGTGCTGATTATTTTGCAGCAATCGCTTCGTCTTGTTCTTTTAATGTTTTCACGTTAGAACGTGTATCCTGAACGTTTTTGATTAGGGCTTCTTTAAAGCTTGAAACCATTTCGCTTACCTCTGCTTCACGTGCCGTCCACTTGGTTACAAATTCAAGGCTGTTTTCACCCGCTTTATCTGCTGCCTTTTTCATCGCTAAAGCTTCGACTGCTTGGGAGACTTCATCTAGTTTATCCATGACTGTTTGGTAGTTTAACTTAATTTGTCCCATTGTGATATCCTCCAGATTTGTTCAGCATGAATCTTGTTTACAAGCTGCTCCATGCTTTTGAGATCAAGCGTTTTGCGTCCTCTACTGCGTCTTCTCCTTTTTCAGCAAGGCGTGCGGCGTCTCCAGCTAAGGAACTGGCAAAGGATAACGCAGCTTGTTCTGCTTCTAATGTACTGATTTTGAATTCGATACGGCTCACATAGCGTGGGTATTTATCGTTCACGATCGTTTGCAGCGCATCATGTGCTTCATTTCGGTCTGTTTTGAAATCCTGGCTTCGCTCACCTTTCCAAGAGGTCCCAAGCTTTGGCTGCTTGATTTGCTTTAAATCTGTTTCTGCCGCATCTTGTTCACGTTCAACCTTGCTTTTCGCCTTTTTGAGCCGAGCGATTTTCTCTTCAATTTCTGCTTTTTTATTTGAAATGCCACCGTTAAGGGCAGACAGCATATCCGATAAGCTCATATGGGTTCCTCCTCCTGTCAAAATAAAAACGCTGCTTAGAGTCCCTCTAAACGAGCGTAAGGTGAATAGCACTTTTTCCAATATTGTTATTATAAGGTTCAAAGACTCATGTTTGAATAGGGATTTGTGCCCTTTTTATGGGATAAATATGCTTTCACTCTGCTTCACACTCCCCCTTTCGACCTCTTTTATAGGAGGTCTAAATTCCTGTTCGTTTGCTATATGTCACATATAGTCTCTCGGTCCTAGGACAAACAAAGCCGCCCCGTGCAGGAGCGGCTTTTGGAAACGGCTTATGAGGCCGATTCTTCTCTTTCTTGTTGATCTTTCACGTACCAAATGAATTTGCCCGTATATCCGTAAATGATCGCAAGACCAATGGCGACAAAGCTCAACCACATAAATGGTAAATAAGAGAATGTCGATACGCCAAGAATTCCTGCCATGTAAATACCGTTATCTGACCATGGAACCATACCAGAAGTAAGCGTACCACCGACCTCAGAGTTTCTGGATAAAACTCGTCTGTCTAACTTTAATTTATCGTAGCTCTTTTCCATAATTTTTGGTGTAAGGATTAACGATACATACATCGCACAGCCAAAGATATTGGCGAAGAACGCAACAACGAGTGTAGACAGCGTTACATTCCCTGCATTATGTAATTTTTTCTCAAATGTCGCAACGATGACTTTTAATACGCCTAAATATTCTAATACTCCACCGAAACCAAGTCCGAGAATAATGACCACTAAAGATCCAAGCATATTCACAATACCGCCACGGTTTAACAGCGTATTTAAGAATTCTACATCTGAATTAATAGAGAAACCATTATAAGCTGTACCAAGTGCATCGGCTGGATTCATCCCTTGGAATGCCATTGCCCAAACTGCGCCAAGAAGCGCACCAATCGCAATAACAGGCATTGAAGGTTTTTTCAAGACAAGTAATAGCACAACAATAAGCGCCGGAATGATCATCCAAATATTAATCGTGAATGTATCTTGCAATGCTTGTTTCAAAAACTCTACTTTTCCTTGATCAATATTTTTTCCGCCATACATAAACCCGGTAATGGTAAACATAATGGCAGTTATGACAAAGGCAGGTATGGATAAGACCATCATCGCTCGAACATGTGCGAGCACGTCCACTTTTGAAAGTGAGGAAGCAAGGACAGTACTATCAGATAATGGAGATAATTTATCACCAAAATAGGCTCCAGATAAAACAGCACCAGCCACGATAGGTAATGGAATTCCCAAACCTTCACCAATCGCAATCATGGCAATACCTGCGGTTCCAACTGTACCCCATGATGTTCCTGTAGCAACAGACATAATGGAACAGATAATCAGTGTAGCTAGTAAGAATATATTAGGATGAATAAATTCCAGTCCATAGTAAATTAACGTTGGTACAACTCCACCAGCAATCCATGTTCCTACAAGTGCACCTACTGCAATTAAAATTAAAACAGCTTCTAAACCATTCGATATCCCTTTTGTAATGGCGTTTTGAAGATCCTTATAAGAATGCCCCAATCGAATACCCAACGCAATAACCATAAACCATGAGATAAACAATGCGAGTTGAATATCTAATTTGAAGTAAAGAGTAAATGATAAAACAATTGCTAAAAACAAGCCAAGTACAGCTACGACTTCTAAAATAGATGGTAGACGTGGTGTTTTCATTGTGTTTCCTCCCTTTGTGCGTGCGTTAAGCGTTTTCAAAATATTGTGAAAAAAGTGTGTCAATTCGAAAGAAAGTGAATTGCCTGTTTTTTCTCTTTTTCACAGGCAATTCCACATATTAATAAAATAAAATTTTTGATAATATTATCGCTCTAGGAGCTCTGCACCCGCAATGCCAGGCTTTGTCATCTCAAATGGATTTAAGATAATATCAAGTTCTTCTTCCGTTAAAACATCGTTCTGCAAGCAAAGATCTCTGATCGATTGACCTGTTAAAATGGCTTCTCTTGCAATTCTAGCAGCTGCTTCATAGCCTAAGTGAGGGTTCACGGCAGTGATTACGCCTGCACTTTTTTCTACATATTCTTTCAAACGTATTTCATTTGCTTCAATGTCCACTAAGCAATGATCTGTGAATGAGCGGAATCCGTTATTCATTATACTAATAGACTGAAGCAAGTTAAAGACCAGAACAGGCTCCATCACATTTAACTCAAGCTGGCCTGCTTCAGAAGCAAGACAGATCGTGTGGTCATTCCCAATGACCTGGAATGCGATTTGGTTAATGAGCTCTGCCATGACTGGATTGACTTTCCCAGGCATAATGGATGATCCAGGCTGACGAGCTGGCAATGCAATTTCAGCAAGACCTGCACGCGGACCAGAAGCCATTAAGCGAAGGTCATTGGCAATCTTAGACATGTTCATCATACATACTTTTAAAGCGGCGGATACTTCTGTGTAAGCATCTGTATTTTGCGTTGCATCCACGAGATGCTCTGCGCCTACAAGAGGAAGACCAGAAATATCAGCGAGCTTTTTCACCACGATCTCAATATAACGAGGATCTGCGTTTAAGCCCGTCCCAACAGCTGTCGCACCCATATTGACTTCATATAAATGCTGCTTCGATTGGTTGATCCGCTTAATATCACGGCTCAGCACACGGCTGTAAGCTTCAAACTCCTGTCCCAAACGGATTGGAACAGCATCCTGCAAGTGCGTACGACCCATTTTGATCACATGATCGAATTCTTTTGCTTTCTTTTTGAAGACGTCCTGCATGGCTTGCATCGTTTCAAGCAGAATGTCTAACTGCTTGAGCACAGCAATATGAATCGCCGTTGGGAATGAGTCATTCGTTGATTGCGACATATTCACATGTGTGTTTGGGCTTAAATGGATGTATTCACCCTTTTGATGTCCCATGATTTCTAGCGCTCTGTTTCCAATCACTTCATTGGCATTCATATTCATGGACGTTCCTGCGCCGCCTTGAATTGGATCGACAATAAAGTACTCGTGAAGCTTGCCTTCAATGACTTCGTCAGACGCTTGAACGATGGCATTTCCAATTCCTTCATATAAACGTCCGACTTCCATATTGGCTTGAGCTGCTGCTTTTTTCACGATGGCAAAGGCTCTGATTAGTTCCTCGTGCATCCGATATCCTGTAATCGGGAAATTCTCTTTCGCACGAAGGGTTTGAACCCCATAATACACGTCTGCTGGAATTTCTTTTTCACCAAGAAAATCCTTCTCATAGCGATAAGTTGCTTGAACCATCTCTTATGACCTGCTTTCTATAGAATAGTTAAATCACTAAATCTTCTGCGATTGGCGTTTCCATAATCTTTTTGACTTCTCTTGGATCTGTTGTTTTGCCTAGTGCCCACATCAGTTTCGGCACGATAGCTTCTGTATTCATATTTCTTGAACGTGCCACCAATTCTTGATTGATCTTGCGTCCTACCTCATACACACTCATGTCTTCGCCTTCTTCAAGACACTGAGTGGTGATGACAACAGAAATGCCTTCTTCCAGCAATTCGTTGATCTTTTCTAAAAGGTTTCTTCCTTCGAAAGGAATTCCGCCGCTGCCGTAGCTTTCAATGACAACGCCTTTGTACATGCTTTTGACTGCATCTAAAAACTCAGGCTTAAGGCCTGGGTGCAATTTTAACAGACACACATCTGTGTTCAAGGATGCATCTAATTTAAGCGGTTTCATTGGTGTTCTTTTTACTTTGCTATTGTATTCAATTTGATGGTTTTCAATTGATGCAATATATGGGTAGTTAATGCTTTCAAATGCATCATAGCTTTTCGTTCTTAGTTTGATCGCACGTGTTCCTTGGATGACTCTGCCATCAAACACGACATATACGCCGCCAACACCGTCACATGCAAAACGAATCGCATCTGTGATGTTTTTCTTCGCATCTGTTTTCTTAAAAGTAATCGGAATTTGTGAACCTGTAATCACGATCGGCTTATCAGGATTTTGCAGCATATAAGACAGCGCTGCTGATGTATAGGCCATTGTATCGGTTCCGTGAGTCACAACAAACCCATCATACTGATCATAATTCTCATAAATGGCTGTTGCGATATCAACCCAGTATTCAGGCTGCATATTTGTACTATCTATACTCATTAGGGACTTTGTGTCCATTGTATATTCTGCATTAATTTCGTTTAAATAGCTCAAAAGATCCTCAGCTTTAACACCTGGAGCTAATCCATTTTCACTCTCTACAGATGCTATCGTCCCACCAGTCGTTAAAAGCAATAATTTCTTCAACAGGTCCACCTCTTTCGTAAAATTACTTCGTTTGTCACACATATTATAAGCTAGCTTGTGCTATTCTATAATATACGCTTTACGCGTACCTTCATTGCCATTATAGTCACATAACGCGAATTAATCAAGAAATTGTTACGCATAACGCGTACATTCTATGCCAAAATATGATATACTGTTGTTGTAAATAAAGGAGCGTTCATGTATGATACTCGATCGTTTAACCACTCTTAGAAAAAAGAAAAAATGGTCTCTCCAGCATACGGCAGATCGCCTAGGTATCGCCAAAAGCACCTATGCCGGTTACGAATCTGGGTACCGACGACCTTCGCTTGAAGCAGTGAAGCTGCTGGCTGATTTGTATGATACGTCCATTGATTTTTTACTTGGTAGAACGGACGAGCCAGAGATACAACGCAAAATCTCTGATATCAAAATTGAACTGACGGAAGCAAAAGAAGGAACCATTCATGTAGACGGTGTTCCCCTAAATGATGAAGAAATCAAACAGCTTGTTGCCTTTATTCGGGCGAAAAACACTCTAAAAGTATAAACACAGAAAAGAGAGGCACCTATCAAACAGGTGCCTCTCTTTCCTTTTCCAATCTCAATATGGAGAAGACAGCTGGCTTAATTCCTCTAGCCGCCGCTTCGCTTCTTCTTTATTAAAAGAACTATAATAGCGATAATTCTCCTCATCTAAGATGCGGTAGTGCTGACTAAGTACATTTTGCTGAAGGCGAAACGTGCCTTTTTTGACAGCCGTCCTCCACCAAACCTTTCCGCCAATCGTACGCTCAACTGATAGATGTAATTCATCATGTGCCACAACTTCCAAAATCTCAAGCGGGTCATCCCCTAGTGTCCCTTTCAGAATGTCACTATCTCTGAATAATGCACATACGGCCGCGGATTGCGTCCAATTGAGACGCAGCCTGTTTTTTTCAACCTGCTGTAAATGCCGTTTCGATAGACCAAGTACCTCCGCCATGCGATCCTGCGTATAATCCTTTTCTTTTCGAATCCGTGCCATTTGTTCTGTGACGAGGTCGATTACCATCTCTTTATCCATATCTCATCACCTCTTTCGAGTGTTCAGTCTTTACTGACATCATACACGATTTTTTCGAAAAAGTGGCGCCTCATCCTATAGAATTCTGACAAAAACAGCTTAGTCGGTCTTCTCTTCTCCCTGGCCATGCTGCTGTCTCCAATTTTCTTGGGCTGCCTGATGTAAATATGGATAGATCTCCTGTTTGACGGTCTGTTCAAATACTTCTTCATCTAAAATGCTGTACGCCGGAATTCTGATCAATTTTCCATCTACTTTCCGAATGAGCACATCCATAAAAAGAAATCCTCTTATGCTGTACCGATGCCTGCGCATGTCGATTGATTGAATATCTTGAAAAGGAATCGTTCGCTCCCTGTGCAGCACAGCGCCATTCTCTCCACGCTGAATCCGAAAAATCACATTTCCCCTCTTCGTAAAAGCAGGCAAAATCATCAAAAAGGAGATCCAGCCATAGACAATACCTAATAGTCCGCCTAAAAATAAAAACAATGTATAGTTCGATTCAAATGTAAGAGCTTCTGAAAATAACCAAATACCGATGATACCGAAGCCGCCCGTTGCTAAGAATGCCCATACTCTTAAAAAAGGTCTGCTCCTTACTTCTATTACTTCACTTGGATTCAAGCGTCATTCTCCTTTTCTCCATTAGAATATAGAACGGAACCCGTCTCGATGAGCCGTCTCAATGCGAAATTGATTTTCTTTTACTCCTGATACAAGCCACGATTGGTTCTCACCTGGAATGACAAATATCATCGACTCCACATCAGGCGTATTATTTTTGTCATAGACGACCTTCATGAGGGAATCCATCTTTCCTTTTCTCGTCTGTACATCAGAAACAAATGCCTTCACGAGCTCTTGATTCTCTGCTTGATTCAGAAAGGATGGCCACTCATTTTTTGCTTCGCTTGCTTGCTCTAACAGCATTTCAAATTCCTCCGCCTGGAGACTGATGACAGGTTCAGGGTGATCATTCATCTGTATGTTGAAAAAGGCTGTCACTTGCTCTTCTGCCTGCTGATCGCCGCTCAGTTTACGAATCTGATGCACTTGTTGATCATAAAGCGTATGATGCGCATATACACCCGCCTGAGTTGTGTGAAAGGAGGTGCTGATTTCTTCATCTAAATCTCCAAATCTAGACGCCTTGACGGTGTAAGAGGCATCATTCATCGCCTGGATGAAATGACGGTATTCCGCTTTATAACGGTATTGTCTGTTTCGAAATTCCAGTACACCTTTTGCGAGCAAAGAACGGCACGCAATTTCAAATAAAAACCCAAGGCGCTCATCCTCAACATCAGGATAATACGCTTCCTTTAAGGACATGCCTTGTTCAAAATAGCCTTCACTGTAAAAACTAAAGATGAGTTCCTCAATACTTAGACTTAGCTGATCCAACTTGATCTCTCCTTATCCAAAAGAAAATGCACCCTTAAAGAAATCGCCTGCACCCTTTATGAGCGAATCTGCGGTTTCTTTTGTTTTCTCTATCCCTTTATGTATCACCTGATTTGCCTGATCAATGGTATCATTGACAGCTTTCACACCTTGACCCGCCAGTTCGAATGCTTTTTTCCCTTTATCCACGACCGCATGAATCGGGTCCTTTAATTTCACTGCCATCTGTTCAGCAAAACCGGATGTCAGCTTGGCGACTTTTTCTCCAATAAATCCACCTACCGCTGAACCAATGGCTCCGCCAACAACGGTACCAATCGGGCCTGCAAAGCTTCCTAGAGCGCCGCCGACAACGGCACCTGCGACAGAACCGCCAGCGATAAAGACCGTATTGTTCACTGCATTTCCAACAGCCTTTGCATTTTCACGCTTAAGAACTTCTGGCTGATCACCGAATTCTGCATAGTTCTCGGCAATTTTCAATCCACAGCCCACTGTTTCTGTTGCACCAGTGACAACTGTTGCAATGATGGCATTCCCTTTCGCAAACCTTGCACCATTTTTCAGAACAGACTTGATCGCAGCTGTGTCCTTCCAATTAATACTTCCTTTTGTAAAATCACGGACACTGTTTGTGAACGCAACTGTATCGTCAGGATAAAATTTTGTGAATTTCTTATGGACCAAGTCAGCCATCGGCCAGTTCGATCGTTTTAATAATTCTTTTTTACTCAGCCAAATCCTTGCTAACCTGTCAAATCTCGTTCCTTCTACCCGGCTGGTCAGATCAAGCAGCAGCTTCGAATGCTGCGCTGCATATCGGCCATTTTCTTTAATGAAGGTCGTCATTCCAAGCCCGTAATATTTCGCCTGCATCATCACGATACCTGCTAAGCTCGTGAGTGTACCATATTGATCATAGATGCTGTACAATTTCCGCAATATATCATCTGCTTCGACCATTTTATCTGTTGCATGACGAATGGCAATATCATCGCTGCTCAATTTGCTGATTAACGCTTGTCCTGCTCCCCATGCATCCCCGACACCAGAAAAACAGCTTCTATACCGAGGATCGCAGCCTAAAATCAGCCCGTCCAGTTCACTATGTAAATCGCGGTGCTTCGTTTCAATGGCTGACAGCTCGCCTACAAAATCATTCGCCAACCCTGTCAGCTGATCTGTATCAACCACAATGTCACGTGCCATCACATCATCTCCCTTCTCTGTTTCTTTCTCTCCGTTCTTCTCGTCTCTTTCGCTCAAGCTCTTCCATTCTGGCAATTTCAGCTTTACGCTCCTCAATTTTGACCGCTGCATCACGCAGTTCCTGACTTGTTTCAAGCAAATCCTTTTCAAATTGATCATAGCGTGCCGTTGTTTCTTCAAAGCTTTGATCAAATTTATCTCTTGCTTCTCCCTGCCAGCCTGATCCTACTGCCTTCAGCCGATTTTCCAGCAGCTGCTTTGACTGCCGAATCTCATCAGCCGCTTCCTGAAACTTTTGAGCGAGTGCCAGCGTTTGACTAGAATCCAACTTTCGCACCCCTTTCTCCCAATTTAACGTACAAATGGATGATTTTATATGTCCTCATTATAAATAAAAAGACACCCAAAAAAATCACCCTAAAGAACCATTCAGCACATCACCTAATGAAAGTAGGCCTTTTTCCTCTCTAATTGCCAGAGAAAGCCTTTCTTGTTATGAAGCGCATTCAAGACGTGATAAAATGGACGTATTCTACAAAAGGAGTGACGTATAGATGAAAGAGGAAATGATTCAGCGTTTCACAAGCTATGTGAAGGTAGATACGCAGTCAGATGCAGAAAAGGAAAGCTGCCCATCTACTGAAGGACAATTGAACCTGGCGAGACAGCTTGTTGAAGAAATGAAATCCATCGGGATTCAAGAAGTGACAATGGATGAAAACGGCTATGTCATGGGAACGATTCCGTCTAACACAAACAAAGACGTGCCGACCATTGGCTTTTTGGCTCATATCGACACAGCCACTGACTTCACCGGCAAAAATGTAAAACCGCAGCTTCATGAGAACTATCAAGGCGGCGACATTACCTTAAATGAAGATCTACATATCGTTTTATCTCCACAACAGTTTCCAAATTTACAAAAGTACCAAGGACATACGCTGATCACAACAGATGGCACTACCCTGCTTGGTGCAGATAACAAAGCTGGTATCGCAGAAATTATGACAGCTATGCATTACCTAATTGAACACCCAGACATTAAGCATGGAAAAATCCGCGTCGCTTTTACGCCAGATGAAGAGATTGGCAGAGGGCCGCACAAGTTTGATGTTGATGCCTTTGGCGCTTCCTATGCTTACACAATTGACGGCGGACCGCTTGGCGAGCTGCAATATGAAAGCTTTAACGCAGCAGGTGCGAAAGTATCCATTAAAGGAAACAACGTCCACCCAGGAACAGCTAAGGACAAAATGGTCAGCGCTGCGAAAATCGGGATGCTCTTTCATAACAAACTTCCTTCTGACGAATCTCCGGAGTATACAGAAGGCTACGAAGGCTTTTTCCACCTGACGAAATTTGTAGGAGAAGTAGAAGAGGCGGAGCTGCAATATATTATCCGTGATTTTGATAAAGAGAAATTCAACAATCGCAAGGCATTGTTTGAAAAAATAGCAAATGACTTAAAAGCCACCTACGGAGAAAACAGCATCACCCTCAGCATTCAGGATCAATATTATAATATGAGAGAAAAAATTGAGCCGGTGAAACATATTGTGGACATAGCTCATGAAGCTATGGAAAATCGCTCAGTCACACCGGTCATTGAACCAATCCGCGGCGGCACAGATGGCTCCCAGCTTTCATATAAAGGTCTACCAACGCCAAACATCTTTACTGGCGGAGAAAACTTCCACGGTAAATATGAATTTATTTCCGTTGAAAACATGGTGAAAGCAACCGAAGTTATCGTTGAAATTGCCCGTTTATTTGAAGAAAAAGCATAGACATGTTTACAACCGTTCCTGTTCGGGAACGGTTTTTTAATAAAAGTTTACAATTTTCTGAAACTTTTATGACACTTATTCGTACTAATAGAGACAACCCCAGAAAAATTCTTCTTGACGAGTGAAATAACTGGAAATATAATAGTTAAAAACAACCAGTATTTTAGACCTAAAATAGCAGATCAAATGAACCTTAAGAACTAAACCGATTCTGCTGCTTATTTTCAGTTATAAACATCACTCACCCTGTCTACACTTAAAGAATAGGATGAATTGGAGGAATGTCATATGATGATTTTATTGATTATCGCTTCACTTTGCTGCTACTTACTATTCTCTTTCAAAAAAGATAACCGCACCCAAAAAAGAAAAAGCGCAGAGCTTTCGGAGTTTGAAATCTTTCGTATGCGCCGCCACTACAACGGAAAACGCCGTCACCCACTAAACGAAGCACCTAAACAAGTATAAATCCAAATAAAAGAGCCTCATGAGGGGCTCTTTTTTGTGTTGGCATAGATAGCAAAAAACGACCAGATTCAGTGGTCGTTTTTCTTTTTATTTATATACCTTCGCAGGAACTTGAATCATAGGAATTCCAACATAATAAGGTGAAATTTCATATGGCTGGAAGACAACAGCAATTCCCTTTTTCGTGAAGTAATACTGTGTGTTGTAGTTGATTTCAATGTCACTTTTTTTCAGGTTCGCATAGAATTTGCTTTTATGTTTCTTTGTGTAGTTATAAATATAATCTCTTACTTTCGTACGCTTTTTCTTTGTTTTCACAACGTCAGTCAAGAACAGCTGCTTTGTTTTTTTCTTTGTTAACACATAGTTCATGCTGGAAACCATTGTGTCCCCGTGCATGCTGCCATCATTCATGTAGTCATAGTTTAAGATACTTAGTTTCTTCCCATTGTTAAATTTCGTTTTAAACGATCTCTCGTACGTGATCTTCCCAAAGCCTTCCTTTTTCGCTTCATCCTTTAAGAACAAGTAAGTAGAATAAGAGAAAGCAATATCTTCTTTTAAATCACGATTGATGGTTTTCATATGCGCCTTGCTTAGGTTTTTCACCTGTGCATATTTGAACGTTTTTTTCTTTTTATAATAATGTGTGCTTACTTTTGCTTTTTTTGCTTGTTTGGCATCCGCAGATCCAACTGGCGCAAACAAGGAAACAATCAGTGAGAAAATAAGCAGGCTGATCGTTAGGCCTTTTTTCATTGTCATAGTAAAAACCCCCATTTTTGTCTATTACCAGATGAGTATACCATGACAAAAGAACCAAAAGAAGTATTTTTTCCATATTATTCTTCATTTTTCCACATCTGGTTTGTTTACCGTTTTCATAAGTTCCTGTATGCTTAATGTAGAATGCTAGATGAAGTGTGGTGTTTATCATAGAAGAGAATATTTTTAGTCACATTCGGACGACGTTTCATAGTTTGTCCCCAACCCAGAAAAAGATTGCCAATTACATCTTACAAAACCCTCAGAAAGTTGTGCTTCATTCTATCAGTGCACTCGCTGCTGAATGCAGCACAAGTGAAACGACGATCTTTCGTTTTCTAAGAAAAATTGGCTATGAATCGTATCAAGTGTTTCGTGTCCATGTCGCACAGGATATCGCGACCAATACGCCTCAATCCATATACGGCGAGATCGAGGCATCCGATAGTGTAGCTGACATTAAGCATAAGGTCATAGAGTTAACAACAAACTCTATCCAAGATATGAAACATATTTTAGAGGATCATGCCGTCACACAATTCATTGAACACATGAAACAGGCACATAAAACCGTCTTTTTTGGAGCAGGTGCGTCCAGCTTTATTGCTGGTGATGCTTATCATAAGTTCCTGCAGCTTGGTTTTGAAGTGAGCCTCTGCAGTGATCCGCATATGATGAATATGATTGCAACACACGCCACGGAACACGATTTTATCGTCGCAATCTCCCATTCAGGAGAAAGCAGAGAAATTCTTGACGCTGTACAGTTTGCAAAAGAAAAAGGGGCAAGGGTTGCTTCTATTACCAGCTATCCGAAATCTGAGCTCGCAAAACGGTCTGATTTTCATCTGCTTAGCTCTTCCAGAGAGACAACCTATCGATCGGACTCCATGATCTCCCGTATCAACCAGCTTGTGATCATTGATGTACTATACGTCGCCGCTGTTTTAGAGCTAGGATCAAATGCCATTGAAAACGTGAAACGATCTAGATTAGCCGTAGCTAAAAATAAAACATGAACACAAAAGACCGGAGCTGATTCCGGTCTTTTTTTGTGACTTTTTTCATATTTTCCGTTGACACGTTCCTATCACGTCATGTACATTAAATGAACAATAGTTTATTTACTACTATTAAATTTAAAAGATAGTATATATACTAACATAAAGAAAAGAAAGCGCTTTTTGTAAGGGTTTTCTATATAGGAGGCGGTCAACGTGACAAAGAAGATTGGATTTATTGGACTAGGTATTATGGGAAAACCGATGGCACTCAATCTATTAAAAGCCGGTCATACTTTAACGGTTTTTGACCTAAATGAGGAAGCGATTCGATCGTTACAGAAAGCCGGAGCAAAAGGTGCTGTTTCAGCAGCTGAGGCAGCTTCTGAAAGCGATATCATCATCACAATGCTTCCTAAAGGAGAGCATGTAGAGGCAGTCGTTTCAGGTGATCATGGCATTTTAACGACAGCCGCACCTGGCACTGTCATCGTAGATATGAGCTCAATTTCTCCTGTAACCTCCAGGGCTTTAGCTGCTCTTGCCAAACAGCAGCAGGTGGAATTTATTGATGCACCTGTCAGCGGCGGAGAACCGAAGGCAATAGACGGAACACTAGCCATCATGGCTGGCGGCGAAGAATCGATCTTTGAGCAAGTGAAGGATGTCCTGCTTGCGATGGGCACTGAGGTCGTATTAGTTGGGGCAAATGGGAGCGGCACAACAGCGAAGCTAGCCAATCAAATCATCGTCAATTTAAATATTGCGGCCATGTCCGAGGCGCTCGTTCTAGCCGCTAAATCAGGCATTGCCATTGATAAGATGTATGAAGCCATCCGCGGCGGACTGGCAGGAAGTGCCGTTCTCGATGCAAAAGTTCCTCTCATCTTAGAACGAAATTTTGAACCTGGCGGACGCATCGACATCAACTTGAAGGATTTAACCAATGTCATGGAAACTGCTCATGATATCGGTGTTCCTCTTCCCCTTTCTAGCCAGCTGCTTGAAATCTTCCACGCCCTCAAAGCGGACGGAAAATCCGGGCTTGATCATGGCGGCATCGTTCAATATTACGAAAAAATGGCTCATGTCGAAGTAAAGAAAGGATGAGATGATCATGAAGCAAAGCACTGACATACTGAATGCCATTCCGAAAGCAGATTCAAAGGCCATTCAATCAGCATACGAACAAGCACTGAGCAGCTTTCAGCATAAAGTCATTGTATTAGACGATGATCCAACAGGGATTCAAACCGTACATGGCGTCTCTGTTTTCACCGATTGGTCAGAAGAAAGCATTGAGGCTGGTTTTCTTGAAGACAGCCGCATGTTCTTTATACTGACCAATTCTCGCAGTATGACAGAGAAAGAAACTGCCGCTGCGCACGAAACCATTGCTGCAACCATTGTAAAGGTGGCTGAACGGCTTAATCAGGAATTCATCATTGTCAGCCGAGGAGATTCTACTCTTCGCGGACACTTTCCGCTTGAAACTGAAGTACTCAAAACGACCATTGAACAGCAAAGCTCCCGCCAGTTCGATGGGGAAATCCTTTTTCCTTTTTTCCAAGAAGGCGGACGCTTTACGATCGACAATATTCATTACGTACAGGAAGGACACGAATTAATTCCTGCTGGTGATACAGAATTTGCAAGAGACCGTACATTCGGCTTTCAATCCTCTCATCTAGGAGAATGGATTGAAGAAAAGTCAGAGGGATTGTTCACAAAAGAGAACACGACCTACATTTCGTTAGCTGATCTGCGGGCTTTACGCATCGATCAAATCAAACAACAGCTCATGGGTGTGAAGGATTTCAAAAAGGTGGTTGTAAACGCAGTGGACTATGACGATGTCAAAGTCTTTGTCACCGCTCTCATTGAAGCCATTCAAGCAGGACAGCAGCTGATGTTCAGAAGTGCAGCGGCGCTCACAAAAGTACTTGGCGGTATAGGGGATCACGCCTTATTAACAAGAGATGACTTGATACAAGAAGAAAGCCCTCATGGTGGTCTCATTATGATCGGTTCTCATGTGAAAAAAACAACAGAACAATTAAAAGCGCTTGAGCAACATAAAGAGATGGCTTTTATTGAATTTAATACCCACCTCGTGTTAGAGCCTGATGCCTTTCGCAAAGAAATTGACCGTGTCATTCAGCAAACTGAAGCACTGTTGGCAGCAGGTCAATCTGTGGCTGTTTATACAAGAAGAGAACGGCTTGATCTTGGGGATGATCGCCAAGAGGAAGAATTAAAGCTCTCTGTACAGATTAGTGATGCTGTGACAAGTATTGTCCAGCGCCTCACCATTCGTCCTAAGTATCTCATTGCCAAAGGCGGAATTACTTCCAGCGATATTGGGACAAGAGGTCTTAGCGTGAGACGTGCGACCGTGGCAGGTCAAATCAAACCAGGGATCCCTGTTTGGCAAACAGGAGAAGAAAGTAAATTCCCTTTCATGTCTTATGTGATTTTCCCGGGAAATGTTGGGTCAAAGGATACGTTAAAAGAAGCTGTAGACATACTTGAAGGATAAGACATAGGGGGTGTTTGCGCCCCCTTATGCACCACAAAGGAGGAAAGATCATGTCGTTAGTGTTTATTGGACTTGGCGTTTTGTTATTGCTTTTACTCATGGTTGTCTTTAAGTTAAACGCTTTCATTTCTTTGATTATTGTCTCTTTAATTGTTGCTGTGTTAGAAGGGATGACACCACTAGAAGCGATTGCTTCCGTCGAAAAAGGACTTGGCAGTACGCTCGGACACCTGGCACTCGTTCTCGGTTTTGGAGCGATGCTTGGGAAATTGATGGCTGATTCTGGCGGTGCTCAGCGTATCGCGATGACACTCATTGACCGATTTGGCATCGGAAAAATCCAATGGGCAACGATGCTGACTGGATTTGTGATTGGAATTGCTCTATTTTATGAAACCGGATTCATTATTTTAATTCCATTAGTCTTTACGATCGCTCAGGCTGCAAGACTTCCTGTGCTGTATGTGGGCATGCCGCTTGTCGCTGCTCTCATCACCACACATGGCTTCCTCCCTCCTCACCCAGGGCCGACTGCCATTGCGAATGTCTTTCAAGCAAACATGGGACAAACCTTATTGGTTGGGATTATTTTAGCGATTCCTGCTGTTTTAGTAGGTGGACTTCTGTTTACAAAACTATTTAAAAAAGACCAGTTGCACGCACATATTCCAAAGAACTTATTTAATCCAAAGGAATTCACAGAAGAAGAAATGCCTAGCTTCGGCATTAGCATTTTCACCGCTGTTTTGCCTGTATTGCTTATGACTTTCAGAGCATTTCTAGAAATTTTCTTCCCTTCCTCCCCATTGCTGCCTACCGCTGAGTTTTTAGGCGAACCGGCGATTGCACTATTAATCTCAGTGCTGCTTGCCATCTACACGTTTGGGCTTGGAAGAGGAAAGAGCATGCAGGACGTGATGAAGTCCATCACGGATTCTATCGGCTCCATTGCTATGATTTTATTAATTATTGCGGGCGGAGGCGCCTTTAAACAGGTGCTCATTGATAGCGGCGTCGATCAATATATTGCAGGTATTATGCAAGGAAGCACACTTTCTCCCCTGCTTCTGACTTGGCTCATTGCTGCTGTCCTTCGTGTCTCTTTAGGATCAGCGACTGTCGCCGGTCTCACGGCGGCTGGCATTTCTGCACCACTGATTGGCCTGACGGGTGTCAGCCCTGAATTAATGGTGATCGCAACAGGTGCCGGCAGTATCACGTTCTCTCATGTGAATGATGCGGGTTTCTGGATTTATAAAGAATACTTTAACCTATCAATGGCTCAAACCTTTAAAACGTGGACATTGATGGTCACCGTGCTTTCACTTGTCGGACTTGCTGGTGTTCTTGTTGCTGATTTGTTCATGTAGGAAATTAAATTGTAAAAACCATTGACTTTTCCCTGAAAAGGTTGAATAATTGTGTTTATTAAGAAAATTGAATCAAAAGGTAACCTTATTAAGAGTGGTGGAGGGACTGGCCCTGTGAAACCCGGCAACCGCTGTTCCTAGGAACAGAATGGTGCTAATTCCTTAAGCAAGCAGATGCTTGTTTGAAGATAAGGCAGAGTTCTCACAGTATATGATGCTCTTCCTTATCCAAGGAAGAGCTTTTTTATTTGATTTTTTAACCTGAAGAAAGAAGGGATTCAGCATGACACAAGTACAAACCATTGGAAAGAAAACAACGAAACCGCCATACCGCGCAGATCAAGTAGGAAGCTTACTTCGTTCAGAACGCATCAAGGAAGCACGCAAGCAAAAGGCAGACGGTACGCTGACAGCAGAGCAGCTTCGACAAATTGAAAACGAAGAAATTACACGTATTGTAGAGAAGCAAAAAGAAATTGGGTTAGAGGTTGTCACAGATGGTGAGTTCAGACGTGCATGGTGGCATTTTGACTTTCTGGAAGGACTCGATGGGGTTGAAGGATTTGAAGCAGATCAGGGCATTCAATTTCATAACACAACGACAAAAGCAAGAGGGATCAAGGTAACAGACAAGATCGATTTTACAGATCATCCAATGTTGGAGGATTATCGTTTCCTTCACAGCATCGCTGGTGATCATTCGGCTAAAATGACGATTCCAAGTCCGAATATGCTCTTTTTCCGTGGAAAGCTTGAAGAAGGAGTGTATGACAGCTTAGAGGAATTCCACCATGATGTGGCACAGGCGTATAAGAAAGCCATCCGTGCTTTTTATGATGCAGGCTGCCGCTACTTGCAGCTGGATGATACGGCATGGGCCGTGTTCTTTTCTGAAAAAGGTCACGAGCAAATCAAAGCCTTTGGCCGTGAAGAAGATGAACTTCGTGAGTCGTTTGCGAAGACAATCAATGAAGCTGTTGCTGATCGCCCAGAGGATTTGGTGATTACTATGCACATTTGCCGCGGTAACTTTAAATCAACTTGGGCAGCTGAAGGTGGTTACGAAGCAGCGGCAGAAACAATTTTCGCCGGCTTAGATCTTGATGGTCTCTTTTTAGAATTCGACGACGATCGTTCTGGCGGATTTGAGCCCCTTCGATATGTGAAGAACCCAAACCTTCAAATCGTACTAGGCCTTGTCACTTCAAAATACGGTGAGCTTGAGCCAGTTGAACAGATTAAAAAACGCATTGAGGAAGCGGCTCAATATGTGGACATTAACCAAATTTGTTTGAGTCCACAATGTGGATTCGCCTCAACAGAGGAAGGCAACCTGTTAACAGAAGAACAGCAATGGGAAAAACTGCGTCATGTGATTGAGATTGCAGATCAAGTGTGGACTTCGTAGTCCCTCAAAGGACAAAAAAGACAAACCGCAGTATGAGCGGTTTGTCTTTTTCTTTTATGCATCCAAATGTTCACCATTCGTCGCAATCACTTGTTTATACCAATCGAAGCTTTTCTTTTTCTTTCTATCTAATGTACCGTTTCCTTCGTTATCACGGTCGACATAAATGAAGCCATAGCGTTTTTTCATTTCAGCCGTTGATGCGCTGACTAGGTCAATTGGGCCCCAGCTTGTATAACCGATCAGGTCTACTCCGTCTGCGATGGCTTCTCTCGCCTCTAGCAAATGGCTTCTGAGGTAATCAATTCGGTAATCGTCTTGAATTGATCCGTCTTCTTCTACTTGATCGACAGCACCCAATCCATTTTCTACGATAAACAAAGGCTTTTGGTAGCGGTCATACAGCTGATTCAGTGTTGTACGAAGTCCTTTCGGATCAATTTGCCAGCCCCAATCACTTGCTTCTAGATAAGGGTTTTTCACACCTTCAAATAGGTTACCGCCAGTAACTTGTTCAAGGACCTTTGGATCTGTACTCGTTACAAAACTCATATAATAACTGAAGCCAATATAGTCAACTGTATGGTTTCTTAAAATGTCTTCGTCCCCGTCTTGGAACTCAATGTTGATGTCATTTTCAAGGAAATAACGTTTCATGTAACCTGGGTAATAGCCTCTTGCCTGTACATCTGAGAAGAACAATGTTTTACGGTCTTGCTCAATTGCAGCAAACATATCCTCTGGTCTTGAGCTGTACGGATATGTGGTCATCGCTGCAATCATACAGCCAATTTTTGCATCTGGAATGATTTCATGTCCTGCTTTAACAGCCAGAGCACTTGCAACAAATTGGTGATGCGCTGCTTGATATTGAATGCTTTTCTCGTCTTCCCCTTCTTCAAATACAAGCCCGCCGCCAGTGAAAGGTGCATGTAACACGACATTGATTTCATTGAAAGTCATCCAATATTTCACTTTATCTTTAAAGCGAGTGAACAATGTTTTAGCGTATGTTTCATAAAGATCCACAAGCTTACGGTTTCTCCATCCACCGTAGTTTTTCACAAGTGCAAGCGGCATTTCATAGTGAGAGATCGTAACAACTGGCTCAATTCCATGCTTATGAAGTTCATCAAATACTTTTTCATAAAAAGCGAGACCTGCTTCATTCGGTTCCGCATCGTCGCCATTTGGGAAAATACGCGGCCAAGAAATGGATAGTCTGAAGCTCTTGAATCCCATTTCTGCAAAGAGTGCAATATCTTCTTTATAGCGATGGTAGAAATCGATGGCATCATGATATAAGTTAAGGTCTTTCATTGATTCATCGAATGGGTGCATAATACCATTTGGCGATACATCAGCTGTCGATAAGCCTTTTCCATCTTTATTATATGCGCCTTCAACTTGGTTGGCTGCAACAGCGCCGCCCCATAAGAAACCTTTAGGAAATGTTTTTTCTAACTTGTTCATGTTGAATGCCCTCCTCTTTTTCTTCTACACTGACTGTAAGCAGTGTCTCTTTCACTGTAATTGCTCCATCTGTTTTCGCATCAACTTGAGCATAATCATTTGTGTTGGTAACAATAACAGGTGTGGTCACATCATAGCCTTCTTGCTGAATACCCTTGATATCAAATTCAACAAGCAAATCTCCTGCTTTAACAAGATCACCGGACTGCACATGACTTGTGAAATACTTTCCGTCAAGTTTTACCGTGTCAATCCCGACATGAATAAGAAGTTCTGTGCCTTGGTCACTCTTCAAGCCAATGGCATGTTTTGTGTGAAAAATGGTTTCAACCTTGCCGTTGAACGGTGCAACAACGCGTCCAACAGTTGGTACAATGGCTGTACCTTTGCCCATGATTTCATTAGAGAATGTTGCATCATTTACTTGATTGAGCGGCTTTAATTGACCTTCAAGCGGGCTTTGTACCACTTCATTTTGAAGCGCTGCTGTGTCTTTTTTTTCTTCTGGTTTGTCTGCTTTTTTATCATCTTTCACTGGTACATCTTTGAATCCTAGAACAAGTGTCATGATTGATGCTACGACAAAGGCGATGATTAAGCCGATGATAGAGTAGATAAATGTTGGTCCAATGAATGTTGGGAGACCTGGGAGGCCTGCTGATCCAGATACCACATATGATTTTACTTTAAAGATCGACATGAACACGCCGCCTGTTGCTGCACCAATGAGGGCTGCAAAGAACGGTTTTTTCAATCGCATGTTCACACCATACATAGCAGGTTCAGTAATACCCATTAAAGCTGTAATACTTGTAGACATCGCCAATGATTTGAATGTTTTGTTTTTTGATCTTAAGAAGACACCGAATGCTGCGCCTGCTTGTGCCATATTCGCTACAAACATCATTGGAAGAATAAAGTCAAAACCGTTTAATGTAATGTTGTTAATCATGATTGGAAGCAGTGCATAGTGCATGCCCGTAATGATCAATGGTGACATGAACCCGCCAATCAAGAGCCCTGCCAAAATACCTGCATGTTTAAACAATAAATCAATTCCACCTGAAAGGCCATTACCGATAATTCCACCAAGTGGTCCAACCGCGATGAGCATAACCGGTACAACGACAAGAAGTGTAACTGTTGGAACAAGGATGATCTTTAATGATTTTGGACTATATTTTTCTGCGAATCTTTCAACATATGAGCCGAGCCAAATGGTAAGGAGAATTGGAATTACCGATGAAGAGTACACAACGGCAACCACTGGCAAGCCGAGAAATTCTGTATTTCCCGCACCCAGTAAAGCGGTTAACTGCGGGTGCAGTGCTGCTGCTGCAATGGCAGCTGCGATATACTGATTTGTACCAATTTTTTTGGCTACGCTTACAGCAAGTAGAATCGGTAAGAAGTAAAAGGCTCCATCTCCGATAGCTGTTAAAATCGCATACGTGCTGCTTTTATCTGATATCCACTGAAATGTGAGCATCAGTGCCAAAATCCCTTTGATCATACCGGCTCCAGCGATGGCTGGGAGAATCGGTGTGAAGACACCAGAGATAAAATCGAAAAGCTTTGATATCACATTTTGTTTTGATGCTTCTTCTGTACCGCTTGATTTTACATCTGTTGATAACCCAGAGTCAGCAATCATCGCTTGATAGACATTTGAGACATCATTGCCGATAATGACATGATATTGACCTCCGCTTTGATTCACGCCCATGACGCCGTCTGTTGATTGCAGCTTTTCTTTATCTGCCTTGCTTTCATCGTATAAGTTGAAGCGAAGTCTTGTCATACAATGTGTGACTTGCTTAACATTTTTTTCACCGCCGACAAGTTCTAGCACTTCTTTTGCTGTTTGTTTGTGGTTCATTGTGTTACCCTCCAATCGTTGATTTCATCTTGATATAGAAAAAACCTAAACATCCATTAATGTCCGAGAAATAGCGATTCAGACATTAATCGATATTTAGGTTTTGCCTGCTTAACCAGTAACAATCCTTCATAGCGATTGATCGTTATTTAATTTTTATAAGTCTTTAGATATAAAAAAACCTAAATCATGCCTTATCAAAGATAGGGACAATGATTTAGGTTTTGCCTGCTTGACCAGTAACAATCCTAAAAGATTGTGGGTTATTTAGTTTATAGTTATAAATTATCATGTTAATTTTGTGATGTCAACGCTTTCTTTTTGAATTTATTTTCTTTTTATTACTCTGTCTATATGCAAAGTTAAATATAACATTTCATCTTCTATGAGACTTCGGTTGTATTCTTTTTGAACATACTCGTTAATTTTTTCTGCGCATTGAAAAGCTGCAGTGTTTTTCTCTTTTACCACTTCATACAGAAACTCATTTTGATTTTCCATTTGAGTTTCGTTAAACAGACGCTGTCCGAAAAACTTCAAATGCGTCACAAATCGGAAATAATTTAATGATTCCTCGTCTAAATCAATTTGAAAGTGATACTTTACGATGTTTAAAATATCTTGAATGAGCTTGGTGATTTGAATCACGTTTGGCATTTCCTCATTGAGCTCTGCATTGACAATATGCATGGCAATAAAGCCGGCTTCATCCTCAGGAAGATGGATGCTCAGCTTGTCCTCAATGATCCGAATAGCTTCTAAACCACATCTGAACTCATCTTTATACAGCCGTTTGATTTCCCAGAGCAAGGCATTTTTGATGTCCATTCCTTTTTGATGACGTTCTATGGCAAAGGTGATATGATCCGTCAGCGTCACATAGATGCTGTCATTTAGATTTTTGTTAAGGGTTGTTCTCGCATGCTCAATAATCGCCTCGCACACTTGCATATACTCGATTGGAATATCATAAAGCAGGGTTTTGAATTTTTCTGATATATCTTTATTTTGAATAGAAAATACCTTCTCGATTCGTTCTTCGTCAATCGGGTCTCCGCTTTTCTTTTGAAACGCGATCCCTCTGCCCATAATGACCAGCTCATGCTGCTCGTCATCATACGCACTGACAACATTATTATTGATTACTTTCGAAATGATCAATTGATACCCCCCAGTACATTCCGCTTTTTCGAGCATTTATCGTTGATTGATATGTCATTTTATTATTATTTTCAAAAAAGAGGACTTTAAGATGATTTTACATTTTTTTTTGATCCGGTCAACTAGTAAGAATGACATATTGCCTCTCAGAAATGACGAAATAGGGGCAAAAAAGTCTAAAAACATACACAAAAACACTCTATAAAGAGTGTTTAAAGTGTGTTTTTTACAAAATCAGGAGCAGTCCCAATTATAGACAACATTCTCGAAATTTTTTCGTTTGAGATCTTCTGGTTTGATAAAGAAGTTGGCAATACCGCAATCTCCCCACATCAAATCTACTTCGTCATCTGAGTCAATTTGTAATAACAAAACGGTATGTTCTTGATCTACATAGGTACGCGGGTCTTCTTGTGTAAACCCTGGGTACCCGCCCAATTTGTGACCAAAGCCACTCGCTGTTTCATAAAATTCATCCAGCAGGGCATCTGCTTCATCGCCATTAACACCATCTGCATCTTCGAATAGGTCCCAGCTGTTCTTTCCTGTGACTTTTTCAAAGCGGAAATCTCCTACACTAATCGTTTCGCTTGCTAATTCACCTGTAATTGCGCCTTCCTTCGTTACAGGAAAATAAAAATCGTCTGGAATTTTCACAAAAGAAAAATCAGTCAATAACTCTTCTTCTGCCAAGAAAGGTTCCTCAATAAATTTAATTCGAAAATCTTTTTGCTCTGTTTTATGGTCAATATTCATTCCATAAAGATCATCATGCACAGAAATAAAGACTTGCAAAATCCCTGTTTCTGGATAATCCTTCAGCTTTGGCAGCTGGCCGAAATTAATTTGCGCCAAAAGTTTCATAGGATGTCCTTCGCCGTCAACAGGATATTCGTCGTTTTTGGGGAAGTAAGGATCTCCAGCTATTTTGCTGTCGTATGGTCCTGTTTTTCCTTGTTTCATCTGTAATTGAATCATTGGTTTTTCCGTTTTATCTAACAACGGACGGTAGGGTGCAAGTATTTCTTTCAGCTTCGCTGATTGTGTCACGATGATCTTCCTCCTTATGAATAGGTCTAATGACAAAACTAGTCTCTCTTTTTCTATCATACAGAAGTGTATCCTGCCTGTCAGCGATAAAACGGTCATAATTCTAACAAGTTTCTCACCTTGAAATGATAAAAAAACCTCCAATTCAGCTGGAGGTTTTGTCGTTCTTTTATTTCACTTGATAGTTCACTAAGTCGTTTGCCAATGATTTCATTGTTTCGTTTGTTTCATGAAGGCCTTCAATAATTTTTGTAAAAGTGCCAACAAGTTCTGCCTGATGCTCAGAGGAAGCGACAATTTGCGCAATTTCTTCTTCCATTCCTTTGATCGATCCCTGCACATCTTTTAGGGCTGTTTCAATATCAGTTGTCGCCTGTTTCGCGTGAGTTGACAGCTTTCTCACTTCTGTTGCGACCACTCCAAAGCCTGCTCCTGCTTCCCCTACTCTTGCAGCTTCTATTGATGCGTTAAGTCCAAGTAAGTTCGTTTGATCAGAGATACCTTTAATGAGATTAGACACTTGATTGATTTTAGAGGAATTTTCGACAGTGGTTTTCGTATTTTGTAGAATTTGTTCACTTGTCGCTTGTAGTTCCTCTGAATGTGCGGCAACCTGCTGTACCATTGCGACTAGTTTTTCGGAAGCCTCGTTGCTCTCCGTCATGATGTGCTCTAATCGTTGTTGATTCGTTTGGTCATAGGCCACACAGAAGGCAGCAACCACTTGACCTGATTCATCAGTAATTGGAACGGCTACGATATCCATTGGAATCCCGTATACTTCTTTCGGAATTTGGATAAACGATGGTTCTCTCCCATTTTTCAGCATCGCAAAGTTTTGGAATCCAGGATCTACTGTATCACCAGCTTTAAATCCTAAATCAATATTCCCATGTTGCTGATAATAAAGAACCTTCTCTTTCCCTAAAACAGAAAAAGTTAGCTGTTCTCTCATAGCAAGTCCAATGATTGGTAAAGCGTCTATTATGTTATCAATTCTCTGTGACATTCGCTTACGTTCATCCTCTCTTTTTCTCAGTACACCTTCTTTATCGGTTCGTTATATGATCTATTACAGCCTGTAATGTGTACTAATATCAATCAAATGACCTAAGGCATATAAAAAGCCCACATTCTATCTAGTGAATGTGGGTGTTTTTTAAAAAAAGTAAATGCACATAAAGACACTGATACCGATGAGAAAAAGATACATGTAGTCAATCCATGAGGTGCTGATGATATGATAATACGTTCGCTCTCTCGTCCCTGTGAAGCCCCTGGCTTCCATCGCAATCGCTAAGCGCTCTGATTTTCGTACACCTTGTGTAAAAAGGGGTAATGCATAACGCATAAAGGCTTTCCAGCTGTTTTTTTGCTTGTAGCCTCTGATTTTATGTGCAGCTTTCATTTGTTTTAATTCACTTTGAAATAACGGAATAAACCGGAAGCCGGCAAGCATTCCATACGCCCATTTTGGGGACATTCGGCATTGATGAATCAAACTCATCATAAATGCCGTCAAATCTGTTGTGGACGTAAAAAGGAGACCAAATGTTACAAATCCAAGCATTCTGAAAGCGATGGTGAGACCATTTCTTAAACTCTCCTCCGTGATATGAAACCACGCCCACTTCCAAACAGTATGATCCCCCTTGCCGAATGCCGCCATCATCCAAAAGACGAGAATAAAAAAGAGCAGATAAGGGACAAGCCTTGTGATGAGATACTTCATATTCCATCCACCTAAAACAAGTCCAATGCCAAGAGCAAACAGCCAGATGATAAAGGTTGTTTTAGGATCAGATATCGCCATGAGGCAGCCCATCGCAAGCAGGTGAGCGAGTAATTTCATGACTGGATTCACAGTAGAAAGAAAGGAATGATTACTTTGCAATCGTCAGCACATCCTTTCTTTCTGCCACATAGCGATAATGTAAAGGAGCTCTCAGCTGATAAGCATCGACAAGTTCCTGATTTGAAAATAAATCATAAGGGGTGCCATCATATACATGCTTGCCTTGATGAAAAAGAAGCACTTGATCGGCACATTCATCGACAAGCTCCATATCATGTGTAACCATCACAATGGTCGTGCCTTGGCGCTGCCGCTCTTTTAAACGCCTCATTAATTCCTTCGCCGTTTTTTCATCCTGCCCGAAAGTCGGTTCATCTAACAGCAATACATCTTGATCAAAAAGGAGCATCGTGGCAACACTCAATCTTCTTTTTTGCCCTAAACTTAAGGTGAAGGGATGTGCTTTTGCATGCTTCTCTAAACCGAACTCTTTCAGCAGCTGGGCCGTTTTTTCTTGTACGACTGATTCTGGCCAGTTTCGCTGTCTGCCGCCAAAGGCGATTTCATCGAATACTGTGTCTTGTATAAATTGAAGCTCCGGATTTTGAAACACAAAGCCTGCTTTTTCATAGAGTAGTCGGTCAGACCATTTTTTAAGGTCTGTTTCTTTTAAGAAAATATGACCTTTTTTAGCTGGCTCTAAGCGGATCAAATGTTTGAGAAACGTACTTTTTCCACTTCCATTTTCTCCAATAATCGCCACCCAATCTCCTGCTTTGATATCCAGCTGAAGGTTACTCATAATCCTTTTTTTCCCGTAGCTTAATTGAAGATTTTCTGTACGAATCATTGTCTCTCGTTCGATTGACGGCACTTTTTCATGCTGCTCTTTTCTTGCTTCATAGGTTTGCATAAAGGTTTGACTCAGTGGATGAAATGGATCTTGAATAATCGTGGACCATTTCTCGGGAAATAATTTTGGCCGCCAAATTCCTGCCTCTATCATTTCTTCCTCATATGTCACGAGCACATCTTTTGGAGCTCCATCTGCTAAAATGCTGCCTTGATCATCTAATAAAATCACCCGATCCATCCATTCGATGACTCCGTCAAGCACATGCTCTACAAAAATCATGGTTTGCTGCTGATCGGCTGCAAGCTGCTGCAGCAGTTGAAATATGTCCATTCTACCTGCCGGGTCAAGCTGTGCGGTTGGTTCATCAAAGAATAGAACATCCGGCTGTAATGCTAGTAAACAAGCAAGTGCCAATCGCTGCTTCATGCCGCCAGATAAAGTGTGAATCTCTGTATGCGGATCGACATCCAGTTGGACTTTTTGCATGAGCTGCTGAATGATGTCATCCATCTCTTCACGTGGGACGGAACGATTCTCTAAGCTAAAGGCAATTTCTTCATTGACGCGGTGCATACAAAACTGAGAGTCTGGATCTTGAAACATGACGCCTGTATGTCTTTGTAACACCACTTCGCCCTGCATGTCTGCTTCCACATGCTCTGGAATGATTCCAGCCAGAACCGAAATGAGCGTGGATTTCCCGCTTCCGCTCGGTCCTAAAATAAGCACCTTTTCCCCTTTTTGAATCGTCAGGGAGATTTGATTTAAAACAGGCTTAGGCTGTTCATAAAAACGGACAGTCAGATCATTGCACGCGAGAAATGAATTCATGCTGTTCACCTTTGTTTCGTTTTTCTTTCATGATGGCATATTGATTCAGTACACCTGTTTTGGATAGTGCGTCCACCACCACTTTCGCAAGGCAGCCGCCAAGTATCATTCCACTAATAATTTGAGTCACAAGGGTCATAAGTAAAACTTGAGGCGTGTAATAACCAAAGCCATTTGCCACGAGACTGTACGCCATCGCTCCGATAGCTGCAAAGGCACCAGACAGCATCAGTGTCCACATGCGGTATCGTCTATACCCAAAAAAAGCGAAGGCGATTTCTGCCCCAAGCCCTTGGCATACACCAATCAGCAAAGCTGAAAGTCCGAAGTGGCTGCCTGTCAATAATTCCACAGCCGCGGCAGCTGTTTCCGCAATCAGGGCAGCCCCCGGCTTTTGAATGATATACGCAACGATTGGACTGGCAATGACCCATATTCCAAACATGATATTGCCTCCTGCTGGGCCAACAAGTGCTGTAATCGGTAAGTAAAGTGTGGACCATCCTAAATAGATCACACCGCACGCAACGGATAAAATCACAGCAAGGACGACTTCTTTCATCTTCCATGTCATGATGAATGCACCTCCAGTTGAACTGGCCACTGTTCAACAGTGAAGGCCATTTCCCAAAACTTGTACTCGAGCTGGCAGCTTAAGATAAAATGGTGTTTCATTCTTTCCTTTTCATTCTCACTTGCTGCTTCCGCCAATTGATCGAGCCGCTTGCAAAGCTCACCTGTGACAGAATCGGTTAATCCTCCATAAAACGTGATCCATTCATAAAACGGATGTGACGGGTCTGGCTGCACATCTGTGAGCATTCGTTTCCCTATTTCCCAATATGTCCAAGGACATGGAAGCAGGACAGCGATGATTTCACCAAGCGTACCTTCCTGTGCGACTTGCAGCATGTGATGAATATAGTGATGAGCACTCGGAGCCAAAGAAGCACCTTGGAGCTCATCATATGATACGCCTGCCACTCGGCAAAGGTTTTGATGAGGGTGCGTTTCACTATCTAGTACAAATGCAATCTGCTGATGAAAAAACGCAATATCCTCTCTGTCTGTACATCTGCTGAGCGCTGCTGCATAAATTTTAATGAATGCTTGTAAGTATTCTGCATCCTGTTTGACATAATGAATGATCTGTTCCTTTTCCAGCTTTCCTGCTGCCAGGCCTCTGACGAACGGATGCTGATAAATGGCTTCAAATAACGGTTCTGCTTCTTTCCTTAATTGTGTAGAAAATGTCATAAAAAAAGCCTCCTCTTCTTCAGTTGAATAAATGAAAAAGCCACCCCAAATGGAGCGGCCTTCTTATCGATTCAATCATGAATAAGACAAGGTCCAGCTCCACTTCCCTCCGCTAGTACGAACTAGATCAGGTTCAAAGGGTCCAAGATTTTCTCTTGTCTCAGTCATACATGACTCCCCTAGTGGACTTTTGTCATTTAATTATCTTTACTCTACACATGTGGCGATTTGATGTCAACCGCCTTTCTTAATTCAACGTGCTGATTGTTGGCAGTTTCTCGATCCCTGCAGCATAGTAGAAATTCAACACACTGAAGAAATCGATCGGCTTTCCTGTTTTTAAATCTACAGCTAAAATATGATCACCGTAATTTGTCATATCATCAATATCTAAGCGTCTTGGTGTCGTCTTCCCAAGTGTATCAACAAAGCTACTATGGTAGTACTGCCCGCTAGCAAACGATGATTCATGATACATAAATAAAGTCTCCACATCTAAATAGACGAGAATGGCCTCTGAGGAACTTGCGTATGGAGCAGAGTACGACACTGGTGCCGAAATACTTTTCACCTTCACACTGTCAACAGAATGAGTTCTCTGTTCATATTTTCCATCATATGAGAAGTAAAACACACGCTCCCATTTATAATCGGCGGTCTTAGATTGTTTGTTATACACTTTTGTACCATTTGCGAAAACATCCCCATTGGCATACGTAGCGACAAAGTATTGCAATGTTGATGACAGGGATTCAGCACCTGTGAAATTTGGTGGGTTTTTTGCATTCACCTGTAATGTATATGAGTCTCCAAAGTCTCCACCGCTGGTAATACCAAACGCATAATCACCCGCTGGTAAATTGCTTAACGCGAGCAGACTGCCTGCCGGTTGAATAAGATCCGTTGGGTAGGCTTGTCCTGTTTCATAATCAACAACAAACAATTGAACGAAATAATCAGGGTTTGAAGAGGTAATCCGGCTGATGAGTGCCTGAGGTGAAGATGTGCTTAAAAACCATAAATCAACTGGGTCGTCCTCTGTTAAGACAGCCGATTGATTTATGGCTAGTCCATCAATGGAGCGAACGGCAGACGTGCGCATTTTGCCATCTTTAGCAGCTTTTCGTTTGATACTGATTCCTTTCTTCTTATTCACTTTAAATGATTTTTTCACTTGCTTCTGTTGGATAGCGGTTCCTTCATCCTGCTTTAAAAACGACTCTTGCACTTGCTGAATCGCTTTTTCTGTCAGTGGTGATCGTTTCCCACTTGATTTTGGTGCTCCTTCTGCTTTTAATGCTGGTGAAAACAGACCTGTTGCGACGAGTAAAACAGACAGTAAAGCTGCAGTGATTTTGACATAAAATGCTCTCACAGGAACATCCCCTTTTCCTCATTTGGGTTTTTTACCCTGTGATAATTTTACCATTATTCCAATCATTGTTTTGGTCTTTTTTGGGACATTTTTATAACAAAAAAACCAGCCGCATGAGTAACGGCTGGTTTTTGAACGTTTTATGCAATAGTTTTGACAAACAAACGTGCTGTTTCTGCACTTGATCCGGGGTTTTGTCCAGTAATGATTTGTCCGTCAACGACAGCAAATGACGCAAAGGCATCTCCTTTTTCAAACGCTGCCCCCTGCTCACGAAGTTTTGTTTCCAATAAAAATGGAACCTTTGATGTCAGCTGCACGGCTTCCTCTTCTTCGTTGGTAAAGCCTGTGATTTTTTTGCCTTCGATAAATGATTTGCCATTTTTGTCCTTCACATCAACGAATGCTGAAACACCATGACAAACGGCTCCGATCGCACCATTTTTATCTGAAACCGCTAAGATCGCATCCGCTACCAATTGATTAGACGCAAAGTCGATCATAGGGCCGTGTCCCCCAGCAAAGAAAATGCCGTCATAATCAGCTGGATTCACATCTGTAAGCGCCTTTGTGTCTTGAAGTCGTTCATACACATCTTGATATTGCGCTGGGACACCTTCAGGAATTGAATTTTTGTCAATTGGTACAGTGCCACCTTGAATAGAGACAATTTGTACTTCTAGTTCATTTTCTTTAAAAATATGAAATGGCTCTGCTAACTCTTCTAACCATAAGCCTGTTGGATGTCCATTCATTTCTGGGCTGCTTGTCGATACTAATAACACTTTCTTACTCATCTTGATCATCCTTTCGATTTATCCTGTGGTTATTTTATATTTTGCACAATTAAATATCAAGCAATATGACTTTGGGTCAATTCTTTATGTTATACCCGATTTTCTAAAAAATATGGTATGACTCAAAATCTAATCAATATGTCACATTCTATTGGTAGGGAATTTCATGTAAAATTGTCATTGAGTGATATAATATGAGGAAAGATTGACAGATCTCTCGTGTCACATGAGGGGATTTTTAAAGGAGTGGAAAAAGAGATGAAAACCTATTCGATTGTGATGATCATCATCACGCTCTGTATTATATTGGCCGTCTTTTTAATGAACCTAACAGGGGTCATGTACGGAAAAATCATTTTGGCCGTTGCTGTTGCCCTTTGTCTGACATCCATTATTCGTTTGATGGGACTTCGAAAAAGATAAAAGCCGCCCTTTCTAGGGGCGGCTTTATTTAAGATTAGATCGCCAGCATCAGTGCAATTAATGCAAGAAGCGCTGGTACTCCTTGTTTGATGATAATTGATTTATTGGATGTTACACCGCCAAATACTGCTGCGATGATGACACAAAGAATGAAAAATAGCTGAATCATATATCCAACGGTATTCGATCCAAGAATGAGTCCCCAAATGAGTCCTGCTGCTAAAAACCCGTTATAAAGCCCCTGATTAGCAAACATCACTTTGACATTTGGATCTTTTTGCAAGTGTTCTGGCAGCTTAAAAGATCTCTTCGCCATCTTTGATTCCATAAAAAACATTTCTAATAACATGATGACAATGTGTTCTAATGCGACAATTCCTACTAAAATCATTGCTAAAATATTCAATTTAGTTAATTCCTTTCTGATAGACGGTCACGAATCTCTATTTTGTCCGTGTATAAATCGAAGTCTTGTATTAATTCTAGCGCTTCTGTAAAGCGACTTTGTGGAATGTCTTTCATTTTTCTCACGCCGAATTCCTTTTTAATAAAAGCCATGATGGTATTGATATGAAGCTTACCATGACCATCATACTCCAAATGGCTGCAAAAAGTCTGCATCGTCCCTCGAATCACCTTTAATTGCTTGGCAGTGACATAACTCATTGGTAACGCTCATCCTTTCCTTTGTTTTAACAGCTAAAAGAATCATGGTTGAAAGAAAAACCTTCCAGGCTCTATTATATAATGGTTTCATTCGGATATCAAAATAAAAAAGAACAGACATTCGATTAAAAACCAAATCGTGTCCTTATAATCCTTTTCTCACATATCAAAAAGCCGAATTCAATAGTAGAATCCGGCTTTCTATTTAGTTACTTTTCGAAATTAACACCTTTCCAACAGAACGATCCTTACTTTGTCCAACGACTTTAAAGGATAATCCATAGTTCGGTACATCGCGTCCTGCATCTGGGTTATTTGGATTCACATAGTTCTTTTTATCACTAAATGTACGAGTCGGGCGAATGTAGCGATCTTGCAAAGTTAAGCCCGTTGTTGCTGTATAATCGATATTCAGCTTCGTACTTGGATTCAAAGAGAATGCTGCATCATGTACTTGGAAGCCTGTGGCGGCAATGGAACCGTCACTCCATTTTAATACTTGCTGATCTGCATCTACTACGCCAAGGAAGCCGTTCCCCGGATGCTTTCCAACCCAGTTATCACTGTATGATTGATCGACTAACCACACGACCAAACCGTTATTATAGCTCATCAGACTTGCACCACGTTTAATATGCTTTAAGCCTTTATCGACATCAGCATAAGAGCGCCACTCTAGTAAATAGTATTGTGCTGCATATTGTTTTCCATTAGATTTTGAGAATCCATTAAAGGTAAAAGTAGATGTATCCTCGGCATCATCTGACCATACGTTCGTTCCATCTGCTTTGACGTTCAGATCATCTACAAATAAACCTGGAAGTGAATAGCCTGCATCGGTTGTGTAACGGAATTGCAGGTCGATTTTCTTCCCTGCATAAGCAGACAGGTCAAAGGATGCATCTACCCAGCCGTCTGATTTTCCATCGATGCCATTGCCTTCGTTTGCACCTGCTTCATTTCGATCATTCGTGATGTTACCCGCGATGGTCTTCCATTGATCAGTCCCTGTTTCACGCACTTCGACATACGCATAATCATAATCTTCTTCAATATCGTACCATGCTTTAAATGTCAGCTCTGCTTTGCTTCCTTTTGACAAATCAATACCTGTTGTCGTCATGGTTGCATTCAAATTGTCACCCGTTCCGCTGAAGTACGAATATTTTCCTTGAGCAGGTGTCGTAACGACAATCTCTTTATCTGGTAAATCGACTCGAACGGCGTCATGGTTCGTTCCTTTTGTTGCTGCTTCATCAATTAAGACGGTTTTGCTTTTCTTTAATGTTTTACCATCGATGGTTTGTCCAGAAAGCCAGTTGCCCCCATGCAGATTTTGAAGCATTTCTTTCGCATATGGGCTAAAGCCTGTTGGTTCCGTGCCAGGCACTTTACCTGCCCAGCTTCCGCTTGACATGATCGACCAGTAAGAAACGGGCTCTCCGTTGCCTGTGTACTGTGTATCGTACTCGTCAGGAAGACCAAGATCATGTCCGAATTCATGTGTAAACACACCTGCTGCGCCATCTTCAGGCTCAATGGTGTAATCCAATGCGCCTATTTTCCCGCCTTGTCCGACTTCAGATTCAGTATCCGGAATTTCAAATACATCACCAAGTGACCAGCGGTGTGACCAAATCGCATCAGCGCCAAGTTGTCCGCCGCCTGCTTCTTCACCTACACCCGCGTGAACGACCATCAGATGGTCAATGATGCCGTCTGGCTCGTTATAAACACCGTCGCCATCAATATCATAGCGGTCCCATTGATCATACTCGCCGAGATCAACATTTGGATCTTTTGCTGCTGCTTCGAGTGCTTCT
Source organism: Bacillus sp. G1(2015b) (assembly GCF_001482475.1). Taxonomy (NCBI): domain Bacteria; kingdom Bacillati; phylum Bacillota; class Bacilli; order Caryophanales; family Bacillaceae; genus Bacillus; species Bacillus sp. G1(2015b). The sequence continues at coordinate 151,595 of NZ_LKIC01000026.1, read as the reverse complement.
TTTACCAATTCGCGCGGTCTGCCGTCACTGCCTGAATCGTCAGGTACGTTCCCGCCGTAATAAGCTGCTTCATGCTTCGCTGTATACCATCCTGCAACTGTTCCACTGACTGTGTAACTGCCGCCGGACTGCTTTTCATAATATTGCTTCATGGATACTTTTCGTTTCCCATCTGGACCGATGTAGCCATTTTTTCCGAAAAGCATATCTTGATAATGCTGTTGATCAAACTTGTCATAATACATATCAGTCTCTTCTTTTTTGATACTATTATGCTTATAATCTTTAAAATCTACTAATAAAACCAATACCTTATCATTGCGGACGTCACCTTTATACTTTTCCTTTTTGACCGGTTTTACTTGATTGCCTTCTTTTCCTTTATGCTTCTTTAACTTTTTCTTTTTGGCAAGTTTGTTATGTACCTCTTGTTTGTATTCTTTGAGGAATTCAGGCTCTTCTGTTAAAGTGCTGGCACTTTGTTTCATTGCCGATTCTTCTTTTTTCTTTAGATAGTTCTTTAATGCTTTTTGGGTTTCTGCCTCATTGGCATTCTTTTTGATCTTTCCTTGTTTTTTCAAGGCTTTGACGAGACGGTCTTCATTTACGACGCTTGAGTCAAATGGAATACCTGAATAGTGACCGCCGTCAGAGGATGTTGATTTTTCTGTGGTGTGGGCAGATAGAGGGGTGCTGAAAGCTGTCAATGTGCCTAAACTTAGCACAGCGGTTAGTGCAATTTTCGTCCATTTCCCTTGTTTCATATTGGTTCCTCCCTATTTTGGTAATAAATAATATCTAATTCTAGCATATTCCAATATAGTTAAGTCGAAAAACATTTTATTTTCAGAAATTTTGTGGAAAATGCACAATACGTGAATGAAATGGGTGGAACCATATGTCGAAAATAAAAGGACCCTAGGCGATAACCGCCTAGGGTGTTTGTTGTTTTTCTATGAAAGCTGCTGGCCTTGAAAGGCAACCACGTCAAGTGGAGCGGCTAAGAATTCTTTTGCCTTCGCTACGAACGCTTGGAAATGAGCACTTGCATTATGGCTTTGAACCGCTGCGTCATCTTTCCACACTTCTACCATTAAAAAGTTATTTTCCTTATCTGTATCCTTGAACAGCTTGTAGGAAACATTGCCTTCTTCAGCCTGTGAAGCTTTCATTAATTCATTGATTTCTTCTAAAAATACGTTTTCTTTTTCTGGATGAATGGTCATCCCTGCATGAATAATAATCATTTGATCGTCTCCTTTTGAAAAGATATTATTTCCACTCAGCAATACGATCAACCGGTAAACGGTAAGATGCATAGCCTTCGTCAGCTGCTTTCCCAATTGATAGCAGCATGACTGGTACATAACGTTCTTTATCCCAGCCAAATGTTTCAGCGATTACTTCTTTATCATATCCGCCAATTGGATTTGTATCATAACCGTGTGCACGTGCAGCAAGCATAAGCTGCATAGACACAATCCCACCGTCAATTAAAATTGTTTCGCGATTCACTTGCTCTGGAAGAACTTCAAAGTGTGCAGTTAATGCAGCAATTTGTCTTTCTTTCACTTCTTGCGGCATGTAGCCATGCTCTACTGCTTTTGAGTAAATTTCTTCTAAGTATTCATCGCTTTTCATATCTGCAAATACTGCAATGACAGCTGCTGATGTTGACACTTGTGTTTGGTTGAATTTTGCAAGTGGTGCAAGCTTTTCTTTCCCTTCTGGGCTGTCAATCACCATGAAGCGCCAAGGCTGTGCATTCACTGATGATGGTGCAGTTGTTGCTTCTTCTAAAATCTCTGTCATTTCTTCTTTGCTGATTTTCACAGATGGATCATAGTTACGAATAGAGCGGCGCCCTTTCATAATTTCCATAAAATCGTTTGTTTTTAATGTTGTAGCCATGTGTAACACTCCTTTAGGTTGTTTGAATCTTTTCGATGTTTTGTTGTATACGGATGAGCACATCAGTGAGAAGCCTTCGTTCTTCTTCACTTACGTTTTCAAGCATTTCTGAGATAAATCGTTCTTTTTCTATTTTAGAAGCTTCGATTCTTGTTCTGCCTTCGTCTGTTAAGCGAACAAGTGTGACTCGATTGTCTTCTGGTTTTCTTCTGCGTGTGACCATTCCTTTTGTTTCTAACTGTTTCAAGTGACGCGTCACAGCTGCACTATCAATATTTACTTTTTTCTGCAAATCTGATTGGCTGATTTCATCGGCTTGGAATAACAGCGATAACAACTCAAGTCTTGATTGGCTGATGCCCGTGCATGCTTCGAACTTCACGCCCATCATACGGTTCACGCACTGCAAACGATATAATACCTCTGCCTCTTCAGAGCAAAATGCAGTCAATGCCATCCCCTCTTTTCTATTCAGAAATCAATTACTTGATATATCAATCATTGACTCGTCAATTAATATACACCCATTATTTGATGATTGCAAGAGGTTTGTTTCATAAAGTGAATTTTTTTATTTCAATAGAAAATGACGAGCATAAAAAAAGACAAAAGCGACGAATCACTTTTGTCCTTTTTCTTTATTCAGTAATGACCGTGTGGATCAAAGTTGGTGCATCGGCATGATCAGCGATGCGGATGTTGTCATAAATTTTCTCCATGACATTTGCAACATCTTCTCGATTCGCATGCAGAGTCACAAGTGAATCTCCTTTTTCAACACGATCGCCCACTTTTTTGTTCAGCATGATGCCGACAGATAGGTCGATATCATCCTCTTTTGTTGCGCGTCCTGCTCCAAGGATCATCGCTGCAACACCGATTTCATCCGCGACGATTTCAGCTACGACACCTGATTCTTTTGCAGGTACTTCGATTTTGTAAGGTGCTTGCGGCAGTTTTTCAGGCTGATCCACAATGGAGCTGTCTCCACCTTGGTTTTCTAAGAATTCCTTGAATTTCTCAAGTGCTTTGCCGTTTTTCATCACTTCAATCAGCTTTTCTCTTGCTTCATCAAGTGTGTCTGCTTTTTTCGCAAGAACGACCATTTGACTTCCTAATGTGAGCACAAGCTCGTTTAAGTCTTCAGGACCTTCGCCTCGAAGCGTATCAATCGCTTCTTTCACTTCAAGGGAATTTCCAATCGCTAATCCTAGCGGCTGGGACATGTCAGAGATGACCGCCATCGTTTGTCTGCCTACGTTATTTCCGATGCGCACCATGGCTTTTGCAAGCTTCTCTGAGTCTTCTGGTGTTTTCATGAAAGCACCTGCGCCTGTTTTCACATCGAGTACAATCGCATCTGCACCAGCAGCAATTTTCTTACTCATAATGGAGCTTGCAATAAGCGGAATTGAGTTAACAGTTCCTGTCACATCACGAAGAGCATACAGCTTTTTATCAGCTGGTGTCAGGTTGCCTGATTGACCAATAACCGCTACTTTATGACGGTTCACGAGCTCGATGAATTCGTCTTTTGTAATTTCTACGTGGAAGCCTTTGACCGCTTCAAGCTTGTCCACTGTACCGCCTGTATGCCCAAGGCCGCGCCCAGACATTTTCGCAACAGGTACATCTAGTGCCGCAACAAGAGGAGCGAGTACAAGCGTAGTTGTATCACCTACACCGCCTGTTGAGTGCTTGTCTACTTTAATACCCTCAATAGCAGACAGGTCAATTGTATCTCCTGAGTTCGCCATAGCGAGTGTTAAATCTGCACGTTCTTGATCCGTCATATCTTGGAAGAAAATTGCCATAGCCAAGGCACTTGCTTGGTAGTCAGGAATTGTTCCGTCCGTATAACCTTTGACAAAGAAAGAAATTTCCTCTGAAGATAATTCTTTTCCGTCACGTTTTTTCGCAATGATATCTACCATTCTCATTGTTTTCACCATTCCTTTTTTTAAATTAGTAAATCAAACCGACAACGCCTGCTGTTAAGAAGCTGACAAGAGTTGCACCGAATAACAGCTTTAATCCAAAGCGTGCGACAACGTTCCCTTGCTTTTCGTTTAAGCCTTTGACTGCTCCTGCAATGATACCGATAGAAGAGAAGTTAGCGAATGATACAAGGAATACAGAAATGATCGCTTCTGTACGAGCACTGAATTGGAAAGCATCACCGGATAGAATTTGCATTGCCACAAATTCGTTAGATACCATTTTGGTCGCCATAATGCTTCCTGCTTGTACCGCTTCGCTCCAAGGAACACCAACAATGAACGCAAATGGAGCAAAGACATATCCAAGTACATCTTGGAAAGAAACACCGATGGCAGCTGTAAAGATACCGTTAATCATCGCAATTAATGCAACGAATCCAATTAACATTGCAGCAACAACAATCGCTACTTTGAAACCATCCATAATATATTCGCCAAGCATTTCGAAGAAGGATTGTCTTTCTTCCTCAACGACTTCAAGCATATCTTCGTCCTTAGATACTTCATATGGATTGATGATCGATGCGATAATAAATCCACCAAATAGGTTCAGCACAAGTGCTGTAACCACGTACTCTGGTTTAATCATTTGCATGTACGCACCAACAATCGACATCGAAACCGTCGACATTGCAGATGCACATAATGTATAAAGACGCTGCTGTGGTAATAATCCAAGTTGTTTCTTAATAGAAATAAAGACTTCTGATTGACCTAAAATCGCAGACGCTACTGCGTTGTAAGATTCTAGTTTTCCCATACCGTTTACTTTACTAAGCAAATATCCGATTCCACGTACGATAAGCGGAAGAATACGCCAATGCTGCAGGATACCGATTAACGCCGAGATAAAGACGATCGGCAGTAAAACATTGATGAAGAACGTAGACGCTTTATCATTCATTAACCCGCCAAATACAAAGTTGATTCCTTCGCCGGCATAGCCTAGAAGCATTTGGAATCCTTTTGCAAAGCCTCCGACTAGGAAGTTTCCAACACCTGTATTGAGCAGGATATAACCTAAAATAAATTGCAGTACAATCATGACAATTACTGGACGGAATTTCACTCGTTTTTTCCCATTACTAGCCAGCCATGCAATGGCGAGAATCACTAGCAAACCGATGATACCAATCACGTATTTCATGTTTTTCCTCCTTGAATGAATTCGTTTACATTAATGCGCTTGTATGGAACAAACCCTATTTCGTAAACAAAACGCGGAAGGAATTCCCAGAAGAGAGGTCCTTCCGCATATGACTTTTTCATCATTTATGAGTCATGAATGTTATCCTACCATAGGATCGTATGAATTAATAGTCTTTCGAAGGAGATGATTGATCCCCTTTGATAATGGAAACGCCTGCACTTGCGCCAATACGGGTAGCACCTGCAGCTGTCATTGCCTCAACGTCTTCTTTTGTTCTCACGCCGCCTGATGCTTTCACACCGATGTCAGGTCCTACTGTTTTACGCATTAATGCGATGTCCTCAGCTGTTGCACCGCCTGTACTAAATCCAGTCGATGTTTTCACAAAATCAGCGCCCGCTTTCACTGAAAGCTCACAAGCTTTGACTTTTTCTTCATCAGTAAGTAAACATGTTTCAATGATAACTTTCACTAATGCTTTGCCTTTTGCTGCGTCTACAACTGCACGAATATCTTGTTCAACCATATCATATTCGCCGTCTTTCAATGCCGCAACATTGATGACCATGTCCACTTCTGTTGCACCGTTTTCAATCGCATCCTTTGTTTCGAATGCTTTCACCGCTGTTGTGTTTGCGCCTAACGGGAAACCGATGACTGTACATACATCAACACCTGTTCCTGCTAGTTCTTTCGACGCAAGAGATACCCAAGTTGGGTTCACGCAAACAGATGCAAATTGATGAGTCTTTGCTTCTTCAAGTAACTGCATAATTGCAGCTCTAGATGTATCTGGTTTTAGTGCTGTATGATCAATGAGCTTTGCTATCGTCATGCTTCACACTTCCTTTTAATTATGATACTTTCATCATATATGACATATGAACAATTGTAAACATGGTTATGAAATTTTGTTCATCTATTTTGTGACATTTAAAAGAGCCCTCGCTGTGTGCTGATCGATGATCAATACATTCGCATATTTTCCTCTTAGTGCGCCGTGTATAGAAGCCACCTTTCGATGACCGCCAGCGACAAGAATGGATCGTTCTTTTGTCCTTAAATCATCTAGCTCCACACCAATTGTGCGATTGTTAATGGCTTTACTGCAAATGCGTCCATCTTGATCATAAAAACGCGAGCAAATGTCTCCGACACTGGATGCCTTGAGGAGCGCTTTTTCTTCTTCACGGAAATAACCTAGTCTAAACAAAAGTGCCTCATCTCTTACCGTTCCAACAGTAAACACAGCGATATTCGCCTGCTTGCCCATTTCAATAATTCGCTGAATGTGTCTGTCCTGCTCAACCATTTCCTTGACAGCAGCACTATCAAATACAACAGGAAGCGGCAAATAGCGCGGTGCTGTTTGAAAAGCCTCAGCAAACAACTGAATGGTTTCCGCAGAATATGTATTCACATGAGAATGGCTGATTCCGCCCTTGAGCTGGACAACCTCTACACCTTTTACCTGTTTAGGTTGCATCTTTTGTGCAATTTGATACATAGTCGTTCCCCAGCTCACGCCAACGATATCACCGTCTTTCACCGTTTCTTGCAAGTAATCTGCACCAAATCGGCTCAAATAATCGGTGATGGTTGGATAGTCGTCCTTTGGCGAAAACACCACATGAGCTTCGAGTAGGTCATATTTTTCCTTGAGCAATGAAGAAAGCTCGTTTAAATCCTCGAACGGATCCATCACCGTAATTTGGACGTATCCCTTCTCTTTCGCATATTGAAGCAGCCGAGATACAGTCGGTCTCGACAAGTTGAGCTGCTTGGCAATTTCCTGCTGGCTGTAATCAGACAAATAGTAAAGCCTTGCCGCTTCAATACTCAGCTGTTGTTTCTCTCGATCCATTCATACGCCCCCTTTTTTCTTCTATCATAACAAATCGTTCACCTCATCATGCACAAATGTTCATTTGAAGAAAACGGTATAAGCGGCATGAAAGGTCTCATTCTGTTCTAACGTTTGAATGCCAAACTTCTCTTTATACTGCCCATTCGTCCCTTCCATATCGGCGATGCCATACCACGGCTCAATACAAACAAAAGGAGCCATCGTTCCTTTTTCTTGGTCATAAGGCGACCAAATGCCCACGAACGGAAAACCAGTGAGATCGACCTCAACTCCGTGACCTGCCCCTGAAGTCAATGACACTCGATTGATATGGCTAAAGATCATCGCATCATGCTGAAAAAGCTCTGGCCGAAGCTGGATCGGCTCAATTTCAATGCCTTTTCTTTTCTCTCTGACAAGTGAATTCCGCAGTTCATATTGCACAGGGAGATGTTCAGTGGAAGGTGTCAATGTGAGTGAATAATCTGCTGCTTGCTCACCTTCAACAAGAGGAACACGAAATGCTGGGTGCCCTCCAATGGAGAAATACATCGTATCATCTCCGTCATGATCAATTTCCCAGGAAATCTTCAGTCCATTTTCCAATAGTTCATAACGAATACGTGCTGTAAATTCATACGGGTATTGCTTCACGTGCCGGCCTCTTGATTCATATTGAAAGGTCACCTTATGCTCCGTTTCTTCATATAAATCAAAATTGACATCACGCAAAAATCCATGCTGCGTGAGCTCGAAGGTTTGATCGTCAATATTGTATTGATCATTCATTAATCGCCCAACAATCGGAAACAAGACAGGCGACACCCTGCCCCAATAAGCTGGATCACCAGACCACATATAGTGACGCCCGCTTTTCTTGTCAAGCACCTCCCTGACTTCCGCTCCCTTTTCATGAATCTGAACCAATAACTGATCATTTTCGATCGTTCTCATTCAACACATCCCCTTTCCTTCTACTTTTATTATGACAGGGATTTTGGTTTTGAGTATCAAATTCGACATCTCTTCACCCACCAATTCTTTTTTCGTATGAAAAAAATTTAAAAAAAGACAGAAATTCGCCAACAAAATGTAATGCTGATTCGTCTAATCTTATATAAAATAAAAGAATCGTTGCTCTTTTGAATGAACAACAAAAAGAAGCGTTTGACATTGATGGGGGATTCATTTTCATGAACAGCAAGGAAAATCGTTTTCGTTATATTTTAGGATTAGATGGACTAAGAGCCGTTGCTGTATTGGCAGTCATTGCTTATCACTTACATATCGGACCCGCAAGCGGCGGGTTTCTTGGCGTTGATTTATTTTTTGTCATTTCTGGTTACTTGATTACAACGATCTTGTTACATAAGCAGGATTTAGGCTATCAAGAGCTTTTGCCATTTTGGATGGGACGGATCAGGAGGCTTCTTCCAGCTGCTTACATCATGATTTTTATTACCGTCAGCTGGTGCGCGATTGCTGGTTCAAACGCATTATTGTCCATTCGTGGCGATGCCATATCGTCCTTTTTTTATGTCAGTAACTGGTGGTATATTTTTCACGAGCTTTCATATTTTGATAGCTTCAATGCTCTATCTCCACTGAAAAACTTGTGGTCTTTGGCAATTGAAGAGCAATTTTATATCATTTGGCCGGTCCTGTTGATTGCAGGGCTGAAATGGGTAAAAAACAGATCTCATCTGCCTATGATCACCTTTGGCCTAGCACTTGTCTCCGCCCTATGGATGGCGATTCTTTATTCACCAGATACCGATCCAAGCAGGGTTTATTATGGAACAGATACTCGTGCATTTGCGCTCCTGATTGGGTGCAGTCTGGCATTTGTGTGGCCTATGCAAAGACTATCCAGCAAGAAATTACTTCCTGTTGGCAGACGTATTTTACATATTGCCGGGTTCGGTTCGTTTGCGATTTTCCTTCTTTGTGTTTATGCAGTGGACGATTTTGATGCCTTTCTCTATCAGGGCGGCATGCTTTTATTCTGTCTGAATGCGGCCATCTTAATTGCGTGCGTCTGCCACCCTGCAAGTCTTATCGGGAAATGGCTGTCCTTTCAGCCGCTCGTCTGGCTTGGTAAGCGGTCTTATGGTATTTACCTATGGCATTATCCCATTATCGTACTGACCACACCGGTCATTGAAATTGGACAGCCTTCCATCGCGCGTGTCACATTGCAGCTCATCGCCATTTTACTAGTTGCTGAGGCTTCCTATCGCTTCATCGAACAGCCAATCCGCCAGCATGGCTTCAGACAATATTTTGCCTCTTGGTCTATTTGGAAAAAAGGCATCAAACAATGGTCTACATCTAATAAGGTGTTCCTGGGAATCACCGCAGCTCTTTTGATCTTATTTATCATTGGCATGTCTAACTCGTCCACTTCCTCCCCACATGTGAAGGAAGTGACGCAAATTAAGACAGCACCGAAAAAAACAGCCGAACCTTCTGAATCAAAAGCGAAAAAAAAGAAAGAAAAGCACGAGAAAAAAGCAGCTGATCAAAAACAATTTCACCAAATTCTTGCCATTGGTGATTCTGTCATGTTAGACATTGCGCCGAATCTTGAAAAAGCATATAAACAAATCACCATCGATGGGAAGGTTGGCAGACAGATGAACGAAGCCATCAGCATCGCCCCTCAATACAAATCATTTAATCAATCTGATGCCGCTGTTATCATTGAACTTGGCACAAATGGTTATTTTACTGAGGACACGCTGACAGCATTCATTCAAAACTTTTCAAAGGCACATATTTTCCTAGTGAATACGAGGGTCCCGAGGTCATGGGAAAATGATGTGAATGCGGTAATTCAGCGAGTGGCAGATCAAGAACAAAATGTCACCTTGGTTGATTGGCATTCAGCCGCTAGTGGACAGCCATCCTATTTCCAGCCTGATGGTGTTCACCTTTCAAAAAAAGGTTCTGACACATTGACACAGCTCATCACAGCGAGCATCAAGAAAAAAGGGGATGTGTCGACATCATCATAAAAAGACTAGCATCTGGATTGTCAATGTGAAGAAATTTGTGCAGGTGCTCTACTATGAAGCAAAACGTATTTTTATGGAAGATGGAAAAAGACATGCTCTCCCATGATGGGGCGTCATGTCTTTTTTTGTGATGGGGCACGGAGCTGCATTATGTTTTACTTTTAAAGGACCAAACTATTACAGGTATGAGAAATAAAGATAAAATTCCTCCGCTTAAAGATAATGTAGCATAACTCGTATTCGCAGCTACCATTCCTGAAAGAGCACCGCCAGCAGCACCTGCTAACGCAATAAAAACATCGAGTGTTCCTTGGATTTTGGCCCGGATTGATGGTTCTGTAGAATCAACTATTTGAGCCGTACCACTAATTAAACCAAAGTTCCATCCCAATCCAAGTAAAGACAGAGCAATGATTAATAAAATCATTGAATCACTTGGTGCGAATGCTGCTATTAAACCAGCAAGTAACAATGTTATGCCCGACGCTATGCTCATAGTTGTTCGTCCTAATTTATCTACAAGTACACCCGTGATAGGTGAAGGAAGATACATTGCACCTATATGAAAACCAATAACAATTCCCACTTCGGCTAATCCATAACCATGATGCTGCATATGTACCGGTGTCATGGTCATGAGTGCAACCATGACAATTTGAGTTAAGATCATAACCGTGGCACCTACTGTAATCCCTTTTTTATCTATTTTTTTATCAACAGCATCTGGTTGATTTCCATGCTCATGTTTTGCTTTGTAAGCTGCTATTCTTTGAGCAATAACTAACGGATCAGGACGCAGCAGAATAAAAAGGACAAGACCTGCTACAATAAATGCTGCGGCTGATAAAATAAAGGGACCCGCAAGTGATGGAACACCAATTGATACGGCGAATTTACCCATCATTTCAACTAAATTCGGACCTGCTACAGCTCCAAATGTCGTCATGACCATTGTCATACTAATGGCCGTTGCACGTTGTTTAGAATTCGCTAAGTCAGTCCCAGCATAACGAGCTTGTAAATTTGTGGCTGTTCCCGCACCGTAAATGAAGAGCGATGCAAATAATAAAATGACACTATTCATCATAGCTGCAATCACAACGCCAATTGCTCCGATCCCTCCAACAACAAAACCTGTCGATAAACCGATGCGTCGTCCATAACGTTGTGAAAGTTTTCCTACAATGAAAGCTGCCAAAGCCGACCCCAAAGTAAATAAAGCCATTGGAACTCCTGCATAGGCTTCAGTTCCAAGCATTTGTTGAGCTAAAAGGGCACCTACCGTAATCCCTGCGGCTAGTCCAGCCCCTCCAAATATTTGCGATAAACTAACTACGAACAATACTCGTTTATATAATTTTTTCAATTTTTGGGGTGAATCTATATAATTCTTAATGATATCTTGTTCTGTATTTAACACTTGTAAACACCCACTTGAAATTTATTTGCAAAACGTAACCTTTTTATCAAACCCGTCGTCTACAACCCTCCATTTTAATCACCCTATGTTCGTATTCTTTTATGCCGTTAAAAGGCTGGCTTTCAGCGCTAACACACGCTTTCCCTTCGTTTTTTGATCCACCAACGCAAATTCTCCATTCTCATACGCTAATGAAAATAATTGTTCGATATGAAACACACCTGTCTGAAACCGCCTGCTCAATAAATGTAGTGCTGCAGCAGAGGCGACTTGAGCTGTGGCTTGAGACTCATCATGCCCTTTTATCCCAAGCGCTGCTTGATGAATCTTGTTCCTCTCCATTCCTGTCGCCTCCACTTTCACTGCATATTGATCTGTTCCCATTTTAGCCGATTGTATCATGGAAATGGCTCTTTCCTTGATTTTCGGAACAGTGAGAAGTGACGTCATTCCAAGGCTCCTTGTGAAGGCAAATGCCAGCGTTGCCGCGCGAGAATCAAAACAAAGCCTTGTCGTCACAGAAGGCACGCTGAGTGTCAAAGGCAATGTCTGCTGATCGGAAAAGGGGAACTGATAGGCTTTCCTCTTTCCAAGTTTCACCCCAAAATCTATACGCTTGCCTCCAGTAAAGCTTTTGACGCTTTTACGTTGATGATGCTCAGTAAGGACATAGTCAGTATGGACATTGTCAAGCGTCCATTCAATGGCGGCTTTTCCATGCTGATCACCCAATCCAAGCATAATCCCTATATCTATTTGATTCACTGATGAGAGCATAGATGATGCTTTTGCTGCCAATAAATTCGTAAGGCCAGGCGCAAGCCCAACACTGAGTAAAGCCGTTGCACCGATGTACTGCTGATCCAGCTTTGCCACCTGTTCCATGTACGCCCCTTTCGCAGAGATATCTATATAATCAATACCTGACTGCAGAACTGTTTCAGCAAATGACGTGTCTTCTTGATCGAGACACATGATCACCAGCTTTGTGTGATCCACCCAGTCCGAAAATAACGGCTCACTGACATCAAGTTGATAGGGAAGAACCTTCCCTTTTGTCTGGCGTGAAAATTTCTCTGCCTTCTCATAGCTTCTGCCTGCTGCAACAACTTGACCGGGATACACTTCACTTAGCTGAAGACATATTTGCTGTCCAACATGTCCATAGCCGCCTATCACCATCACCTGTGTTCTCATTTCTCATCCGCCTCTCTACGATTCCGCTTGCAAACAAGCCCTTTGATCATTCCTGCCTGAAAATAAGGTCTGATGTCTTCAAATCCTGCTTTGATTAATTGCGCTTTTATTTCTTCCTCGGGAACAGGGTGTGTCGTCTGTCCCAGCCTGTTTTTAAAGGACGTAAACACCTCTTTTTCTAGGCCTTGCCGCTGCATGAAAAGAGAGAGCATGTGAAGCTCCTGTTGAAATGCATGGGACTTCATCTCGCCTTGTATAAATGCCAACATAAACGGTGCTTCTGGTTGAATCCTGCGGGCAACCTCGTTTAAAAAGAGCTGGCGCTTTTCTATAAAATGAATGACAAGCAAGCTCACTGCTGCATCGTAAACAGGTTCAGCTGAAACCTTATCTAATGAGACCTCATGCCATGTGACACGCGCCTCCATTTCTAGCTGTGCAACTCGTTGTTTCGCCATGTCCAGCATAGAAGGTGACGGATCGACCCCTGTGATGAGCCAGTCTTCTTTTCTTTGTAACATGTTGATGATCTCTTCGCCCCCACCTGCTCCGACAGTTAGAATACGAGAGCCCGCTTTCTTTATTTCAGTTTCTAATACATCTACTGTTAACTCATGCAAAAGGTGATAGCCGGGTACTTTATGTGAAATCGTCGCTGCATATGACTCAGCAACAGGATCGTGCCAATGCTGGTTTTCTTTCATGTCCTTCTCCTCCAGTTCCTTTCCGCTTTCCATCGTTTCCTGTACACTAACGATATGACATCTTTATTGTAAAAAGAGACACCAGAAAACACGATCCCTAAAAGTGGGGATTTTTGAGGAGGAGATCATGTGACCAATCCAGCCACTCATTTTCAGCAGCTGAGACAACACATTCGGGACGAACTTGCTGCCGTCCTTGATTTTGATGCCGCCTGTATCACGACCATTGATCCAGCCACTCTCCTCTCGACAGGTTCCTTCACAGATGAACCGATTGAAGAAATTCATGACCAGCTGTTTCAAAATGAGTTTTTAAAAAGGGACGTACATCAGCATGAGTTTCTAGCCAAAGGCCCAGTTCATGCTGCGAGCCTAGTCCAAAGCGGAGAATACCTTAGCAGTGAGCGCTACCAAAACATTTTGTTACCTAAAGGATGGTCTGATGAATTGCGGGCAGCTCTTGTAATTCAGGGGGAATGCTGGGGGATTGCCAGCCTCTATCGTCTAAAGGACAAGGAACCTTTTCAAGAAAAAGATATCCAAGCGGTCATCGAACAAACGCCCAGACTCGCAGCCAAGCTAAGAGATGAACTTTTCAAGAAAAGAGATACTGAAGAAGACGCGGCGGCGGAGCAACAAGGCTTCCTTATTCTTTCGCACGATTACAACCTTCTTTATGGAAATGAGACAGGTCTTCATTGGCTTCAGACGTTTCAAGCCTTTGAACAAATCCATGACAGGGCGGTCATGCCACGCCCGTTTAGAGCATTAGGGGCAAAACTTTTATACGGCGGTATTGAGCAAACAACGGCAAGCATGACGAGATTGCCTACGGGGTTGTTCCTCTCCCTTCAAGCCTTTCGATTAGCGCAGGCTGACAGGCAGGAGGAGGCTGTCATGATTCACATCAAACGAGCCCAAACAAATGATATTCTTCCTTATGCGGCGAAAACGTACAGACTGACAGAAAGAGAAATGAACGTCCTCGACTGCTTATTAAAGGGCCAGTCGACAAAGGAAATTGCGAGCACGTTATTTATTTCACCCCATACCGTTCATGATCATGTGAAAGCGATGCTGCAAAAGACGAATTTAAGCAGCAGACGTATGCTTGTTTACTTTTTCTCCAATATATAAAAAAGCGGCTACCGCACTGGTAGACCGCTCTGTTCTTATTTTCCTAAAACCAGCTCATGCAGCACATGTGCTACTCCGGCTTCATTATTAGATTTTGTTACAACATCTGCTACAGCTTTGACATCATCAATGGCATTTCCCATAGCGACGCCGCAGCCTGCAAACTCTACCATTGATATGTCGTTCCCGTTGTCACCAATGGCCATGACTTCTTCACGAGGAATTCCCAGCTCCTTCGCTAGAAGCTTCACAGCATTTCCCTTACTCACATCAGGATGCAGGATTTCAAGGAAGAAATCTGTACTTTTCACCATCATATACTTTTCCTTCACTTCAGACGGGATGGCTTGTATCGTTTTTTCCAAACGTTCTGGCTGATCAATATACATCATTTTCGGAAGTCTCATCGATGAATCTGCCTCTTCAACAGGCATATATTTCAGCGGCAGCTTTGTTAAATAGGCTTCATGCACTGTGTATTCACTAATATCGCGATTCGGTGTGTATAAATTGACCGAATCGAAATAATGCATCGGTGTATCCAGCTGACGGCTCAATTCATATAAAGAAGTTAAGTCATCATAGGATAATGTCAGCTCTGACACCACTTCATTTGTATGGCTGTTTTGAACAAGCGCTCCATTATAGGCGATCACATAATCTCCCTCTTGATCAAGCTGAAGATCAGCTAAATAGCGATTTACCCCGCCAATTGGCCGACCTGTACATAAGACAATTTTAATTCCTTCTGCCTTTGCCTGTTGAATGGCTTCAAACACTTCATCCGGCACCATATGTTGATCATTTAATAACGTACCATCCATATCAATTGCGACTAATTTATACATTCACTGGTCCCCTTTTCTCAGCAAAAACGTGCTGTCACTATTTTGAGCCACCACTCCCATGATGACAGGTTATTTCATTACTATTTACCTATTTTAGCCTATCGTTTTTTCTTCACGCTGTCTACTTGTTCATATCTGTAACAAATATCACATGAGTCTACTCTATTATAACGTATTCTTTTCATCGTGCTGATCCCCCATTTACAACAAGTAAAATAGACCAATTGTTCACCACTATAGAATGTTTTGAAACTAGCAAATCTAATTGTATGATGGATAGCAAAGAAAGGAGGTGCAGGGAATGATTACGTTTACGAGAGGTAAATTGTCAAAGATGTCTGGAGTACATATTGAAACCATTCGTTTTTACGAAAATGAAGGGGTGCTCCCAGAGCCCAAAAGAGCGCATAACGGCTATCGTCTATATGATAAAAAATATGTACTCATGCTATCATTTATCACCGAAGCGAGAAAGCTAGATTTCTCCCTAAAAGAAATTCGTGAAATTATCAAATCACTTTTCGAAAAACAGTCAAAAACAGAAGCTGAACAGCTGCTCGAGCAAAAAGTCGAAGATATTCAACACTCTATTCAAGAGTTAAAAAAAAGGAAGGCAGCTATTCAATTGTTAACAAAGCAAACATTAGCAAACATCAGCTGATTGTAAGGGCTACCAAAGGTGTGCCGGTCTTGGTCACTGGCACACCTTCGCTCAGGTATCTCATTACACGTCCAATGAGAACATCGGTTATACTAGAGACAGCTTAAACGAGTGGAAGGGGTTTTGGAGAATGAACATCGCAACCATTGGATCAGGTATCATTGTGGAAGGCTTCCTGCAAGCCATTGACCAGCTCGAAGGTGCTTCTTGCCACGCTGTCTATTCAAGAAAGGAAGAAACGGCAAAGAAGCTCGCAGACAAATTTGGGGTGCAGACAACTTATACGGATCTTACCGCTATGCTAGAAGATCCTCACGTAGAAGCCGTTTATATCGCGTCACCGAATCGTTTACATAGCGAGCATGCAACGGCTGCATTGAAACACGGAAAACATGTGATATGCGAAAAGCCTTTCACCTCAAATGTTAAAGAGCTGGAAGCCTTAATCGCTCTCGCAAAGGAAAAGCAGCTTCTCCTATTTGAAGCCATTACGACCGTTCATATGCCAAACTATCATTTAATCAAAAAGCATCTTCATCAATTAGGTAAAATCAAACTGGTTCAATGCAATTATAGTCAATATTCAAGCAAATATAATCAGCTGCTAGCCGGCGAAACGCCAAATGTCTTTAACCCTGCGTTCTCTGGAGGAGCGCTGATGGATATTAATATCTATAATGTCCATTTCATCATGAATCTCTTTGGATCACCAGAGCAGGTCCGATATCAGGCAAACCACCATCCAAACGGTATTGACACATCTGGTGTTTTGACGTTCACTTACAATGATTTTATTGCGACAAGTGTGGGCAGTAAGGATACAAGCAGCATGAACTTTGCATTGATTCAAGGAGAAAAAGGCTTCATTCATGTGAAAAATGGGGCGAATGGATGTGAGGAAGTGCTGCTGCATGTTGATGACAGGGTCGTCTCACTCAATGCACAAACGAATCCAAACCGTCTGTTTTATGAGGCTGAAGCTTTCCAGCATATTATTGAAACAGAAAATCACGAACAATGCTATGCATGGCTTGATGAAAGTCTCTCCGTGATGAAAGTCCTTGACGCTGCAAGAAAAGATGCAGGTATTGTTTTCCCAGCAGATCAATTTTAATGAAAAAACCGCCTTCGACGAGAGGGCGGTTTTTGACGATTAAATACTCTTTGAATACGCCACAAGACGCTGAGACATGTGATTCACTTCATCGACTGCAGCGTTCACCTGCTCTGTTAAAGCAGCCTGAGTTTGCGTAAGAGCTGTCATATTCGAGATATTTTCAAGAATTTCATCAATTTGTGTTTTCATATCCGTTAAACTAGATTCGATATTTTCCGTTGCATTGGCACTATGCAGCGCCAGCTTTCGCACTTCATCTGCAACGACAGAGAATCCACGTCCCTGTTCACCAGCTCTAGCTGCTTCAATCGCAGCATTTAGACCAAGCAGGTTCGTTTGGTTCGCCACTTCTTTGATTAAGTCAGAAATATTTTTCGTCTCATCTGCACTATTTTTTGCTAAGTGGGCGGCAGACGTTGACTGCTCTTGAGCAACAGCAAGCTCCTGTGCTTGATTTGTCACAGAGCTAATGCCCGATACCATCTCGCTAATAGAACTTGAAAGCTGTTCTACTTGTGAAGCCATTTCATCCGCTGTTTTCTCTTTGTTTTTTTCTAACGTGATGTCACGAATAGTTCCTGCCACACGAAGAGGAACACCTTTTTCATCACGAATGGTTTCACCACCCGCATGATACCAGCGGTACTCACCATTTTTACTCTGTAATCTGTAATCAATGTCGAATGGTGTACGGCCAGAGTGGTCATTTAAATGATCTGCAAAAGCTTGGAGTGCCATTTCTTGATCCTCAGGATGCAGACGATCGCTCCAGCTGCTCAGAACATTCGGGAAATCTTTTTCATCCTTAAAGCCAAGAGTTGATCTGAACTGCGGAGACCACCAGAATTCGTTATTTGGATTGACTGGATCACCGGCCTCTACCACCATGTCCCAAGGAGCTTCAACAAGCGCACGGTTGATTAAGTCATATCTTGTGACGAATGCTTTCAGCTCTTCTTCTTTCAATTTCTGATCATGAATATCAAAAAGAGCTCCCGCCACACGAAGAGGGACACCATTTCGATCACGAACGGTCGTTCCAGTTGCTTTGAACCAGCGATAATCTCCGTTTTTTAACTTTAAGCGATATTCGATATCATACGGCGTACGCCCCGAATGGTCCAATAAATGCGAAGCAAATGCATCTAATGTATATTCTTGTTCATCCGGATGAATTCGAGATGCCCAGCTGTCTAATAGATTTGGAAAATCGTGCTCATTTTGAAAGCCGAGCATTTTGCGGAATTCATCCGTCCATGTAAATTCATTTTTTGGATTGACCGGGTCTCCAGCGATGACGACCATATCCCATAAGCCAACTTTAATGGCTTTTGTCACTAATTCCACCCTCATTTGAATATTTTCATTTGCTTCTTGCATCTTTTGCAAAGCTTCATTAATTTGCGCTACCGCTTCTATCGTTTGGCTTGAAGAGAATGCAGCAGTGTCTAGTCTTGCTGAAAGGTCTCCTTTTTCGATTTTTTCTATTAATTGGCTGCTTTCACTCAGAAGGATTCCAGACGATGAGTCATTTCCTTTTCTCTTAAACATCTTTCATAACTCCTTTCAACTCTTGCGTTTTTGAAATATTTTACAGTTATAAACAATTCTTTATTAGGACTTTAGTAATACAAAAGATATATCGACAAAAACAGACAATTGTTTATGTCATAATGAAGGCAAATGTTTATTTTTTCATGGGATTTCATATGTTGGATTTGGATGAAGGAAGTGTTTTATGGAGTTATGTGGGTAAAATGATAGAATCAACCTCTGTTTTTGTCTGAAAAATCTCTTTTTTTATATTGACACTGGCGTCTTGAAAAAAGAAAATGGAACATAAGCATTTTTAAAAAAGGAGAACGTCATGAGCGCGAATCAGGAGCAACAAGAATTAAAAAAGCTTTTATCACCGCGTCACATTCGCATGATTGCGATGGGCGGGGTCATTGGTACAGGAATCTTTAAAGGAAGTGCCGATACAATTGGTTTAGCAGGTCCTGGGGTGATCTTTTCCTATGTATTTGCCGGATTGCTGCTCCTCATTGTGATGGCAGCATTAGCCGAAATGGCCATTGTGTACCCGGGAAATAATCTACGCGACCTTATACAAATTGCGCTTGGTCAACGTTTTTCATTTGTCGTCGGCTGGGTTTACTGTTTTATGTGGCTCACTGTATGTGTCATTGAGATTATTGCAGCTGGCAGTCTGCTTCAATACTGGCTGCCGAACGTACCGCTATGGTCACTATGTTTACTTTGCTCACTCTTAGTCATCGGAATTAACTTAAATAATGTAAAATACTTTGGTGAAATTGAATTTTGGTTCGCTGGAATGAAGATTTTCGTTATTATTGTCTTTATTATTCTCGGTGCAGCATTATTATTTGGGATCATTCCAAACGAACAAAGCACACCAGCGCTTACCAACTATCAAAACTTCGTCCCGAACGGATGGGGAGCGATCTTTGCATCACTTTTAGTGGTTATTTTCTCTTATGGAGGCTCTGAATTGATCGGGCTGACCATTACTGAAACAAAGGATGCGGAGAAGGTCTTGCCTGGAGTAGTCAAAAGTATGATGTGGCGGATTATCTTATTCTACACATTGCCGATTTTGATCATCTGCGGACTCATTCCTTGGAATCAAATTGACCCAAATAACAGTCCTTTTGTCCAAGTCTTCTCTGCTGCTGGTATGCAAGGCGCCTCTCACTTCATTAATTTCGTCTTGATTACAGCCGTTCTATCTGCGGCGAATTCTGGAATTTATGGAACGACGAGAATGATTCATTCTCTTTCTAAATCAGATGGCGGGCCGAAAAAGCTGGCACAGGTCAACAAAAGAGGCGTACCCATTTTGAGTTTATGGGTCACCGTTCTATTTCTTCTCATTGGAACATTCTTTGCTTACTTATATCCGGACCAAATTTTCAGCTATATGCTGGCTATTCCTGGTTTTGCGGTTTCACTCATTTGGATCAGCATTTGTATGGCACATCTAAAGCTGCGTCCAAAATATCCACAGGAGCCGTATTTCAAAGTGTGGCTGTTTCCGTATTTGACTTTATTTGCAGGTCTTGTACTCAGCTTGAGCTTTGTTTTGTTCCTATTCAGACAAGAAAACCTGCCTAGCTCCATTATCAGCATCGGCTTCTTAGTCGCTGCCATCATCGCTTCATTCTTAATGAAAAAGAAGGCTTAAACGCCAAAACCCGCCGAAATGGCGGGTTTTTTCATGAGCTGCTATCTTCTGTTACTTCAAAATCAACCGACGCTTTTGGAATGCCGTTGATGATAATCGTTAAAGTATGGATTCCCTCATAGTGCTTTCTCGTCGTCATATTTTGAAAGGACTGTGACCTGACGAATTCTCTATGTAACGCTGCACTTGTTTCAAACTCTGTGATTTTAAATACCTTTTGGTTGCGGGTACCCCGAGCTTTGACATAGTCTATGGCATACTCTACACGCAACTTTAGTGGCTTAGCAGCTTGAAGTGTAAATTGAAAGATCATTTTCTCTCCAATATGAATTGGATTTTGCACTACCTTCAAATCCGTTACTTGAACAGATGGATCGTCCCCATAACCAAACAAAGCCATGATATCTGGATCGCCTTTTTTTAGTAAGGTACGGGATGCATGTTTGATGATCCAGTTCGTATGTTCATTCGTTCCATACCAGCTTTTAGCCGTCTTCTTCATCAGATCAGGCTGAATTGCAGAAATATCATTTAAGTTGTTCGCTACACTTTTTTGCACATACCGCGCTGGGTCCGACTTCAAGTTTTCTAATATAGGGAACGTAACCGAAGGGTCTTTTTTAAGTGCAGGGACAGTTAATCCCCATGGCAAACGTGGTCTGCATCCTTCACTAGCAAGCCGCCGGATATGCTCGTTTTGATTCTGTGACCATACGAGCATTTGCGCCAGCATTTTGTCTTGATCCTGAATTAGAAAAGGCCGAACAGCAAATTCAGAAGTGGAAAAAGGCGTAAAGAATTCGAGCGCCTTGATCGAGATATCCCAATGTGTTAGACCGTACGTTTCGACGTAGTCTGGAAATACAAGCGCACTAAGTCCTGAAAAATGCGGGGCTGTCTGACGCAGCACCTCAATTGCCTGCTCATAATCCTTAGGTAGACAGGCATGCATTGATTCAGTGACTCTTCTCATTCTGCCTTTTAACTCCAGCTGCTCCCAATCCTTTTGGAGCACAAGCCGTTGGAATTCTTCAGCATCAAATCCAGTCGACGCTTGTGCAAGTTTCTCGGCTAATTCTGCAATAAATAATTCATGATAAACGTGTTTTAATGGTTCGATCTTGTCCGCCTCCCACTTCTCAATATCTTCATTTTACCCCAATCTGAAAAAGGTGGTATGGCTAAAAGCAAAAACAGCCCAATTCCGAAGAATCAGGCTGCGTTTCGCTATATAAACATATTAATGATCATAATAAATGCAATAGCACTAACAGAAATAATTGTCTCCATAGCCGTCCATGTCAAAAACGTTTCTTTAATGGTCATACCAAAATACTCTTTAATCAGCCAAAAACCAGAATCATTGACGTGAGACAAAATCAACGAACCCGCCCCTGTAGCTAACACTAGAAGCTCTCTGCTCACATCCGGCATAGATGCAGCAATCGGTGCGACAATACCAGCTGCGGTCATCATGGAGACCGTAGCAGATCCTGTTGCCACACGAATAACCGCAGCAATCAGCCAGCTAAGCAAAATTGGCGAGATCGGCGAGTGTTTGGCTAAATCTGCAATATAATCACCGACACCTGAATCGATAAGCACATTATTGAAAGCCCCGCCTGCTCCAATGACAAGCAGAATGGAAGCGATCGGACCTAAGCACTCATTACTAAAGGAAAGCACCCGGTCACGGCTCATCCCTTGCACAAAGCCAAGACTGAAGAAAGAATACACGGTTGCAATCAGCAGTGCTGTAATTGGATCTCCAATGTACTTGAATATCTGAAACCATAAACTGTCCTCTGGTAAAATAATATCTGCCAGTGTGGCAAGAAGCATTAGAATCACTGGCACCAAAATCGTAAACATCGTATTTGCAAAACCGGGAAGTTTTCGATCTTCATTGCGTTCAGTAAATTGCTTTCTCAGCAGCTCCGGAACGGGTTTATGAATCCGTTTTCCAATCCACTTTCCATACAGCGGCCCAGCAATAATAGCTGTCGGTAAACCGACAATAATGGAAAAGAAAATGGTTTTCCCCACGTTGGCATGATAGATGCCGACAGCCGCCATGGCAGCTGGATGAGGCGGCACAAGACCATGAACGACAGACAAGCCAGCAATAAGCGAAATCCCAATTGTCACGAGCGAAATGCCCGTTTCAATCGCAATCGTAAACAATAAAGGAATGAGAAGAACGAATCCGACCTGGAAAAAGACAGGTATCCCCACAATAAAGGCGACAAACATCATTGCCCAATGCACATTTTTTGTCCCAAACCGGCCGATTAATGTGTGAGCGATCCGCTCAGCTCCACCTGATTCAGCCATCATTTTCCCAAGCATGGTGCCAAGCGCTAGAACTATGGCCAATAATGATAACGTATTGCCTAACCCCGTTTTAATGGATTGAATGATTTCCTGCAGGTCCATCCCTGTGGCAAAGCCGACTAACATAGAAGTAATAATTAAACTCACAAACGGATTCAACTTAGCAACTGTTATGAGGATGAGTAAAAGGACAATTGCTGCAATCACGATGAATAAAAGCATGCTCTCCCACCTTTTCCCTGATGTTTAATGATTTTGTTTTAATTGCAGCGCACTGATGACATCAAATTCATCCTTCAGTTTGTCATAGAGGCGCTCATATAAGTAAAACAATTCTATGTATGTTTCATTGTTCTCCATATTTGGTTCATGACGGGCAGAGATTCGAATCCAATCTTGAACCTCTTCTATCTCTTCCATATAACCTAAACTATGAAGTGCGAGGACAGCCGCCCCAAGTGCTGATGCCTCGTAGCTTTCTGGGACAAGTACTTCCCTGCCCATTGTATCCGCTAAAATTTGCCGCCACAGCGGAGATCGCGCAAATCCGCCCGACGCCCTGACATCCTTTGCAGAACCGGTTAAATCCCTTAAGGCAACACCGATTGAGAAAACACTCATAATGACGCCTTCTAACACAGCTCTTATAAAATGCTCCCGCTTATGCTGAAGACCGATCCCAAAGAAAGTACCTCTCGCATTTGGATTCCAATAAGGTGCACGTTCACCTGTTAAAAATGGCAGAAACAGCAGCCCCTCTGAGCCGGCTGGAACTTTTTTCGCAATATCAATCATCAGGTCATAAGGATCCACTCCAAGGCGCTTTGCTACCTCCACCTCCGAGGATCCAAATTCATCCTTCAGCCATCTCAGCATGATTCCGCCATTATTCGTCGGTCCTCCAACCACCCAATGCTTATCAGTCAGCGCATAGCAGAACGTTCTTGATTGTTCATCTGTGATTGGTTTGTCCACGACCGTACGGACTGCACCGCTTGTCCCAATCGTGACAGCCACCTCACCTTTTCCAATTGCCCCCACACCTAAATTCGCGAGAACCCCATCATTCGCACCAACCACAAAGGGTGTATCTTCCGCAATACCCATTCGCAGGGCGATCTCTGACTGAAGACCTCTCAGCTGATGCGTCGTCGGAACAAGTTCAGACAATTGATTGGCTTTAATTCCAGTAATACGAAGCGCCTCTTCATCCCATTGAAGCGTTTCCAATCGGAACAGCCCTGTTGCTGAAGCAATTGAATAATCGACCACATACTGGCCAAAGAAATGATAAAGAATATATTCTTTGATGGAAATAAATTTCGCTGCCTTCTTGAAGACATCAGGTGCCATTTCCTTGAACCACCTTATTTTTGAAAGCGGTGACATTGGATGGATCGGTGTACCGGTTCTTTTATACACTTGGAAGCCATCCATGTCCGAAATGATTCGCTTCGCTTGTTCTGCACTTCTGTTATCTGCCCAAATGATACTGTTCGTTAACGCCTTGCCATCCTTATCCATCACAATCAAGGAATGCATCGCTGTACTAATTCCGATGCCTATGAGACGTTTTGCATCAAATGCTGCTTTCGTCAACACACCTCTTACACTTGCAATGACAGCTTCTAATATATGTTCAGGGTCCTGTTCAACCCATGCTGGCTGGGGCTGAATCAGATCGTAAGGAACCGAATGCTTTGCTATCAATTTCCCCTGTGGTCCAAATAGAACCGCCTTTGTACTTGTTGTTCCAATATCCAAACCAATTACCGCCTGGTTTCCCTTCATCTGTATCACGCCCAATCATTGATTTGAAATCATATTTATTGTTTTGATATACCTGTTAAATCCCATTATAGGAATAATTTTTTCGACATTCAACGACTGAAAAGAAAATTTTTTTCACTTAAAAGCTCACAATCGTTACCACAACAGCATTTTTCATTAATAGAAAAATTTATTTTTGAAACCATTACACCCTTTTTTGTGAAATGGTTTCTCTCATTTGTTTTAAATTCGATAAAGTTTCCTGCTGCCTTAAGTGAGCAAGTGCAAAGTATAGTACGTCAATGACAGTGAGCTGAGCAAGTCTTGCAGACATCGCCTCTGTTCGAAAGGCCGTTTCCTGCGTCGATGTATACAATGTAACATCAGCAAGCTGGCTTAATGGAGAGCGCTGATAGCTTGTAATACCGATGGTTTTCGCGCCTTTTTCCTTTGCTGTTTTCATAGCATCGAGTAAATCTTTATTCCGGCCAGAATGAGATATACCGATCACTGTACTGTGCTGGTCGAGAAGACCGGCAGACATCGCTTGAAAATGAGAATCGGTGTGAACAATACAGTTGATGCCTGTCCTCATAAATTTATGAAAAGCGTCTGTTGCAATGAGGCCAGACCCGCCACTCCCATAAAACTCTAAGCGCTTTGCTTCATGAATGAGTTGTATGGCTTTTTCTACATCTTCTGGATTCAACAATTGAAAGCTATCCTTTAATGCGGATATATTCGCCTGAAAAACCTTTTGCATAAAAACGGCCGTATCATCATCAAGACTCATTTCTTCGTCTACATAATCAGGCTTTGTTTGATCTATTTCCTGGGCAATTGCAATCTTCAAATCTTGAAAGCCCTCAAATCCAAGCCTTTTACAAAGACGAAAAATCGTTGCCTCTGAGCTCGCTGTCTTTTTGGCAAGCTCGACAATAGATAAATGAATAATGTCGCCAGGTTCACTCGTAATATGTTCTGCTATTCCTTTCAGCTTTGGCGGCAATCCTCTGCTTGCTGCTCGTATTTTTTCAATACTACTTAAACTGACAGAAGCCAATTGACTTCACTCCTTCCTTAATCATGTGAACGCATACATTTCCTCATGTTCCCATCTTATAAAAAAGAAGCCTGTTTGCACAGACTTCTTTTTTATGAATTCATCGTTTTGATCAATAAATCAAAAAAAGCTTCAGCATCTACATCCATACACACTTGGACATTGCGCTCTTTTTCCCATTGGTGCTGAAAATCACAGATCATTTGACCGTCACAAAACTCACTCTTCGTCTCCACTTCTACATGAAAAGCCTGTGTGCTTACAAGCTCCTTGTTAATGGCAAGACTGACAGCAAGCGGATCATGCATGGCACACGCCCACACACCATTGCGCTCAAAATAGCGCTGGCGGTAAATGCTTGTACTCTCTCTGATGTAAGCTGCCAACGTTTCATTTTGAATGGCATCGATTCTCTCATCCGTTAACAAGACCTGTCTCGTGACATCCAGCCCTACTTGAGTCAATGAAGGGAATCCAGCCTCCAGCACCAATTTTGCCGCTTCTGGATCTGCATATGTATTAAATTCCGCAACCGGTGTGACATTCCCCTGTCCCTGCACGACTCCCCCCATAAAAATGACCTCTTTCACATGATGAATCAGCTCAGGGCATTTTTTTACCGCAAGGGCTAAATTCGTTAAGGGCCCTGTCAACACAAGCGTGACCTGCTTCGAATACTGCAGCACTTGTTCAATGATAAAATCAGGCGCAAAACCAGCATCTGCGGTCTTCTTAGGACGGGCGTCCTTTAAAGCGCCGCCAATTCCATCCTCACCGTGTACCCGATGTTCATAATGAGGTGCTCTTAAAAGAGGGGTTGCTGAACCTTTGATGACAGGAATGTTATCTGCCTCAACCAGCTCAAGCACTTTACACGTATTCAAAGTAGCGGTATCGACAGACACATTCCCGCACACCGTTGTAATCCCCAACATATCAAACTGCTTACTTTTCACTGCCAGCAAAATCCCAATCGCATCATCGATTCCAGTATCTACATCCAAGATCAATTTCTTTGTATTTACCATGGGTGAAATCTCTCCCTTGTTTGTAAGTGTTGTTAGGTGAATGATAGCATATGCCTTGTCAATTATTTAGGGTTAATCGGAAATTACTTACTTGTTATTACTCTTTTTCTCCAATGTCTTTAAGATATTGTTCGCGTTCTTTTTTGGATAGACTCTTTAAAAAATCTTCTTTTAATTCCGGTTCATCTTTATATTTTTCCCAGTCCCTGAAGCGAATTGATAACTCGTAAGAATAACTCATCGAACCTATTTTTTTAGCTCTATACTGTAAGGATGCTGAAAAATCGTACTTCTCCGGCTCATCATTCACATATCCATCAATATTAATATCTCCCATGGGGTTAATGGTCACATCTTTTTCAAACGTTATGGTTTTAATAAAGTGATGAATGTCTCTTTTATGTAAATGCTCTTCAATCTTAGGTTTCATCTCCTCTGCAAGCTCTTCTGCTTTTTCTTGGTCGCTTTTTTCTTTTACCTCTACATTTACATTTGTTTGACTTTGCTTATTGTGCTGAACGATTAACGAAATCACTGAGACAAGAATGATCACAACTAATACAGCAACAAGTTTTATTGTATTTTTCATATCTAGCACTTCCACCTTTTTTATGAATGAAACATAAAAAAAACAGGTACATAAATACCTGTTTTACTTTTTTTCTCCAATGTCTCTCAGATACTGTTCACGTTCCTCCTTAGTAAAACTTTTAAGGTAATTTTCTTTCACTTCCGGCTCATCTTTATATTCTTCCCAATCTATAAAGCGGTCTGATAAATCAGGGTCATAACTCATTGAATCAACCTTACCAGATTCATATCTCAACAATGCTTCGAAACTAAATCTCTCGGGTTCATCATTGATATATCCTCTAATAATGATGTGCCCCATCGGATTGATCGTTACTTGATTTTTGAAGGTGATTTTTTTTATAAATCCGTGAATATCAGACTCACGTAAATCCTCTTCAATTTTTGGCTTCATCTTCTTTGCATACTCTTCTGCTCTTTCTTGGTCGCTTTTCTCTTCCACTACTTCATCTGATAGACTCTTATTAATGTACTCTACAATGAACGCAGTTACTGAGATAATGACGGCCACAATTATAATAGTAAGTTTCATAATATTTCTCATAAAACACAAAACTCCTTAATGAACATTAATCAGCCGACTATTGAATTTGACAAAATAAAAACAGGTAAGCTAGTACCTGTTTTACTCTTTTTCTCCAATATCCTTTAGATATTGCTCTCGTTCTTTTTCAGAAAGTCTATTAAGGTAGTTTTCTTTTATATCAGGCTCATCTTTATACTTATCCCAGTCTTTAAACCTATAAGACAACTCTGGAGAATAGCTCATTGAACCAATTTCGTTAGATTTATGTATTAATGATGCTGAGAAATAAAATTTTTCAGCATCATCATTTATATAACCATCAACTGTTACATATCCCATTGGACTTATGACTACCTTTTTTTTGAATGTAATTTTCTCTATAAAATGATGGATATCTTTTTTATGTAATCTTTCTTCTATTTTTGGTTTCATTTTCTCTGCGAATTCTTCTGCTTTTTCTTGATCGCTTTTCTCTTTCACAACAGTTTCCCCCCCTGAATTATTCGATTTTTCTTTCTTATCTTGTTGGAGAATAAGAGAAATTATTAAAATAATAACGATAGTAAACAATATAAGCACAACTTTTATTGTGTTTTTCATTCGATAATCCACCTTTATTAATCTTGAGGATTTAAATCCTCTTTTTATAGATATCATTCATACTATATATTATAATAAATAAGATAAATATTACAGGAGTGACAATTTTGCCTAAAAGCCCATCTCGAAAAGAACTTTCCGCCAAAGACTATAATCTTATTTCAAACGCATCTTATAATATAGATTACTATAGAATTTCTAGTGAGATAGAAATTAGTAAAAATAAGACTATGTATGTGGTTGATTATAAAGAAACAAATAAAGGACTTAATACACTAACTATCGTTTCCGAAGAAGATTTTGATCGTTCTAATGGCGGCAAAGACCTCACCAAAATCAAAAACGCAGTCATCGCCTACCGTGGCTCAGAACCTATTGGTGCAGACCAATATAAAGATACCATTAAAAAACATGGAAAAAAAGAGTCAGATGATCTTCTTTCTACCATTTTGACGAAGCTGCCTCCTTTTAGTCGGTCGAAGGGTTCACAGGAAGTGACGACTAAGTTGACAACAGGCACAACCGCCTATACAAATGAAATTGTTCAAGATTGGATGGTTTCGGATACAAAGTATCTGATTAAAAATATCCCATTTGAGCATGGTGCAGAGAATCAAATGGTTCAAGCGGATCGGTATGCGAAAGAAATCCATAAGAAAATGCCGAATGCGAAGATGTATGTGACAGGGCATTCGCTTGGCGGGTCAAATGCTTCCTATGTTCTTGTCAAAAATGATTTTATTCAAGGCGGGGTCACCTTTGAGAATCCGAATATTTACCCAAATCTATCGGATGGTCTACAAGCTAAAGCATTAAAAGGTGATTACCGCAGTAGATTAACAGAATATATCAATCTCAATGACGGGCTTTCTCTTTTAAATCGGCATACGACAGAAATCGGTCGAGTGAAAGTGATGTATGATGCCGCTCTCCCTGAAGGCGTCGATTACTCCGAGGACTCCTCAAAAGCCGTCCAATTCATAAAAGACCTCCTCAATCGGGCAATGAGTGTGAATCCTTCACTGGATGCGAATTTATTTCTTGAAGCCCTCGCTGGCAGCCATGGATTAGATCGTTATACCTTTTCGCCAGATGGCTCCGTTCAAACCATTGATGATATGTTGAAAAAAAATCCTTCTCTTACTACGGCCATGTTACAACAGTTGGGTCAATCTAATGTTGATCCGCATAGTGTAGTGGCGATTTTAATTAAGTCCCACGTTCTCATGAACACAGGGCGTAAATTCTCGACATATGCCGATCACCATATGCAGCAAATCATTCGCAAAATTGAGAAACTCGATGACAAAGTAGATCAATCGGTAGAACGAGTTCGTTCGAGATACAAACAAATTGTCGGTTTCGGTTCGTATGATCAGCTGACGGCTTCAGATGTAGATGCCGTGATTCGCCACTTAAAAACAGAGGGTCTTGAAAATGAGTTCTATTCGGTCAAAAAGTATGATACAGCGATTGATAGCGCTATGAATATGAAAAGGTGGATGGACTCACTATCAGATGATATGAGCGATCTTGGAAAACAATACCACGATGCAGATATAGCCCTGGCGAAGAACATGGGTATTTCTTAAGGAGTACGATAAATGGAATTTTCAAAGAAACAACCAACAGATGCAGATCGTTTTTTGCAAAGAATGACAGATACGCATACATCAAGCTCCATCTTCTCAAAAGCAAACTTTGACACGGAAGACATGACACCAGCAGAGCTGGCAGCTTTGAAAGCAAAGATCAAAGAAGAACAGAAAACAGCACTTATCAGAGCCATCCGACATCAGCTTCAAAATGAGTTTGCAGATGACCGTCAAGAAGCGGAAAAAATTTTAGATCTAATCGATGAACTTCAGATCAAAGTGTATACACATCAAAATCGCATCCAAACACATATGTCAGGTCAAGCCATTGATGCCTTAATAGAAAAAATTGAACAAAGACTCAAGTTTTACGAACTGAAAGAAGATGTTCGTTCCGCCATCAACTCGATTGGCATTTAGATGAACCTTCCATCCGATGAATCTTTTCCCCGCCTCACTCGTATATACTAAAAGAGTGATTGATTTGAAAGGAGATCTGTTTGTGGGATATATTCTGTTATTTTCGGTTGTGATCGGTCTTGTCCTGACCCTTTTGCTCACACCAATTAGGTTGATTATAAGAAAGAAAGGAACAGAACAGCAGGTGCCGTTCATGTGGATTGCTGGCCTTGCTTTACTGTTTATGATCGGTATTTTTGTTTTCTATTACATCACCAATTTAGATCGGAACCCTTCCTCCCTATGGCTGATTGGTCTTGTTGTGACAGCAGCAGGCGCCTTTTTGTCAGTTGGATTGGAGCGTAAAATCAAAGGCGTGCTGTTCCTTATTCTATTACTGCTCGGTGTTTATATGGCGACAGCTTTTCTATTCAATGCGAATGAGAAATTCGATGTCTCCAAAATGGAGCAAAAAGTAGAAATCAAAGCGTTTGAAGAGACAGAAACACCTGCGAGTGTACCGCCTCAATTTGCTCGTAATAAAATGAAGAAATCGTTCGGACAGGTTCCAAATACAAGCTACTATGAGCTTGGCAGCTTGCAAATTCAGAAGGTCAACGGTGAGTATGTTTACATCGCTCCGGTGGAATTCTCGGACTTCTTTAAATGGATTCGTGCAGGCAGCACGCCGGGTTACTTTACATTAAGCGCGACTGACTCATCTGCTAATCCAAAGTTCGTGAAGACGGAGATGGTTTATACGCCTTCCTCCTATTTCAACAAAGAAATTGAGCGGCATATCCGTCTCCAGTACCCAGATTTGATTTTCTACGGCGATACACAGCTGGAAATCAATGATGACGGCAAGCCTTATTACATTCAAACGTATGGCGATTTCATCTCTGCACGAAACGGCTTTAAAGCTTCCGGTGTGGTCGTTGTTGATGCCAAAACGGGTGCCACGAAGAAATATGCTCTAGATCAAGTACCTGCCTTTATCGACGGTGCTGTTTCACCAGAGGCGGTCAGCCTGCAAAACAGCTATTTCGGAAACTATATTCACGGGTTCTGGAACAGTATGTTTGGGAAGTCAGATGTAAAGCTGCCTTCCGATGAAGGAACGGAAGCCAATGTGAGCCCAGTGTTTGATTCAAAAGGAGATATGTATTACTTCACAGATTTCACAAGTCCGAAAGAGGGCGTTGATTCCATGCTCGGATATGCCCTCACAAATGCCCGGACAGGAAAAGCGACTTATTATACCGGAAATCTTGAAGAATCCTATATGGATTCTCAGGGCGCTCTGCAAATTATTGAGAAACGATTCATCGAGAAGAAATGGAAAGGGCGCATGCCGATTCTCTATAATTTCTATGGTGAAGCCAGCTGGCTCACACCGGTTCTCGATTCAAATGGATTCCTGCAAAACTACTTTATCGTTTCTGCAGCCAATCCAGAAATCGCTGCGTACGCTTCTACACCAAACGAAGCACTGAGAGCCTATAAAACAGCTCTGCAAAAAGGCGGCGGTACCGTTAACAGTTCCTCTAAGCAAGAAAAGAAAGAAGCAGCAGGAAAGGTCAAACGAGTCTACAAAGAAAAGACCGGTGATTATACAACCGTCACCTTCCTGCTAGACGATGGAAAAAGCTACACTATGTCATCTGAAAAAGAACCTCTCGTCATCTATTTAAAAGAGGGCGATCAGGTCACCATGAAATATACAGATACAGGTGAAATCTTCCTTCCAGTCGATGAAATTAAAATCAAAGGGTTATAAAAAAAGAAGCTTCTCCTATTGTGGAGAAGCTCCTTTTTTCTCTTTCCTTAACAATTCAACGAGCAATTCCTTATTTTTATTTCCCCCAGTCATCGGTGACTCGACATAGGAGAATTTTCGTTTGAAATCCATGCCTCTCACAGAAATAACAGCCAATTCACCGCCAATGCTGCCTCGCTGGAGGACATATTTAGATAAAACAGAAAGACCCATTCCGTGGATCACAGCTTCTTTAATGGCTTGATTGCTGCTAAAGGTCACAAAGGTTCGTGCTTTCAGTCCATTTGATTTCAGGACATGCTGTAAATATTCTCCTGTCCCTGATCCCTCTTCTCTCGTGATCCATGTTTCGTTTTGTAATTGATCAATGGTGACATCTTTTTTCTTGGCAAAAGGATGATCTAATGGCGCCACAATATACAGCTCGTCCTCTAGAAAAGTTTCTACAGAAAGCTCTTTGTCATTGGTTTGTCCTTCGATCAAACCGATATCGACATGGAATAAACGGACGTGTCCGGCGATCGCCTCTGTATTATCAATGACCACCTCAATATCAACATGCGGATAGAGCTGATGAAACTCCGCCAATATTTGCGGCAGCACATACTCACCAATTGTGAAGCTCGCCCCGATGGTCAGCTTTCCTCTTGCCAAATGATGATGCTCATAAATGTCCTGCTTCGCCTGTTCATAGAGACGAATGATTTGTTTTGATCGATGGTACAGCATATCCCCAGTTGGTGTAACGGTTAATTGCTTTGGCGAACGATTCAGCAGAACGGTCTGGAATTCCTGCTCCAAGTTCTTAATATGAAGACTAACACTCGGCTGAGAAATCCGCAGCTTTTGGGCTGCTTTTGTAAAGTTCTTCTCCTCCACCACTGTTACAAATGTCTTCAGTGCATCGTAATACATCGGTCCCTCTCCTATCAGAAATCTTAATCCAACACCTTACATATATATATCTTACTAATTCCTTTCCAGCACGTAAAGAACCGCCTAAACGAAAACAATTTAATAAAAATATTTACTAATTTTTTTAAAGACTCTATACTAAGAGGAGATATTTTCTATAGGAGGTGCTGATTTGGCAGCTAAAATAAAGGACATTGCAGAAAAAGCAGGCTTATCCATTGCAACGGTATCTCGCGTACTGAACCAAGATCCCAACCTATCTGTCACCGATCAAACACGCGAAAAAGTATATGCCGCCGCAGAAGCTTTGTCCTACCAAAAGAAGACATTCAAACATTCATTAAAAAAAATCGCCTTTCTCTATTGGATGACCGAAAAGGAAGAGCTTGAAGATATTTATTTTAAATCCATTCGACTCGGCATTGAGGAACTCACCAATACTCGGAGCTTAAATGTCACCGCTTACAATCCTTCTGATGGGCTTCATTCCATTGATCCTGCTACAGAAGGGATCATCGCCATCGGCCGATTTAAAACGTCAGAGCTTGACCAATTATATGCGGTCACTCCGCACATTGTCTTTATTGATACGACACCGGATGAAGATCGTTTTGATTCTGTAAAGCCGAACCTGAAACGAATTGTTGAAAAGATCGTCGATTCTTTTATCGAAAAAGAACACTCATCCATTGGATTCATTGGCGGCACAGATCTTGATCTCAATACGAATGTGCACATTCCAGATATTCGTGAAACGACTTTCCGTGAATACATGCTTGCCCGCCATATGCTTGATGAGCGATTGGTCTATATCGGCCACCATTTCTCAGTCGATGAAGGCTATGCGCTCATGATGAAGGCGATTGATGAGCTTGGTGATGATCTGCCCACCGCTTTTTGTGTCGCTAGTGACCCTCTTGCCATTGGCTGCTTACAAGCATTAAATGAGCGCGGATTTTCTCTGCCGAATCGCGTCAGCGTTTTTAGTATCAACGATATTCATGTATCTCAATATGTGTCGCCGCCGCTCACCACGTATCATATCCATACGTCATTACTTTGTGAGACAGCGATCGATTTACTTTTAGAAAGACTTGTGGACGGCAGAACATTGCCTAAAACTGTTCTGATTGCCTCAGAGCCTGTTTTTCGAAAAAGCACCATATAATCAACTGGAAGCCCCTCCTAATATGGAGGGCTTCTTTTCTCTCTATATGAGTAAAAAATTTTACTTAATAAATTTAATAAAATATGTTTACTTTTTTTACTTAAGTTGATATTCTCACATTAAGAAAGCGTTTTCTTATCATCTGTGAAAAAAGAACGAGAGGGGATTACCAATGAAAAAGGGAAAATGGGCGACATTATCAGCAGTCGTTGGTACTGCTGTGCTTCTGCTTTCAGCATGCGGGCCAGGAGATGACAATTCAAGCGGGAGTCAGCCAGCATCTACAGGTACAAAGACCTTGCTAGTATGGGAGGATGTCAAAAAGTCTGATGGGATTCAAGACGCTGTAAAAGAATTCGAAAAACAAAACAATGTGAAAATCAAAGTGGTCGAAAAAGCGTATGCTGACCAAATCGAAGCTCTCCGCCTTGATGGAGCAGCCGGGACAGGCCCAGACGTCATCACAATGCCTCACGATCAAATTGGATCAGCTGTCACTGAGGGGCTGTTACAGGAAATCAAGCCTGATCAAAAAGTAATCGATTCCTTTACAGACGAATCCATTCAATCACAAACGGTAGACGGCAAGCTGTATGGCCTTCCGAAATCCGTTGAAACGACTGTGCTTTTCTATAACAAAGACCTTGTCAAAAAGGCACCAACTACACTTGATGACTGGTATGACCTTTCGAAAAAGCTGACAAAAGACGGGAAATACGGTTTTGTTGCGAAATGGGATGAAATTTACTATGCACAAAGTGTGTTAGGCGGATCAGGGGGCTATATTTTCAAACAGAAAAGCGATGGCTCCTATGATGTGAATGATATTGGCCTGAACAACAATGGCGCCATCGAAGGCGGAAAATACATTCAAAAATTCTTTAGCGAAGGACTTTTCCCGAAAGGTATCATTGGTGAACAAGGAATCAATGTCCTCAACTCCTTATTCACAGAGAAAAAGGCGGCAGCTGTCATTTCTGGTCCATGGTCATTTGGTCCATATAAAGAAGCTGGAA
This sequence comes from Bacillus sp. G1(2015b), assembly GCF_001482475.1. Classification (NCBI taxonomy): domain Bacteria; kingdom Bacillati; phylum Bacillota; class Bacilli; order Caryophanales; family Bacillaceae; genus Bacillus; species Bacillus sp. G1(2015b). The sequence continues at coordinate 116,597 of NZ_LKIC01000026.1, read as the reverse complement.
TTGACTATGGCGTAACAGAGCTGCCAACACTCCCGAACGGAAAGCATATGAGTTCATTCTTAGGTGTAAAGAGCTACAACGTCTCCTCTTATTCTAAAAATAAAGACCTTGCTGAGAAATTTGTTGAGTTTATCACGAATGAAAAAAATTCGAAGAAGCGATTTGAAGTAACAGAGGAAATTCCACCAGTGAAAAAGCTGATGAAGGATCCAATTATTACTGAAAACGTCAATGCGGATGCTGTTTCAAAACAAACGAAATATGCCACACTGACACCGAATACCCCTGAAATGGCAGAGGTGTGGAAGCCGATTGACAGCGCATTAGGCCTCATTGCAACCGGACGAACAGATGTGAAAAAGGCATTTGATGATGCGGTCAATCAAATCGACTCTCAAATCAAAGCAAATCACTCCAAATAATTATCAAACACGGGTAGCCTTTAAGTCTATCAAGCTGCCCGTATTTGATCTAATTTCATATGAAGTAGGTGTTAGACGTGACGGGTAACCTTGAACTAGACCGCACACACATAGTGGAATCAAAGACACACCGGAGACGGGCGCTAATGTTCTCCCTTATACCCGGGATGGGGCAGATATACAATAAACAGTACGGCAAAGGGGCACTTTTTTTCCTATTCGGCGTCTCTTTTATCATCGTATTTTATGATTTATTTAATATTGGCTTCTGGGGGCTGTTCACACTAGGTACGATGCTGCCTCGTGACAACTCTGTTTTTCTTTTGGCAAAAGGGATTATTGCACTGTTAACAGCTGGTTTTGGTATCGGCTTTTACGTACTCATGATGCGTGACGCTTTTATAAACGGAAAAAAACGTGATCAAGGGGATCCGCTTCATTCCATCCGAGCTCAATATCATCAGCTTATCGACCAAGGCTTTCCTTACTTAATGAGCACTCCTGCTTTCTTTTTACTTCTATTCTCTGTTGTCTTTCCTATTATGTTCAGCTTTGCGCTGGCTTTTACGAACTACGATCTATACCACTCGCCTCCTGCCAATCTGATTGATTGGGTAGGGATTAAGAACTTTCAAAATATCTTTTCAATTGATATTTGGAGAGACACTTTCATTGATGTACTTGGCTGGACCGTCGTATGGACGTTGGCTGCGTCGACCCTTCAATGTGCCATTGGCATCTTTCTAGCGGTTCTGCTCAACCAGAAGGATTTAAAGGGAAAACGTTTTTTTAGAACGATTTTGATTCTTCCTTGGGCTGTTCCAGGTTTTGTGACCATTTTGGTGTTTGCCGGACTGTTCAACGATACATTTGGAGCCATTAACAACACACTTTTTGCATCGATTGGGATTGATCCAAAACCATGGCTAACAGATCCATTTTGGAGCAAAATCGCCCTCATCGCGATGCAGTCTTGGCTTGGATTCCCTTTTGTTTTCATTATGACAACCGGTGTTTTACAGGCGATTCCAGAGGATCTATACGAAGCTGCGACCATTGATGGGGCAAACTTCTTTCAGAAATTCCGGTCCATCACGTTACCGCTTGTCCTTTATTCCATTGCGCCTATATTAATCACGCAATATACGTTTAACTTTAACAACTTTAATATCATCTACTTATTTAATGGTGGAGGACCGCCTGTGGCTGGCTCAACTGCTGGGGGAACGGACATCTTGGTTTCTTGGATTTACAAACTCACGATGCAGTCTTCTCAATATGCACTTGCTGCCGCAGTCACGATCTTACTTTCAATCTTTGTCATCGCCATTGCACTCTGGCAGTTTAAGAGAACGAATTCATTCAAAGAGGAGGACATGATGTGATATGGGATCAAAACAAAATAAGCTCATTCGCCTGAGCATCACTTATTTTATCCTTTTCATTGCCTCCATTTGTATTCTATATCCACTGCTTTGGACGATCGGTGCTTCCTTTAATCCTGGGAACAGCCTGATGAGTACCAGTATGTTTCCGAAGAATCCAACGTTCAGCCATTTCACCGAGCTGTTCTTCGGTCAGGGGGCACTTTATGCAAAATGGTATTGGAACTCAATGAAGATCAGTATTGCCACTATGGTTTTAACGCTGATTCTTGTTAGTTTTACAGGCTATGCCTTTTCCAGATTCCGCTTCAAAGGACGGAAAAATGGGCTGATGCTCTTTTTGCTGCTGCAAATGATTCCTCAATTTTCAGCGCTGATTGCGATTTTTGTTCTTGCTCAAATGCTTGGACTCATTAATAGCCACCTTGCCCTGATTTTGATTTATGCAGGTGGACAAATTCCGATGAATACGTATTTAATGAAAGGCTATCTTGATGCGATTCCGAAGGATCTCGATGAATCAGCCAGAATGGATGGCGCAGGGCATTTCCGGATTTTTATCCAAATTATTATGCCGCTCGCTAAGCCCATCTTAGCTGTTGTCGCGATCAACTCATTTACAGGACCACTGGGTGATTTCATCATCTCCAGTGTCATTGTCCGCTCACCCGAAATGTATACGCTCCCAATCGGTCTGTACAATCTTGTGTCAGATAAAATGGGTGCCAGCTACACGACCTTTGCAGCCGGGGCTTTACTCATTGCGATTCCAGTCGCTTTATTGTTCCTTGTTTTACAAAAACAATTTGTGTCCGGCCTCACACAAGGCGGGACAAAAGGATAAGGGGAGATTTGATGAAGAAATGGTTGCTTGTCACTGTTGCCTTTTTCTTTCTGATAGGGTTAGGTGTTTTGCCTGAAGCTAAGGCAGATGCGATTTCTGTTCAGCCGATCAATGGATTGCAAGGTGATTTCATCAAAGGAGCCGATATCTCTATGCTTGCAGAAGTAGAGAAAAGCGGTGGCAGATACTACAACCAGAACGGACAGCAGGTTGATCCGCTCAAGCTATTAAAGGATAAAGGCGTCAACTATGTGCGTATCAGACTGTGGAACCATCCATATGACAATCAAGACCGTGCCTATAACGGCGGGACAAATGATCTCAATACAGCCATCGCTTTATCGAAACGTGCAAAAGCACAAAATATGAAAGTGCTGCTTGATTTTCACTATAGTGATTTCTGGACGGATCCGGGTAAACAATTCAAACCGAAAGCGTGGGCGTCCCTCTCACAAAGTGATTTAGAAAAAGCAGTCGGCACTTACACAGGCGATGTGCTCAAAGCGATGAGAGCGCAAAATGCCTTGCCGAATATGGTTCAGGTCGGGAATGAGTTGAACTCAGGTATGCTGTGGCCAAACGGAAAAAGCTGGGGTGAAGGCGGTGGTGAATTTGATCGGCTCGCTGCTTTGCTAAAAGCTGGCACAAATGCCGTCCGCTCTGTCGATTCAAACATCAAAATCATGCTTCACCTTGCACATGGCGGAGACAATGGTGCATCCCGCTGGTGGTTTGATGAAATCACAAAACGAGGCGTCTCATTCGATACAATCGGTTTATCTTATTACCCGTATTGGGACGGCGGCTTTAGCGGTCTTACGTCCAATATGAATGATATTAGTGCCCGCTATAACAAAGACGTCATCGTGGTGGAAACTGCTTACGGCTTTACGACAGCAAACGGTGACAACCTAGATAACTCATTTAATCAAGACTCTGTCAACACAGCCGGCTATCCAGCCTCACCTCAAGGCCAGGCATCTTTTATACGAGATCTATCCGAAAAGATTTCAAAAGTAAACAACAACCGCGGAAAAGGATTCTTTTATTGGGAGCCGCTTTGGATTCCAGCGAAAGGTGCTCCGTGGTCTAGTCAATACGGGCTCGCTTATATTCAAACCACCGGTACTGTCGGAAATGCGTGGGAAAATCAAGCGATGTTTGATTTCAACGGAAAAGCACTACCTTCTCTTGATGTATTTAAACAAATGACACCGTAACTAAAAGGATAGGACGTGACAAAATGGGAAAGCGTTACCCACTCGTTCACCCAAATGTGAAAGGCTTTTTGCATGGTGGCGATTACAATCCAGATCAATGGCTCCATATGCCAGAGATCATTGACGAAGATTTTCGATTAATGAAGCTTGCACACTGTCAAACATTCTCCATCAACATATTCGCATGGAGTAAGCTAGAGCCAAAAGAAGGTCAATATGACTTTGCTTGGCTGGATGACATTATGGACCGCTTGGCAGCGCAGGGGGCACACGCCATTCTCGCTACGCCAAGCGGGGCAAGACCTGCTTGGCTGTCGCAAACATATCCAGAAGTATTGCGCGTCGAAGCGAATCGTCAGCGTAACTTACATGGACTGCGCCATAATCATTGCTTCACCTCTCCGGTTTATCGAGAGAAAACGAACACACTCAACCGGCTGCTTGCGGAACGCTACAAGGATCATCCAGCACTGATCATGTGGCACATTTCAAATGAGTACGGCGGCGAGTGTCATTGCGATCTTTGCCAGGAAGCATTTCGAGACTATTTGAAGGACAAATACAATCATGATCTTGAGGCTTTGAATCAAGCATGGTGGACAGGATTTTGGAGCCACACGTATAGTGATTGGTCACAAATCGAGTCTCCCGCACCACACGGGGAGCACATGATTCACGGCATGAACCTGGATTGGAAACGCTTTGTCACAGCGCAAACGATTAATTTTTATCAAAATGAAATTGAACCGCTGCGGGAATTGACGCCTCATATCCCAGTAACCACGAACTTTATGGGTGACTATCCACATATGCGTCCATTCCTTGGGCTGGATTATCATCAATTTGCTAAAGAGGTCGATGTGATCTCATGGGATAGCTATCCTGCTTGGCATAGCGGCAGAGAAACAACGGCCGAATTAGCATCAAACGTCGCCTTTGTACATGATTTGTATCGTTCATTAAAGGACGGACAGCCGTTTCTCGTCATGGAGAGTACGCCGAGCCTTGTGAACTGGCATGAAGTCAACAAGGTCAAACATCAAGGCATGGCACACCTTTCTGCCATGCAGGCCATTGCCCACGGATCAGACTCCGTGCTTTATTTCCAGTGGCGGCAAGGTCGAGGCGCCTCTGAGAAATTCCACGGTGCCGTTGTCGATCATTCTGGCCATGAACATACGCGCGTGTTTCAAGAGGTAGCTGATCTAGGAAAACAACTGGAGCAGTTGCAGCCAATTGCGGGCACATCCGTTCAGCCAGAGGTTGCCATCATTTACGATTGGGAAAACCACTGGGCCATTGATGATGCGCAAGGCTTAAATAATACAAACAAACGATATGTAGAGGCTTGTCAAACTCACTATCGAAGCTTTTGGAAAAAAGGCATCCCTGTTGACATTGTCGGGATGGAAAAGGATTTCTCATCCTATCGTGTGCTCATTGGGCCAATGCTCTATATGATCAAACCAGGCGTTGCAGAAAAAATTGAAGCCTTTGTCAAAGAGGGCGGCATTTTTATCGCGACTTACTGGAGCGGCATGGTCGATGAAAATGATCTCTGTTTCCTCGGCGGTTTCCCTGGTCCTCTCCGCCATGTACTTGGCATTTGGGCAGAGGAAATCAACACTTTGATGCCAGATGAACATGTGTTAATGACGACAGGGAATGGACGCACCTATCATGTCGGACAATATTGCGAATCCATACATCCTGAAACGGCCTCTGTGCTAGGGCATTTTGAGAATGGCTGCTACGAAGGACAGCCAGCCCTGACTGTCCGTTCATTAGAAAAAGGGAAGGCATACTATATGGCCTCAGAAAATGAACAGGCTTTTTATGATGAGTTTTACGAAGACCTTATCGCAGGCATTGGCATACAGCCCGTCCTATCCACTGCAATTCCAGAAGGAGTCAGTGTACAAAAACGAACAGACGGTACGCAGGACTATGTGTTTTTGATGAATTTTTCAGAAGAGCAGCAGAACATGTCACTAGATTCAGAGGCAAGCTATGAGAATATACTGACTGGCCAACAAGTGCCTGAGCAGCTTCAACTTGATCCTTACGAGTACGTCATCCTGAAAAAATAATTGAAAGAAGCGTCCATTTATTGGGCGCTTTTTGATTTTAATGAGTATATATACCCATATTTATCGCTGTGAATTTATTAGTTATTTTTTATCTAAATTTTTTTGCAATATTTGATGCCGCATTACGACTGGTCTCTCCATCCTTTTTTACCATTGTATAGGTATGAAAGCGGTTGCTTCATACTCATAAATTTGATAATCTTTTTTTTCAATGCACCTATGGGAGTGCATTGGATGAAAAGAATAGATAAATGTAAACGGTTTATTTGCAGGGGGAGGGGCTTATGTTAACGTTTGTTGGATTGTTGATTATTTTAACGATTGTTGTGCTGCTGATTTGGGGGAAAGCAAGTCCAATTGTCGCCATGGTCATGGTGCCTTTAATAGGGGCACTCATCGCGGGATTTGGGATCAATGACATTCAAACCTTCTTTGAGGAAGGGATTATCAAAGTATTGCCGGTGGCGACCATGTTTATCTTCGCCATTTTATTTTTTGGCATTTTGCAAGATACAGGGTTCTTTGAACCTGTAATTAAAGCTTTAATCAAGCTGACAAAAGGAAATGTTGTCACAGTTGCAATGGGAACTGCTTTAATTGGGGTTATCGCACACTTAGACGGAGCAGGGGCTACGACCTTTTTATTAACTGTACCTGCACTGCTTCCGCTTTATAAAAAATTACATATGAGTCCTTATTTGCTGCTGTTATTAATCGGGACGAGTGCCGGATTAACCAATATGATTCCATGGGCCGGACCGACTGGACGGGCAGCAAGTGTCCTAAATATGGATCCCTCTGAACTGTGGGTGCCACTCATTCCAATTCAGCTCATTGGCGTTGTGCTCGTATTAGGGATGGCATTCATTTTAGGAAAAAGGGAAGAAAAACGAATTCGGGTGAAAATTGCTGCAAATGAAATAGCTGCGGTTCAACTAGAAGGTGCAGATTGGGATCGTGCCATTCAGTCTATTAGTGAAACGGGAGACGCCTCTTTAAAGCGTTATCATCTCATCTGGGTCAACCTCATCCTATTTGTATCTGTTGTCGTGCTTCTCGTGTTGAACGTGATTCCTGCTAGTTTTATGTTTATGATTGGCCTGTCACTGGCACTATTGATTAACTTTCCGAATGTGAATCTGCAAATGGAAAGAATTAAGGCACACGCACCTAGTGCGCTGATGATGGCGGCTGTCATTTTCTCCGCAGGGTCATTTTTAGGAATTCTTGAAGGCACGGGGATGCTGAAAGCCATTGCTGTGGACAGTATTCACATTTTACCAGCCTTCTTGCTGCCATTTTTACATATCATTGTTGGGCTGCTTGGGGTGCCGCTGGATATGCTGACAAGTACAGATGCCTATTATTACGCCCTTCTGCCAATTGTTGAATCCATTACATCTGAAGTTGGCGTACCAGGCACTTCTGCGGCATATGCCATGATGATTGGGAACATCATCGGAACCTTTGTCAGCCCGCTTGCTCCCGCTGTTTGGCTCGCTGTAGGTCTTGCAGGGGTTGATATGGGGAAACACATCCGCTACTCTTTCTTTTGGATGTGGGGATTCAGTATTATCCTTCTGTTCGTGGCGATGCTGATTGGCATCATTTAAAAAGAAAGACATGCGCGGATATGCGCATGTCTTTTCTATCATTATGAAGGATATTCACTTGTGTGAATGTCTGTATTCGGCTTTCTAATAAGAGACATTAATCCAATGATAAACAATAGAACCATTGGAACGAATGCAAGGCCAACTGTTCCAATTAAAAGAGTCACAGCAGAAACCAAGAAAAGAATACCTGATAGCACGGCACGGCGGTCAGTTTTCAAGAAAATCACACCAACAATCGACAGCACAGCCGCAATTGCGGAAACGACCATGAACTGAGTACCAAATGCATGAACCGAAGCCTGAAGCGTTTCGATCGGCAATGTTTCTCCTTCCTCTTTTAACACTTCATTGATTTCATCATAAAAAGATGGACCCACAGAAAGGATTAATGCCCCAAACCCAACACCAATGGCATTGAGGACAATACTAATAATCCCCATAATTTTTTCACCTTTACGTTTCATCATGTGTAAACCTCCTAAAAAGTTAAATTAACCTGTTTTCACTTCTCGCTTTTGGAAGACGATTAAGGCAATGGCTAAGAAAATAGCCCAATAGATGACTAGGACGATTAATGAGAATCCTAGAGACATACCTTCAATAAAAGTAGGTGTGTCCGCGAAATATTGTGCAGGATCGTTGGCAAACAATAAGTATTTCGCCCAATCAAAGAAGAACATCAAAATGCTTGTGATGGATGCTCCAACAATATAAGCTAACACACTAATCGCAATAGAAAGGGCCTCACTTCTAAATACCGTTGAAATGGCAAAAGAAAGTGTTCCTAGTACAACAAACATAGCACAATGTGCCAAATAATATGACACCATATTTGTAAGCTGAGATTGTTCAATGACTTTACCATTTTGATAGGACAAGTACACATAATCATGATTAAGTCCAAAGAAGATCGCACCTAGAATAAATGACAGGATAAATAGGACCGCGATCAGAAATAGAGAGTAAAGTTGAACGGTAAAGTATTTAGATAAAAGAATTTTCATTCTTGATGGTGGACGGATGAGTAATAATTTAATTGTACCATGCTTATATTCAGCCGAGACAATCGTCGCTGCAATGATAATCACAAATACACCGACCAGCTGAAGCAAATCAGCATTGATCTTCACATAAGTCCATGCATTTTTACCGAATTGATCTACAGGAGGTAAATTATGCTTGATTCGATACTCATTGATTGCTATTTCGCTTTCAAGGGATCTCTTATAAAATCCTATATTATCCTCTTTCAATTCTTCCTTGTTTGCTTTATTGATCGCTTGCAGTTCAGTCTTCCAATCACCTGAAGCTTGATCTTTGTCATTTGTTTTCACTGCAAAGATCAGCGTGGCAACCATACCTAATACAAGAAGCCCAACCATAATCCAAGTACCAATACGATAACTGATCTTCATCCACTCGTTTTGAATGAGGCGAATCATACGTCTGCCTCCTTTTTACCTGTTAAGCTTAAGAACTTATCTTCTAAGGTTTGTTTTTCGATTTTAATTTCGTACAAATGAATAGACGCGCTGCTCAAATGACGAATTAATTCTGGCATTTTTTCTTCTAGCATAGAGAAGAATAAGTACTGCTCCTCTTCTCTTACAGTGACGCCTTCCTCAAATGCACCAATAAGCTCCTGTGCTTCTTCAAGCTCCCCGGCTGCTACCTTCATTCGATAATTAACCAAATCATCCTGCTTCGTCTCAGCACGCTGATCCTCAATGGCAACTAGCTTTCCTGTTTGGATAATTGCAAAGCGATCACACATCAATTCCATCTCTGACATGAGGTGACTTGAAACAATAACAGCCAGCCCTTCTTCCTTTGCGAGCCTTCTCAAGTAATCTCGTATCATTCGAATCCCCTCAGGATCAAGTCCATTGGTTGGTTCATCTAAGATTAGCAGTTTCGGTCTATGTATGAGTGCCTGCGCAATGCCCAATCGCTGTTTCATTCCTAATGAAAATGTACTCACACGTTTATGTTTCACATGCTGTAAGCTGACTAGCTCTAACAGCTCATCAATTCGCGCTTCATCCACTTTCCCATTCATTCTGGCAAAGTGAACAAGATTTTGTCTTGCCGTTAAGTGATTATACATTTCTGGGTTTTCAATAATGGCACCGACATCTTGGATGGCATGCTGATAGGAGGTTTGAATACTATGACCATTAATCAGAATGTCACCAGATGTAATGGGAGAAAGACCGACCATCATACGAATGGTTGTTGTTTTCCCTGCACCATTTGGTCCTAAGAAGCCAAAGACTTCGCCCGCTTGGACAGAAAAGCTCAAGTCTTGAACAATCTTTTTCCCGCGAATATGCCTAGATACATTATGCAGTTCTAAAACGTTCGTCACGTTACCTCTCCTTCTTTGTCTAAGTATCATCTATCATTCTATTTCCTGATAAACACCATGATCCGTCAAAAATAGAAATACACTTCCATATGGTACAGCAATGCCCAAAAGTTGTGAAGGGGATTAGCCAAAATTTAGCGAATCATCTGCCTTTTTTAAGGTAGGGTTAAGAAAACTGCGGATTTTTATGTGAAAAGAGGCTTGATTTTTTAAAAAATGAACCTTTTTCAACAGGTATATATGTATGGAATTTTGTTTGAGATTATTCCTTTCACCTATAAATAAAGAAAAGAGGCCTCTTACAGCCTCCTTTCATACATTATATCTTCTTCACAAACTCTGATTTTAATTTCATTGCGCCGAAGCTAGGGATTTTACAATCAATGTTATGATCGCCTTCCACTAAACGAATGCCTTTGACCTTCGTTCCTATTTTCAAAACGGATGAAGAACCTTTTACTTTTAGGTCTTTAATAACAGAGACCGTGTCCCCATCACTTAACAGGTTCCCATTCGCATCTTTGACAACAAGCTGTTCCTCTGCCGCTTGCTCTTGTTCAAGTGACCATTCATGCGCACACTCAGGACAAACCAGCAGACTGCCGTCCTCGTATGTATAAGGTGAGCTGCACGAAGGACAATTCGGTAGATTAGACATTTTTGTTTCCTCCAACTTTCTACATCATTTATATCGATTTTACCACATTTCTCATAGAAGGAATGTGATAGAAAAGGAAACATTTTTCACCTTTTACTTTTTTATTCCAAATTCTAACAAAGCTGCGATATTCCGAGCTGTTCTCTCTACATGAAGATTTGCATCGCGTATCGCCTCAGAAAGAGAGGTAATACCTGGAACAATACTAAAAAGTGCATCAATTCCATGATCATGTACGACTGCACTGTCTTTTGAAAGAGAGCCTGCGATGGCAATCACGGGTAGATTATACTGCTTCGCTGCTTTGGCTACGCCGATTGGCGTTTTTCCATAAATGGTCTGCCGGTCAATTCGGCCTTCTCCCGTAATGACAAGGTCTGCCTCCTTGATGATGTCATCAAAATGAACAGCTTTCAGCACAATATCGATTCCTCTTTGCAAATCGGCTTTTAAAAAGCCTAATAAACTCGCACCAAGTCCTCCAGCCGCTCCTGCCCCTGCTGCATCTTCAAAGGATACATTGAACTGCTTTTCAGCTACTCGTGCAAAATGAGCTAGGTTCTTGTCTAACACTTGAACCATTTCTTCATCTGCTCCCTTTTGAGGGCCGAAAACGGCAGACGCTCCTCTCTCACCTGTTAAAGGATTATCCACATCACAAGCCGCCTCCAGCCGGACGGATTGCAGTCTTGGATCGAGTCCAGATAAATCAATTGAAGCTAATTGATGAAGTGCCCCGCCGCCTGACGTCAGTGCATGTCCTGTTTTATCAAGGAAAGCTGCACCTAATCCTTGCATCATTCCAACACCGCCATCATTTGTTGCACTTCCGCCAAGCCCAATGATCACATGCTTCGCTCCTTTATCCAGCGCTGCAAGTATTAATTCACCAGTTCCTCTCGATGTCGTCCATAACGGATTACGTTTTTCTCGCGGAACAAGGTGTAATCCAGAGGCTGCAGCCATCTCTATGACAGCAGTCTGACTGTCTCCTAACATGCCAAAAAAAGCATCCACAGGCTCACCAAGCGGGCCCGTGACCACTTGATGAACAATGTGCCCGCCCGTCGCATCAACCAACGATTGAACAGTTCCCTCTCCGCCATCTGCCATTGGCAGTTTGATATACTCTGCGTTTAGTAAAATAGAACGAAATCCTCGTTCAATGGCACATGCTGTCTCATAAGCAGACAAACTTTCTTTAAATGAATCTGGTGCGATCACAATTTTCATCCTATCAGCCCCTCATTTCTTATCATGTCCTTTAGCCAAACAGCTGGAAAACGCCAAAAATAATGGTCGATACAACGGTTAACGTCAAACCGATTAACGATTCAAAAGGCATGAGCTTTAAACGCTCTTTAATATCCATTTGAACACTTCCTGCTGTTGCATGGAAAAAGCTCCCGTGCGGCATATGGTCAAGTACTGTTGCGCCAGCATGAATCATGGCTGCCCCTGAAAGAGCAGACACACCAAGCCCAATCAGTGTTCCGCTAAACACACCACTCGCTACCGCCGTGCCAGCTGTTGTCGAAGCAGTAGCGGCTGACATAAATATCCCTGAAGTTGGTGCAAGTAAATATGGAGGTAAACCCGATGCTTCAAGTGCCTGAATAAACACATCTTTTAAGGAAGAATTCGATACGATTCCTGCTAATGTACCTGTCCCTAATAACATAATCGCGACACCTGACATTTTATGAAGCCCCGACATCGCATAATCATTGAGAAATTTCCCTTTTTTCATGAAAAGAGCGCCTACAATCCCTCCAATTGGTAAGGCGATCATTGGATCTATATTGATTTGAAAAAGCGGCCTTAAAGCCAACAATAAAATGGTAACCAGCGGACCAGCCAGTGCTTGAAAAAAAGCAGGTATTTGAACTTTACTTTGCCCGGTTTCCTCTTCAAGAACAGGTGTCCCTTTGTTTGCAAGCTTTTTAGCTAATACATATGTAACCGCCAGCCCGAACACAGCTGGAATGACACCTGCAGCCATCATTGAAGTCAGAGGTACACCAAAAGCATCTGAAGCGGCAATGGCATTCGGATTCGGTGACATGATATTTCCTGCCTTCCCGCCTCCAATCATAGCAAGAAGAATTCCCGTTTTTGAGAGCTTTGCGCGTTTGGCAATGGCTAGTGCAATGGGCGCTACCGTAATAACCGCAACATCTACAAAAACGCCCACTGTTGTTAAAATCATCGTTGCAAGTGCGAGTGCTAATAGTGCCCTCGCCTCACCAAGCCTTCTCACGATGGCCTCAGCGATCGATAACGCTGCACCCGACTCAATGAGAACACCAGCCAGTACACCTGCCGCCATAATTCTAAGGACAGCTGGAATCATGTCTTTAGCACCTTCCATCATGACGTTGACGGTCTGAACAATATCTACACCGCCAACCAAGCCACCTATAAATGCACCTGCCAGCATGCCATAAGCAGGTGATACTTTTTTTAGAATGAGAACAATCGCGATCACAAGCGCCGCCATGGCTCCCAAAGTACTTACCGTTACATCTCCACTCATCCTCAATCCCCCTAAAAATATCTTTCTCCAATTGTAAGCGTTTACCCAAAGGGATTGTGTTGTGAATCTGGATGAACTTTTTTCATTTATCACTCTACTCAATTGTGCATTTGCACAATCAAGATAGTTGATTCATTAGCTGCGCCATATAAAGCTCGATTAACTGTTTTACATGACGAGGGTCTTTTCCGGTCAATTCTTGAATTTTGTCTAAACGATAACGCAATGTATTCCGATGAATAAATAAACGATCAACAATGCTCTGCAAATCACCGCCCTCTTCAATGTAAACCCTTAATGTATGGGCGAGCTCTGCTTCTTGTGTCAGCGGCTTGTAAAAGTCAGTCCATCGACTTTTCTTTTCAGCAATTCCCGCAATCATGAATAAGCTTTCCAGCTGATAAGACTCAAAGAAATACATACTTTCTTCCGGATCAAGAGCTTTCCCTAATCTCAGGGCTTCTCTCGCATGCTGAAAAGAAATTGGCAGCTGGCTGATGTCGTCAGCGACAGTCCCTACCCCCACTAGCACTTGGCCTCCTATTGCTCTTTGCATTGTTCTTTGCAGATGACCTGCCACCTGCTTTAATTGATGTTCAGGTATGGAATGACTTAAAAGAATCAATTCATGACAAAAGGTCATACCAAGTAAATCATCCGCCTTCTTATCATATTGAATCGCATGCATCAATTTATGGACAGCATCCTCTGAGGATGGAACTGGCTGAAAAACAATAGCCCTTCGGCGCTTGTCTAAATCCATTCCCAGCCAAGCAGCTCGATTTTTCAGCTGGTGATCCCCAACATCAGAATATGAAATCAACTGATTGACAATTTCACTCTCTATTCGATGACGCCATTGAACCCGTTCGAGCAGAAAAGATTGCTCTAACACCAGTTCAGCTGCCATCTTCACCAGCTCGGCATGATGCCGAATGTCCTCTGGCTCACCAGTAATCCCAATCACACCAACTATTTGTTCATGAAAGCAAATAGGCAGGTTGATCCCGGGTCTCACTCCTTCTAAGCGCAAGGAGGTCTCCTGGTTAATTTCCACACTGTTCCCGCTTGTCAGAACAAGTCGTGCACCATCATGTTTCTGGCCAATCCTGTTTCTTTCACCAGAACCAATAATGACACCATCTGCATTCATCACATTGATGTTTTTATGTAAAATATGCATCGTACGTTCAACCATTTCTTGAGCCAATTCTCTGGTTAAAAATTGCATGAGTCATCTCTCCTGAAGGTGTTTTCATTCAATGTATCATAGTGTCTTTGAACAATAAATGCAAAGTGTTTAAAACCAGCCATTGACAAAGACACCCTAAAAAGTGTTTAATCAAATCAAAGACCGACCGACAGTCTAGTTAAAAGAAAGGATGCCCTTATGAGAACCGTTAAACATCCTGAGGAACGTAAAAATGACATATTAAACGCAGCAGAAGCGCTTTTTTCAACCAAAGGCTATCAGAAAACAACGATTATTGACATATTAAAAGCCGTTGGCATTGCAAAAGGCACCTTTTATTACTACTTTGCATCCAAAGAAGAAGTAATGGATGCCATTATTGACAGGATCATCAAAGAAGATATCATCGTGGCAAAGCGTATTGCGGCTGATCCAGACCTTCCAGTCGTTGACAAACTATTTCGTATCATCATGGCGCAATCACCTCAGCAAGGAAGCCATAAACAGGGGATGATCGATCAGTTCCATCAGCCTTCTAATGCAGAAATGCATCAAAAAAGCTTAATTAAAGCCATTAAAGAACTATCACCAGTGTTGGCAGATGTCATTCAGCAAGGTGTAGAGGAAGGGACATTCAAAACGAAGTATCCGCAAGAGACGGTTGAATTCCTTCTCGCTTCTGCACAGGTCATATTTGATGATGGCCTGTTCCAATGGACAGCCGAAGAAAGTATACAACGCGCTTTAGCTTTTATCGATATACTTGAATCCTCATTGCATGCAGAAAAGGGTAGCTTTTCCTTCTTGCTGAAGCGATTATCTGGTGAGCAGGATGAAAATAATCAGTGATTGGTCACTTCAATACCAATCCTGCATACATTATAGACTGACGGTCGGTCTAAAAGGAGAGTGATATTTATGAATGGATTATTCAAAAGAGATTCATCTCACTTTATCTACCTCGTTCTCGGACAGATTATTTCCGTTTTCGGATCTTCTCTCATTCGATTTGTTCTATCTTTACATGTGCTGGATATGACACAACGAGTTGATTTATTTGCCTTACTTTTCGCTTTATCCAATATCCCGTTCCTTCTCTCCCCATTAGCTGGTGCAATCGCTGACCGGTTTAACAGAAGGAACTTGATGATTTTATTTGACGTCCTCGCCGGCATCATGATTCTTGCTTTTTATTTCTGGTTATTATCTGGAAATGATTCACTCTACATGATAGGAGCTGTCATGATACTTCTTGGTGTGATGAGTACGTTCTATGCACCTACTGTGATGTCCAGCATTCCACAGCTAGTGAAAGAAGATCAATTAGAACAAGCGAACGGCATCGTCAATGGCGTTCAGGCACTTTCAGGTGTTCTCGCACCTGTTATCGGTGGTGTTCTATACGGAATGATTGGAAGTCAATTCATTATAGGTGCCAGTGCCATCGTATTTTTCCTATCTGCGTGCATGCTCTTACGATTAAAAATACCCTTCTCCTCTAGTCCGCTGACAGATTCTATGGGCAAAGTGCTCATAAAAGATATGAAACAAGGATTTTCTTATATCGGCAGCCAGCCGTTTCTAAAAAGAACCATGCTGCTTGCTGCAATGTTAAATTTCATCCTTACACCATTTTTTATCGTAGGTGGCCCAATCATTTTAAGGGTTACAATGAAAACCAGTGACATCATGTATGGAGTAGGAATGGGCTTGATTGAGTTCGCTGTCATCGCAGGTGCTCTGCTAGTTGGACTCGTAGCGAAGCATTGGCGCATTCCTACTTTATATCGCTGGATGCTTGTCATCGCCATCATCCTACTGCCTGTGGCGTTCTCAACATCGACTATGGCTCTACAATTTGGCACTTATCCAGCTTATTTTCTCTTTTTAGCAGGATGTCTTCCAATTGCTATGCTGCTTACAATGATCTCGGTCGTTGTGATATCACATATTCAAAAGAAAACTCCAAATCAGCAATTAGGAAAAGTGATGGCCAATCTAACAATGGTTTCTCAATGTGCAGTTCCGCTTGGTCAAATGATGTATGGGTTCTTGTTTAATACGTTTTCAGCCAACATGTATGTGACTGTGTTAATCGTCAGTGTTTTCATGTTTGCCCTAGCCTACCTAACAAAAAATATGCTTCAACATGAAGGGGAATCAGCCTCATGAGATTCGCCTTTATAAAGAAAGACTTAACCCGCCACCGTCTTATTTCAATTGGTTTAACTATTTGCATCATGATGACTTCATTTCTCGCAGCAAGTGCCGCTCAAATGACAGTACAGCTGAATGGATCCATTTCTGGCCTGCTCCATTCTGCTAAAGCGCCAGACTTTGTCCAAATGCATGACGGCGACCTAAATGAAAAAGACATTGAAGCATTTTCAAGTAAGCAGTCCATGGTAAAAGCTCATCAAATCGTCCCTATGATACCAATTGAACATGCAAACATCAGGTTCGGACATGAGCCTGCCAAAGCAGGTGTGATGGATCATTTATTTGTGAAGCAAAATCGCAATTTTGATTTTCTTTTAAATCAACAAAACGAGAAGCTCATTGTCAATAAAGGTGAAGTGGCTGTCCCAATTTATTTTCAACAAAAGTATCATCTCAACATAGGTGAAACATTACTGATTGAGAAAGGAGCTAATCAATTCACCTTTCGCATTAAAGCGTTCTTGCGAGATGCACAAATGAACCCCAGTCTAGTCAGTTCAAAAAGATTTCTTCTTCATAACGAGGATTGGGACGCAATAAATCAAGTGTTTCAACAAAAAGAGTACTTAATCGAATTTTTACTGCATGATGCCGCGCAGACAGATGCTTTTCAAGCAATCTATCAATCATCACAGATGCCACAACAAGGCCCAGCTGTCACACTGCCTTTGCTGCGCATGCTGAACGCATTGACAGATGGAATGGTGATTGCCATTCTTTTGCTTGTTTGCCTGCTGCTCATTAGTATAGCCCTTCTCTCACTCCATCTTGCTATGACGGCTTCTATAGAAGAAGATGAACGTGAAATTGGCATACTGAAGGTACTTGGGATTCCTTTAACAAAAATTAAGCAATTATACGTTGGAAAGTATGCCGTGCTTGCTTGTGCAGGATGTATAGCAGGCTATGTGTTAACACTTATATTTGGTGATATGTTTACGGCCAATATTCAGCAATACATGGGGAGTCAGCCTTCTTTTATTCATTTGTTAATTCCGCTTTTTGTTTCTATTGTTACGGCAGTGATCGTCATCTCTTGCAGCTATGCTGTCCTAAGAAAGTTTGGTCAAATATCAGCTGCTCAAGCCCTTCAAGGTGGTATCCATTCATCGAATCATAAGAAAAAAATACCTATGCACCTCAAGAAAAGCAGGTTCATACCGATCCATCTTTGGCTTGGTTTAAAAGACCTGATATCACGAAAGAAGTTGTACACAACGATTACTTGTATTATTGCACTTTGTACATTTTTAATGCTGATGCCTATTCAGCTATGGCATACCTTACAATCACCGAATTTCATCACATACCTTGGCTCTGGTAAAAGTGACCTCCGAATTGATATACGCCAAGGAAATCAACTAACGAAAAATACAAACGAAATAGAATCAATGATTCGTGAAGATCGGAGCATTCAAACAGCAGCCATCTATGAGACTGCTTCTCTTCAGGCGAAATCAAAGGAGAATTCATTAGAAACGCTCTATTTAGAAACAGGTGAGCTCTCAGCATTTCCCCTCACCTATTTAAAAGGGCGACAGCCTTTAAAGAATGATGAAATTGCCTTATCCGTGTTAAATGCAGATTCACTTCAGAAAAAGATAGGAGAAAGAATCACTCTCGTAACTAACGGTCATGAAACCCAAAGAACAGTGACAGGTATTTATCAGGACGTCACCAATGGAGGCAAAACAGCAAAAGCAATATCACAGCCATTTCCTCAATCAGCTCTTTGGAAAACCATTCAAATCCAACTAAAACCAGGAGTAAATATTGCAGAGAAAAAGGCGATATTTGAAAAAAAGGTATCTCCTGCAAAAGTGACAGATATGAAAGAATACGTTCATCAAACGATCGGCAACACAGCAGCTATCGTAAAAGTCGTTGCATTTTTTGCTACATTAGCTGCTTTTGGGACCGCCAGCTTAATGCTGTTCATGTTCTTGCACATGTTAAAAGCGAAAGATTCAAGCCGGAACAACATGTTAAGAACAATTGGGTTTTCTATAACAGATATAACAGCACAATATATAACAAGTTTTATCGTTGTTCTCTCTTTTGGTGCCTTTATTGGAACAATCGCGGTCAATACAATTGGTCCTGCTTTGATGAGTGTCGGTGGAGCTTCATTAGGTGCGTCGAGCCTTCAGTGGCTGTCATCGCAATGGGTGTCGGTTGTGTATCCACTCATACTATTTATTGTCAATTTAGCTTTGATCGCCTGGTTATTGAAGACGTTTTTTTCTAGCCAAACGACAAGGCATACACTTTAATAAGGAGTTGTTTCACATGGAACACTTGATTGAAACGAAGCGATTGTCATTGCATATCAATTCATTAAAAGGACAGAAACAAACGATTCTTAAGGATATACATTTATCGATAAAGCGTGGGGAATTCGTGACCATTATGGGACCCTCTGGATGTGGAAAAACATCCTTACTTTATCAGCTTAGCGGCATAGAAACAGCTTCAACAGGAGAGATCAATTATAAAGGCCGATCACTATCAGAAATGACAGAAAAACAGTTAAGTGCTCTGCGCTTAACTGAGATGGGATTTGTCTTTCAGCACAGCCACTTATTAAAAAATCTTAATCTATTTGACAACATCATTACAGCAGCTTATTTAGCAAAGAAAAAGCCAAGACAAGAAGTGAATGAACGAGCTCAATATTTAATGGAAAAACTTGAAATTGATCATTTGGCAAATAGATATTTGACAGAAGTATCGGGAGGACAGCTTCAAAGAGCCGCTATCTGCCGAGCGCTCATGAATGAACCAGACATACTTTTCGCTGATGAACCAACAGGTGCTCTTAATTCCAGTACAACAAAGGAAGTGATGAATATTTTTTCAAGAATCCACTCTGAAGGAGCAACACTGCTACTTGTTACACATGACCCCAAGGTGGCTCTTCGTTCTGAAAGAATCATGTTTATGAATGACGGAGAAATGGCAGACAGTTTACAATTAGGAAGATATGACCGTTCAACTGTCGAGAAACGAGAAATGAGATTAAATCATTGGCTGCAAGATTTAGGTTTTTAATTTGAGTACAAACAGGCAGGAGACTGCCTGTTCTACTTTTTCTGGCACTCAAACGAGTAATCCATAGACAAACTATTTGTTTCTAAGATGATTTTGCCGCCAGCTTGTTGACAAGATTCTGTCAGCAGCTCAATTTCTTTGCTATAAAAGTATCTCTTTGACATATATAGAGTCACTAAAACAAGTAACAGAGTCGTGATAATGACTGTGATTTGTCTGTTTAAGCTTTGAAATCTTTTTTTCATTTCAACATCCTTTCTAAAAGGTCGGAGTTTGTGTTTAATACTTACTTTTGTCGTCATCTATCAGTTTCTTATCTCATGATCTAGCAACATCATACCTGATTTTCTTTCCTAGATCGACCTTCCATTTTCCCTCTGAAATAGCTAAAATTTCTTTTTTTCAAATATACGAGTGTTATTTTCGTTCATTATCATAAAATCCATTGTATAAATCCCTTTTTTAGATTTCCAAAAAGAGATCTTATTCATTTGTGTTAACAAGCAATCACCCTTACAATATCGTACATCGCATGACCTTAGGTCCTTTTTATTACCTCTTGTCAATCACCTCACCGAAACGATTATATTTTACCAAAAATTGTGATATCGTTTTTTATGAAACAGGTGAAAGGATCTTAACGAGGTGAAATTTCCATGGCTATCATTTCTGCTGAACAGGTGGGGAATCGTTTAAATGATTGGAGAATTGCAATTCGCAAGCACGATGTACACAGTGCAAAAGCAATGTATACAGAAGTAAAGGAATTACTTCAAAAAATGGAAGAGAATCAGGAGGTCTTGACCTATTACTCATTGCTAGAAGGCAAGTATAAGCTCATGTTATATGAACGAAGAGGTACAAAACTAAAGGAACAGACAGAACCAGATTGCCCCTCTAAAACAAACGACTTAATTGAATACTATTTTTACCTATACAAAGCCCTTTACGCGTCATATAAAAGAGACTATGCATCAGCCATTGGACTGTTTAAAATTGCCGAGAAAAAACTACAACACATTCCTGATGAAATAGAAGTAGCAGAATTCCATACGAAAATCGCCAACTTATATATGCTGCTTCGTCAAAGCATAATTTCTCTGCACTACATTCAGAATGCAATTGATATTTTCAAAAGCCATGAAGGATATGAGAGAAGACTAGCTGCAGCCTTTGTCATCGCCGCTGCTAATTATATGGACATTGGCGACTTTATAAGGGCAGAAAATTATTACAAAAAAGCATTACACATCGCAGACAGTCTCAATGATCATTTTCTAACATCACAGCTTTATCATAATATCAGTATTTTGTACGCCGAAGCTGGCGAATCAAAAAAATGTATCGATGCCCTAGAAAAGGCTCTTAGTGACGAAGACTATCTCTCATCGTGTTACTTCCATCACTCCATGTACATGTTAATGAAAGAGCTGCTCTCTATCGATGAAAGGACACAAGCTCTCTATTACTTCGAATTGGTTAACCAAAAACATGAATCAGAGAAATGCCCCATCTATACAGCAAAAATGAATTTGCTGTACCATTTATATTTCACTGAAGATATGGCTCAAAAAGCTCAAGCCTGTTTCGATGAAATCAGCATTCTTAAAAAATTAAAAGACGCTGAAGGAATCTGTGAATTAAGTGCATTAGCAGCAAAACACTTTGAAGAGCAGGGAACAATTCATCAAGCCTATCTCTTTTTAAAGGAAGCTGATCGCATGAAACATCCTATCATTGACTGGGGGAATTCTAATGAAAAAAATGAGTTTATTGATTATCACTTTGACCATCGTTGTTTTAGGACAAACAGGGACTTTCAATTCATTAAATGATGAAAATGGTACAACAGAACGACCTATCGGAACTTAATA
Source organism: Bacillus sp. G1(2015b) (assembly GCF_001482475.1). Taxonomy (NCBI): domain Bacteria; kingdom Bacillati; phylum Bacillota; class Bacilli; order Caryophanales; family Bacillaceae; genus Bacillus; species Bacillus sp. G1(2015b). The sequence goes on along the minus strand of NZ_LKIC01000026.1, from coordinate 95,121 downwards.
TAAACATTTTCCAAATAAAGAACCACTCGCCTCATCAAGGCAAGTGGTTCCACATTTATTTTAGTTGCTGATAAGAAATGAGGCGGTGTATATGTACCGCAAGATAAGTCAGCTCATCATTAGGAATGACGATACTATGCACCTGTTTAATATAGTCTTTGATCTTAAAAGCAACATCCATCGCTTGAGGATATAAATGTGCAATTTGTTCAAATAACTCATTTTCCTGATCTGATAATAATTTATCAGCATAAAATCTCTCTACAAAGAATTTCACATGTGTAATGAACCGACTGTAATGAATATTCTCTTGATCCATTTTCATATTCAACGTATAGCGCACAAGATTAACAATACTTCCGATCATCTTGGCGTATTTCATACCATCTTTCGACTCGGACTCTTCACCTAATGCATTAATCAAGTGGAAGGCGATATTGGCAGCTTCTTCTTTTGGTAATTGTATGCCCAATGTGTCATTGACTAACTCAAGTGCGTAATTCCCTACTTCAAATTCTTCTGTATAGTAATTTTTGATTTCCCAATACACACGATTCGTAATATTAATATTCTTTTTATGTCGTTCCACTGCAAAATTCAAATGATCCATTAAGGTAAAATAAACACCTGAATTTAAAGTTGAGCTTAAACGTTTTTCTGCATATTGGACAATTTGCTGAGTTAAATCGATAAACTCCTGAGGCATTGAATCTAACAATTGAAGAAATTCTTTTGCTCTCATGTTATCGACTGACATAAAGACTTGGTCCGCTTTTTTCTCTTCTATCATTTGACCTGGTTTCTGGCCATAGCCAATTCCTCGGCCGAACAAAACCATCTCCTGTTGGTTCTGATCTTCAGCCAGGACCACGCTCGAGTTTAAAACTTTTTTGATTTTAAACATCGTCATCACCTGTTTTCATGATTGTGGTGTTTAATCAAGCGATTCACCATTTGTCTCAATGACTTTTTGGTACCAATAAAATGAATCTTTTCGAGATCTTTTTAATGTCCCGTTCCCGTCATCATCTTGATCTACGTGAATGAAGCCGTACCGTTTTGACATTTGTGATGTACCTGCACTAATAATATCAATCGAGCCCCAGCTCGTATATCCAAAGAGATCGACGCCTTCTTCAATGGCTTCTCTCATTTGACGGAAATGCTCTTTGAAATAGTTAATACGATAGTCGTCATGGATTGAACCATCACTTTCAACTATATCCTTTGCACCCATGCCGTTCTCGACAATGATAAGAGGTTTTTGATAGCGATCATACAATTCGATCAAAGAAATTTTCAGACCAACCGGATCAATTTGCCAGCCCCAATCAGTTGAAGGAAGATAAGGGTTTTTGACTCCACGAATGGTATTCCCTTCTGTCTCTTCTAATCCATCTTGGGCTGATTCCGTTAAAGACATATAGTAGCTAAATGAGATAAAATCTACTGTGTTTTCTTTTAAAATGGTAAGATCATCTGCTTCCATATGAATATGAATATCTTTTCTCTCAAGCATACGCTTGATCAGTGGCGGATACTCGCCAAACACCTGAACATCTGCATAGAAATAGTTTTCTAAGTTTTGTTTCAAAGCTTGTTCTACATCATTCGGGTGGCACGTATGCGGATACGTTGTCAATTTTGTCAGCATACATCCTACCTGGCTGCCTGGAATGATACGATGGCAATCTGCTGTTACGAGAGCAGATGCAACAAATTGATGATGAAGTGCTTGGTACACCGTCTCTTCTACTTTTCCTTCTGGGCAGCGATCAGGAATAATTCCCGCTGTAATGAAAGAGTGGCGGTGAATACTATCAATTTCATTAAAGGTAAGCCAATATTTCACATCATCTTTATAACGTTCGAAACAAACATTGGCGAATTTCACAAAGAGGTCAATTACTTTTCTTTCAACCCAGCCGTTATATTTCACACTAAGGGCTAAAGGCATTTCATAATGAGAGAGAGTCACGATCGGTTCTATGTTGTGTTTTTTCATTTCTGCAAAGACACGATCGTAAAATTGCAGCCCTTTTTCATTCGGTTCCGCTTCTTCTCCAGTAGGGAAGATACGACTCCATGCAATAGAAATTCGAAGTGTTTGAAATCCCATTTCAGCAAAGAGAGCCAAATCCTCTTTATAGTGATGATAGAAATCGACACCTCTGCGTTTTGGGTATTTTTTATCGTCTGGATCTTTCATCGCACGATCTATATTTTCAGTGGTAACTGCAAGATGGCCTTCATAATCTTCTACACTCAAGTTGGAACGGTACATTGCAATATCTGCAACAGACGGTCCCTTTCCATCTATATTCCAGGCGCCTTCTGCCTGGTTAGCAGCAATGGCGCCGCCCCATAAAAATCCTTTTGGAAAACCTTTGATTTTTGTCATATGATTAGCCTCCTAATTGTGTAACAACCATCAATGTATCTTGACGATTGACCTCTTGTAATGGCTGTACCTTAATATCATATTGATCTGTATTTGTGACTACAGCAAGTGTTACTGGATCATATCCTGCTTCCATGATTTTTTCTAGATCAAATTCAATCAATAAATCACCCGCTTGAACACGATCTCCAGCCTGTACTTTTGGATGGAAATACTGCCCTTCCAACTGAACGGTGTCAATGCCGATGTGGAATAATACTTCAACTCCATGGTCCGTTTTCATACCAAGTGCATGGTTTGTTTCGAACAGCAAGGTTACCTCTCCATCTACAGGTGCATAAAGTGCTCCTTTTGAAGGTACAATGGCAATTCCTTCTCCCATGACCTTTGAAGAGAAAATATCATCTTTCACTTCAGATAGAGAGATCATTTGGCCAATCACAGGGCTCTTGAATGTTTCTCCTGCTCCAATTTTTTCAGCAAACCCAGCTTGGTCCTTTGTCTTTTCTTCTACTGTTCGATCTTTACCTAATACAAAAGCAGCGATAAAGGCTACAATAAACGAAATGACCGCTCCAATGATAGCAAACATCAGATTTCGCGGTAGCTCATCTGATATAAACATCGACATGCTTGCTAAACCAGGGCCAACAAGCACAAAGGCTTGTATACCAACTAATCCAATGAAAATTCCGCCAACAAACGAACCAATCATGACACTTCCTAGAACTCGCTTATTTTGCAGTGTCACACCATACAACGCTGGCTCTGTGATGCCAAAAAAGGCTGATATCCCTGCCGAAATGGCTGTTGATCTAAGTACCTTGTCTTTTGTTCGAAGTGCCACAGCGAAACACGCTCCACTTTCCGCAATATTATGCGCAAGTGATGCCGGCAAATAAAGTGCTTCTTTCCCAAGGGTTCCCATCGTTGTGACTGCATAAGGAACCATTGCTTTATGCATGCCTGATGCCACCATGAATGGGAGGACCGCTGCTAAAATGGCGACAGCTACCCAGCCTACCGTATTAAACATCGAAAGAATAATAGATGAAAAACCTTGCCCCGCTGTAAAACCAATCGGTCCTAACAGAAGTAGCGTAACTGGTACAGTAATGACCAATGACATCATCGGAACGAAGAAAATCCGAATTGGTTTTGGTGAAAACCGTGTAAAGAATTTTTCCATTTGCGCGTAAAGCAATACAGAAAGGATTGCCGGAAACACTTGATACGCATAAGCTATATTTTTCACATCAAATGACAGTAATTGTGCACCTTCTGTAAGCATCGCCGTCATGTTCGGCAGAAGAAGCGCACCGACTGCTGATAGTGCGACCAGTGGGTTTACTTTTAGTTTATTCGCCGTCGTTACAGCAACTAGTAAAGGCAGAAAGTAAAGTGGTGCGTCACCTACCATGTTCAGTATTTGATAGGTTTGTCCCTTTGCATCCATCCAGCCTAATAAAGAGAAAAGGAGAAGAAATGATTTTAAAATTCCTCCGCCTGCGATAGCTGGTACAAGCGGCTGAAAGACACCGACAATGAAATCTAACAGAACTGTGCCTGCTTTTCTTTTTTCTTTTGGCTGATTGGATGGCACGTCTTGGCTTGATGAGCTGCTGCCTATTAAATTTGTTACCTTTTGATACACTTCAATGACGTCATTCCCAATGACTACTTGGCATTGTCCTGTCATTCTGACAGCTATGACACCCGGTGTTTTTTCCAGTGCTGGTACATCTGCTTTTTTCTGATCAATGAGTGTGAAGCGAAGTCTTGTTGAACAATGCTCAAGGTGCGCAATGTTTTCTTTGCCACCTACATGCTGTAAAACGTCTTTGGCAACTTGTGTGTAATTCATTTTTTCTCCCCCTTTTCTCATACACGAGACCTATATTTTGGCAATAAAAAAAGGACCTAAAACGACAAATAAAAGAAAAATTCATCGTTTTTAGATCCTGCCTGCATAACCAGTCACATGTCTAATTTATTCATATTGGATTTATTTTTAGTATATACGTATTATATGAAAGCGTCAACATTTATTTTTCTAAAAATTATTAGGGTCTATATACCTAAAATGCTTTTCTCTATTCACTTATAGGAAACCTTCTACTCTTTTGTTCCTTCTATCATCAATCAACAATATTTTTCTCCACAAAAAACCAGATAAGTTGATTCACTCATCTGGTTTAAATTCATCTATTTTTTCTTTTCTTCTACCCTCTTTTTAAATGCTTTCGCTTGTTTTTCATGCTCCTTTTTCGTGACAGCTTTTAACTCTATTGAATCGCCTGTCATGATATATGGTTTAGGGAATTTTTTATATTCCTTCCTCGTAAAAGCTTTTAACTCTACTGTACCGTCTGTCTTTTTAATTGGCAGCTTTACTGATTTTGCATCTCGATCAGTCGAACCTATAATGACACCATCTTCAATTATAGGATCATAGCTCATTTCGAAAAATCCTGCCCCATCAGTAAAGCCCCCGACCTCTATTTTCATTTCTTTATAGGGCTTACAACCTTCTTCAGAAACAGTTGTTATTAAAAAGGAGCCGTCCCATCCATTCTCAACATGCATGCTTTCCACTTGTAAAAATAGTTGTTTATCCTCTGCCGTATATAGAAAACCATATACTTTCGCCACTTTATCCCTGAAGTGTCTCATATTTTCATAATATCTAGTTTCTGATGAATCAACTAGATTTTGATGTCGATTTTGAATCTTTTTTTGATACGTATCTAGCTTTTTTTGATTGATTGCTTTATAAATCGTGCTTTGCTTCTCGCCTTGTTTTTTCACAGAAAGGTTTTTCCCCGAAAAATGAACTTCGTATATGATCGTTTCTTTTCCTTTTTTCATTTGAAATTCATACCCATTTTCTTTTGAATGGCCGGTTATGACATATTGTTTTTTATATAATTGAGGGTCCCACCAAATTTCTTCTATATAGCTTTCATTCAAATGACCTGTTACTTTGCCTTTATTCTCAGATATCTCGAACCAGTTCAGTCTATCCTTAGTTTTATACGCAAATGCATAGGAATGATTCAATGAATTTTTTTGTGCGATTGCTTGATATGCTGTCCAGCCGCCTCCACCCAAGATGAGTATGGCTAGGATAGACACGACCCAGATTTTCAATTTGCACATACGTACCTCCTCTAATATTTAATTTGAGAAATCAACATCAACAATATTTTACCATATATTCAACTAAATTCTTATTTACTTAAAAATAGATACTAGAAAATTTAGATAAGTATTTTAGTAATTATATCTTACATCTATGCAAATAATATCCTTTTTTTCATGGAGAATTCAGATATGTTATTAACCCTTATTCACCTGGTCCAATACGATCTATTTTTTCGTTTCTTCAGCCTGCTTTTTAAATGCTTCCGTTTGCTCTTGATATTCCTCTTTCGTGACAGCTTTAAATTCTATTGTACCGCCTGCCATTTTAAAGGGAAATCTAATTGATGTTGCGTCTCGGTCAGTTTCTCCTAAAATAAAACCCTTTTCAATTGCAGGATAAGTACTCAAATCAAACATTATCCCATCTGAAACACCGCCGGCTGTATGTTTCGTTTCTTTATAAGGTGCTCCACCATCTCCTGGGACCGTTCTCATCAGAAAAGAACCTGCCCATTCAGACTGCATATACATTCGTTTTACTTTTAGAAATAGCTGGTATGAACCATCCTCTGCCGTATACAGATAACCATAAGCGCCCGTTACTTTCTTAATGAAGTTTCTTACATAATCATGAAATCTATTTTCAGTGTCCTCCATCAGTTCTTCATATCGGTCATGAATGTCCTTTTGAACAGCACGTAGTTTTGTTTGATCAACTGCTTTGTATGTGATGCTTTGTTTTTCACCTTGTTTTTTCACAGAAAGATCTTTTTCAGCAAGGTGAACTTCATATGTGACCGTCTTTTTCCCTTGCTTCACTTGAAATTCGTAACCGTTTTCAATCGTTTTGCCGGTTAATTTATATTTGTTGATAAATAGATTAGGATCAAAATGCCTTTTTGGGTTTTCCTCCAAAATGGTTTCATTCAGATGACCTGTTACTTTCCCTTTTTTCTCCGTTACTTTGAACCAGTTCACATGATTCTTGGTCTTATATGCAAAGGCGTAAGATTGATTCAATACACTCTTTTTTGCATTTGCTTGATATGCTATCCAGCTGACAGCACCCATGATTAGTACCGCTAGAATTGCCACGATCCAGATTTTCGATCTATTCATACATACCTCCACCGACAGAATTTCATTTTTTCTATCAATATATGAGTGAGTCACCTCCTTTATCGAATTTATTTTTCAACAACCCCTTGTATCTGCCACTCCCCATCATATATTATATATCTAAATGATATATCTTTTAGATAGGTGTGCTGATATGAAAAAATACAATGATACGACGTATGCGATTTTAGGTATTTTAACGACAGATTGTAAGTCAGGGTACGAAGTGAAGCAATTAATTGATAGGAGCTTGCATCATTTTTGGAAAATCAGTTATGGACAAATTTATCCAGCTTTAAAGCTAATAGTCGAGGAAGGCCTTGCGGAGGTTTCACCTGCTGCTAGCTCTGGTCGCTCAGACAAGCGGGAATATCATTTGACTGAAAAAGGACTGGACACGTTAAGAGAATGGCTGGCGCAGCCGCTCGATCAGTTACCAACAGAGCGGAATGAGGTGTTATTAAAATTATTCTTCGGTCAATATCTTTCGTTTGAGAAAAAACTAGCGCTTTTACAGGATTATGAGAGGCAGCTCCGTATTCGTTATGAGACATATGTTGCGATTGAACAAAACATTCAAGAACTGTACCCAGATGAAGCGGATGCGAAGTATTGGCTGTTTACTTTAGATTATGGGAAAAGAGTGGCTCAAGCTGGAATTGATTGGTGCGTGGAGACATTCCATTCGATGAAGAAGGAAGGGTAAATGAATGAAAAAAGACATACGTGCTGGCAGATTTACAACGGACAATTCTGATTCGATTGTGGTGTTCATTATCGGAATGAGGATCAACAAACGCTGGGCCATTCATCAATGGATGCCTGTGTTCATGTCGATGCCTGGCATGATCAAGGAGCTGTATACCCATCAAGAGGAGCTAGGGTTTCTTGGGACAGAAAATTACTTTGGATTACGCACGACAGCGATGATTCAATATTGGAAATCAACAGATGACCTCCTTGCCTATGCCAAGATGGAGAAGCATTTGGCTGCTTGGAAAAGATTTAACCAAATGGCACGAAATAATGATGCGGTGGGCATCTATCATGAAACATACCAAATTCAAGCCGGCTCGTATGAATCCATCTACGTGAACATGCCTTCCTACGGACTGAGCCAAGCGAGAGCGCCTATTCCAATTGATAAAGGAAAACAAACAGCGAAGGAACGGCTGAATACAACAAATTCCTAGAGAGCGATTCTCTAGGAATTTCTTTTTGCAACAGATACAAAATGCTTTAATATGCGGGCTGTTAATCCCCATATGGTGTAGTTTTCATAATCATAAAACCATTCCTCAATCGACCGGCTCCCCCAGCTGTATTTTTCACCATTCATGATTTTTTCATAAGGGAAGTCCTCTCCTGGTGTTGGCTGAACGGATACATGATGTAGGTACGGCTCATATTGGCTGAGCCATGATAGAGGCACGGTAAAGGTCTCTTCTACTTCTTCTTGATTATAGGAGTGTTTCACTTTTTGCTCATCAATGATACCGACATATGGGTATACGACGAAGGATGGAGAAGCGATATAAGGACTGAGCTGTCCAAGGACATCGACCGATTCTGGCGGAATGCCCAACTCTTCATGTGTTTCTCGCAGTGCAGCCTCCTGTGCTGTTTCGCTGCCGTCGAGCTTGCCCCCAGGAAAACTAATATCACCCGGCTGTTTTCTCATGGTGAACGATCGTACCTCAAATAATATATGCCATTCTCCATTTACTTGTACTAAAGGGATCAGGACTGCTGCTTTGAACGCTGTCTCTTCTCCAATGAACAACGGTTGTGATTGATGTAAGTCATTTTTTAATTGATCAATGAACACGGCCATCACCTGTTTTCTGTTTCTCTTTCCTTTAGCGTATCATGGTTCACCTTTTCAATAAAGATGATCTTTCTGACAATTATTTTTATCAATTTGACAACTTTACTTGTCAAATTGAATATAATGCTTTACAATCAAGGAAAGATTTCAATTAAAACTTGAGGTGACAGAATGAAAAATCGGTTAAAAGAGCTTCGTGCGCGTGATGGTTTAAACCAAACTGAGCTTGCGAAACGTGCAAAGGTCTCTCGTCAAACCATCAGCTTAATGGAACGTGATGAATTAATGCCGTCTCTCTTGCTCGCTGTTAAGCTTTCACGAATTTTTCAGGAACCCATTGAACGTATTTTTCTATTCGAGGAGGATGAACTATCATGAAAACTGTATACAAAATGCTCTTAGGTGCTCTCCTTGGCTTTCTCGGTGCTTACTGTCTGCTGGCAGCCGAATTTGAGATGACACTTATTGATATTGCATTTGAAGCGACTCTTGTCATCAGTGGAGTGACAATTTTATTGATTATTTATTGTTTTTCAGGGATTTCACGTATGAAAAAAAGAGTGTCTCTTTCGGTCTCTGGAGATGAGGAAGATGAACTGGAGGCTAAGCAATATCGGACCTTTACTGATTCGACATTAGCCAATACGGTGAGTACGATTTTGTCCATTATTGCCATCGGTATAACCATCGTCACCGAGCAGCCACTCTGGTTGATTCTGGTCAATGCTGCTTTATTTATCGTCACCATTATCAGTTCTTATGTAGCGATATCCGTTCTTACACTTGTCTATCCTAATCGCAATCTGCCAAGTCCGTCCGACAAAGACTATAGTAAAAAGCTGCTCGCCATTTCAGACGAAGGGGAAAAGCATGTCATGCTTGGCGGACTGTTTCACACGTATCAAATGATGAATATTCTATTGACTAGTGCCATGTTTATTTTGATTGTGTATTCGCTTGGAGCCAATCACTCTCAACTATTCTCGATCGTGGTCATTGGGATTGTTTTGATCATTTTGAATGCAAATTATGTGTTGAGGATTAGAAATCGTTAAATGATAAAAAGCACAGCTCTGTCAAAAGGCTGTGCTTTTTCCGTCCGTTACGATGCACGGCGTTTCTTTCGTGCATAAATCAAAAATAAGAAACCAAACCATACCGGTGTTAATAGCAACGCAGGACGTGTTGCATCTGCGAAGAGCATGATCACGAGAATGGCTGCAAAGAGCGCAAGAACGCAAATATTCACAAAAGGTGTGAACGGTGCTTTAAAGGTAGATGCTGCATGCAGTTCAGGCCGTGTTTTTTTATATTTCAAATGACAAATTAAAATAATACTCCATACCCAAATGAAACAAATGGCACTGATCGTGGTAACAATCCCAAAGGCTTGTTCGGGAATCAGCTTGCTTAAAAGTGCACCGACCGATACTACAATCGTTGAAACGAATAGCGCATTACTCGGGACAGCGTGCTTGTTCAAACGTCCAAAGGAAGCTGGCCCCTGCTTTTGATGACTGAGATTATACAGAATACGGCTTGTCGAGAACATGCCGCTATTACAAGCTGATGCCGCAGACGTCAACACAACAAAATTGATAAGCCCCGCTGCTACTGGTATCCCAATGAGCCCAAAGGTTTTCACAAAAGGACTTTCTGATGCACTGAGCTCAGACCATGGGTTGATACATAGTAAAACAAAGATCGCACCCACATAGAAAAATAGAATTCTTAATGGAATCTTATTAATCGCAGAGGGAATGTTTTTTTGCGGATTAGCTGTTTCTGCTGCGGATACGCCAACCAGTTCAACTCCCACATACGCAAAAATCACCATCTGGAATGACAGCAAGAAGCCTGTGACACCATTCGGGAATAACCCGCCATGAGACCATAAATTCGTTACTGTCACCGGTCCGGCATCGGTTTGAAAACCAATGATTAAAAGAACAATTCCAACACCGATCAGTAATAGAATCGTAATCACTTTAATGAGTGCAAACCAAAATTCCATTTCTCCGAAAAGCTTCACCGTTAATAGATTCAATCCTAGTAAAATCAACAAACAAATGATAGCAGGAATCCATTGCGGGATATCAAACCAATACTGCACATACACTCCGACCGCAATGACATCCGCCATCGCTGTCATAATCCAGCAAAACCAATAGGTCCACCCTGTCACAAAAGATGCCCACGGGCCGAGATAGTCCTCTGCAATATCGGTTAATGACTGATAGCCCGCCTTCGATAAAAGCAATTCTCCAAGTGCCCTCATGACAAAAAAGATGGCCATTCCGACAATTAAATAAGCAAAAATGATTGATGGACCTGCCAATTGAATGGCTTTTCCAGAGCCTAAAAACAGCCCTGTTCCAATGGTTCCGCCAATAGCAATCAATTGTACATGACGGTTTGATAAATCTCGTTTTAATTCTTGTTGTGCCAATGCTAACACCCTCCTACGACACGATCTTATACTGAAATAATGAACTCTTTAAAAAGTCCATAAAAAAAGAGATTGGATGCGCTCCAATCTCACGGTCATAAAAGAATAGCAAAATAGAGAAAAGTAATACACGGCATCATCCATGCATCACAAATACAATATTTCGTACTCTTCTGTCCTTTTGCCTGAGATTGTGAACCCTTCGGCGCCGCACATACATGCGGTCTCTCCAGAAGCTGCTCCTGCTATAGTGTGACCCACAGCAATCATAGCCTTCGTTATTTAATTAAAATGTTGCTATTTCTGAATAATTTTATATTTTACGCCTCAATCAGAAAGCTGTCAATGGTAATCTTTTATGATTTACGGTGATACCCATATGTCTTCACTTCATCAATCCCCCCTAATTCATGTATAATAAACCAAAAGATGTTCGGCTCGTCTGATGGAGAAATCCCTCTTGATCATGAACAAAGTTAGGCAATCCATTGAAGTTGGTGAAGATAAATGAAAAAAATGAACAAACAGCGTGTCACATTACAGGAAGTCGCCAAGCATGCCGGTGTCTCGACTTCAACGGCATCACTCGTTGTTCGAAATAATCCTAGAATTTCTGAAGCCACTCGAAACAAAGTGCTTCAATCCATGGAAGACTTAGGGTACGTATATGACCGCGTAGCTGCCAACATGCGGTCAAAAAGCTCAAATATCGTTGGTGTGATTGTGACGGATATTTCTAACACCTTTATTTCGGAGTTTTTAATTGGCGTGCAAACTACGCTTGAATCACTGGGCTATACTGTTTTACTTGGTACAACCTTTGACAGTGTCGATAAACAGGAGCGGCTCATTTCCACCATGGTAGAGCACCGAGTGGGCGGAATTATTTTAAACCCAGCTTCGAAAAGCTCTGCTCGAACCGTCAAACAATTAAATCAAATTCGCACCCCAAAAGTACTTGCAAATCGTGAGTTATCAGATGTGCAATGTGATTATGTCGGTGTTGATTATGAACAAGGCACTTGGATGGCCATTCATCATCTTCTTCAGAAGGGGCATCGACGTATCGCCTTCTTAGGCGGCATCAAGACCTCATCGACTTGGATTGAGCGGATGAAAGGTTTCAAAAGAGCTCATGACGAAGAAAATGCGGCAATTGATGATTCCCTTATTATTGATATCGTACCTACTCGTGAAGGCGGGAAAGAAGCACTCGCTCAAGTCATGGATCAATCCGAGCCTCCTACCGCTATTTTTTGTTTTAGTGACTTAGTTGCATTTGGAGTCATGCAAGAACTGTCAGCACGGGGCATCCAGCCTGGTGAAGATATTGATGTGGTTGGATTCGATAATGTTCCTGAAGCGGAGATGTACCATCCGCCGCTCACCACTGTTTCTTCCTTCCCCCGATCCATCGGGGCAAAAGCAGCGAACCTTTTATATCATAAAATGCACGAGCAGGATGAAGAGCTGCAGCGATTGATTTTAAAGCCTCAACTTCATATTAGAGAAACCTCTCCATCATGATGAAAAGAGAATTGTGTGCAGCAATTCTCTTTTTTTATTGAACAAGTCAACTATTTCTTTGTTTCATTTTTCTTTTTTTAAATCACAAAGTCATAAACTTGACACATTTAAAATGCAGGAGTATATTTATCTCGTTGCTTCTTTTAGTATATCGTTATACCTATTTCGTTCTATCGTTATTTCTATCAAAAAACAGTTAAAAGTGATTTTTTATGATTCTGATCAAATCATGAAGTTTCACTTCCTAATCAAGGCTGTTATTATTTTTTACATTTTAGTAGAACGATGTACTTGATTGAAGAACAGATGAATATTCATTATTTTTTCATCAATAAGGGGTGTTGTGATGGGCTTCATATTATTCATTTTGAAGGAAACAATAACAAAGGGTATACAACGAATTTGACCTTAAAGGGGTTTCAAATATAGGAGTGGGAACATGAAAAATCCTTATATTAAATCGTCACTTGGCATGTATTTAAACTACTTCATGCTTGGCATGATCAATATTATTGTAGCTTCCAACATGGACAGCTTATCTGAACGCTACCATGTAGATATTCCGAAAATCAGCTTGCTTGTATCGGCGATCGGAATTGGTAAACTCATTGCTCTCTTTTTCTCAGGTCGGTTAGCCGATAGCTGGGGACGTAAGCCTGTCATTATTACAGGAAATTTTCTTTACTTATTATTCTTAATCGGTATTCCAACGACAACGAGTTATACACTGGCATTTATCTTTGCGATTTCAGCAGGTATTGCCAACTCACTGCTTGATTCAGGAACCTACCCTGCTTTGACAGAGTCATTTCCGAAAAAGGCAAGTTCGGCTTCTGTTTTAGTAAAAGCGTCTGTATCCATTGGGGCGACTGTTCTTCCATTTATCTTGGCGTACCTAGTGGCACATGACATCTTCTGGGGCTGGGCGTTCTTTGGACTAGGGCTTCTTTATTTACTTGTAGGAATTTACTTAATCTTTATGCCATTCCCGAACCATAAGCAAGTTTCTTCACAAGCTGCTCTTCCAGTACAAGACCAGCTGAAGGAAGAACCAAAAATGCTTGGCGAAGGCTTAGCTGTTGTACTTATGGGATTCACGTCGACTGCATTGTTTGTCGTATGGCAGACATGGCTTCCACAGCTCGGGTTAAAATTAATCGGACTTGGTACAGAACAAGCTACACAGCTTCTATCTTATTTTAGTATTGGGGCACTCGTATCTGTTCTCTTGCTTTCGATCGTCTTAGATAAATTCATTTCACCGATTATGGTGGCAATCATTTATCCAATTGGGGCGTTCCTTGCAATGCTTTCACTTTTCCAAATCGAAACGTACAGCATTGTCATTGTCAGCACCTTCTTCTTAGGGCTATTTACAGCAGGAATCTTCCAGCTTGCGATGAGTATCATGATGAAATTGTTCCCGACAAACAAAGCAACGGCTTCATCCTATGTCAACATTGCGGCAAGCTCAGCGTTTATTCTCGTGCCGCTCATTACAAGTGGGCTGGTCAGCACGTACGATATTAAAATGACGTTATTCTTCGATATGATCATTGCGGTTATTAGCGTATTACTAGCGGTCTTTGTTCTTGGACGCATGAAAAAATTATTTAGATAACTAAAGGAGATGTCAATCATGACAAACATACATGAACGAAATATTGATGGAAAAACAAAATTAGTCGGTCTTCTTGCTACACCAATCGGACACAGCCTTTCACCACGTATGCATAACCTTGGCTATACACTAACAGGTATCAACTATGCTTACCTCGCATTTGAAGTAGGGAATGATGAACTAGAAGCAGCCGTAAACGGTATGAAAGCAATGGGTGCAGCTGGATTTAACGTCTCTATGCCGAACAAAATGAAAGTACTAGATTACTTAGACGAACTAGATGATTCTGCAAGATATACACGTGCAAGTAACACTGTAGTAAACAAAGATGGTAAGCTCATCGGCTACAACACAGATGGTCTTGGATATGTGAGAAACTTGATTGAGCATGGCGTTGAATTAGCCGGCAAAAAAGTCACACTTGTTGGCTCTGGCGGCGCGGCAACTCCGATTGCGATTCAGCTTGCACAGTCCGGCATTCGTGAAATTAGTATTTTTGCTCGTAATGACCAATACTTCGTTCAAGCAGAAGAAAATGTAAATTACATCAACAACGAAATGAAATCTTTCGGTGTCAAAGCAAACATTTTCCCACTTGAAGACAAAGACGCGTTCCGTCGTGAAGTAGCAGAAAGTGCGATCCTGGCAAACGGGACAAGCCTTGGCATGAAACCACTAGATCAGCTCAGCATTATCGATGATACACTTGATGTACTTCGTAAAGATTTGATCGTGACAGATGTCGTATACAACCCGCAAAAAACAAAGCTTCTTGCACAAGCACAGGAAGCTGGCGCCAAAACGATTAACGGTCTTGGAATGATGTTATGGCAAGGTGCACTTGCTTACAAACTCTTTACTGGTGAAGATATGCCAGTTGATCAAGTAAAACAAATCCTTTTTGAAAATGACCGTTTCTAAAACAAAAGAAAGACGACTTCCTAAGCGGAGGTCGTCTTTTTTTAATCATGTACCATAACTTGACGGTAGCGATACAGGATATACAGTGCGCCGATAATGGCTGCAACAGCCACCACTGCATCGAACATAAAGATTTGTAAAATGGACGCGTGACTCTGAATTAACCCTGTTACGACCGGGATGACGATAGCCGACACGCCGCCCGCTGTGGAGATAATCCCAGTCATCGTCCCTTTGTTTTTCCAGAAGAATTCAGCCATCACAGTTAACGTTAGCTGAAAAACTCCTGCTGTTGAAAACCCTAATACAAAAGCATTGACGGTTCCTATCACTGGGGATTTCACGACCAAGAGCACACAAATAGAAACAAGTGTAATGATTGGATAGATCAACAGCACAGTGACCGGACGGACAAAACGGCGCAACAGAAACGCAAGCATCACAACAGACAGCAGCCCGCCCATGCTATAGTAACTGAGCAGTTTCACAGCACTGCCCGATGCCATCCCCAAGATGGCCTCACCGTACGTAGGAAGCCAAATTTGCGGCAGCGCATACAGCCCATTTGATGTAAAGCTGATTAAAATGAGTGCGATCCCTTCCCTCCAAAATGTAGGCTCTGTCGAGAAGCGCGGAAGTCCATCATGCTCCGTTACCTGGACTTGCTCCACCTTGCGATGATTCGGAAATGGTAAGGTCCACAGCATCAAGACATTTACAAGATAGATCAGAGCAGGAACAAAAAATGAAATTCCATAAAACAAATCATGCTCTGCTAAAAAGAAAATCGCCAGTGGCAAAATGGTTGCCCCAATGGAGATAAAGGCCTTCACCATCACATTCGCAGATCCTGAGTTTTGCGGAAAAGCCTCCATTAACGCAGGATACGTTCCTGCATCCATTGCCGAATTCGCAACCCCTGCCAAAATCGCAAACGCAAACGCGATTTGATAATTCGGAGACAATGGGATTCCGATGAGGAACACCGCCATCAGCACACCAGAAACCAAAATGACCGGCTTTCGCCCAAAACGATCTGACAGTACGCCTGATAAACCATACGTGAGCACCCTGCCAATGCCAAGCGCCGAAATCATATAACTAATTCCCGCACTATTGGTATCTAATTGTTTGATTAAAAATGGCATATTTGAAGCCAAAATAATATTGACCATACCTAATAAAAAGTAATTAATATACAGACTAGAAGCCGTTCTCACATACGGATTCCTCATCCTGACACACCCCTCAACACCATCGCAATGAAGTGACAAATAATGGTTACGCTTACAAAATCTCATATGTGAGGAAGAACAGCTTTGCAGCCTTCACGTTCATACATCTCATCATGTCATGCAGCTCACAGCTTACACGCCCTTCATGTATCAAGCATTTCTTCAATTTTTCACTGCTCTTATTTTATACGAATGAGAAAGGTAAAGATAGTGAATTGCTTAAATTTGAGGGGAATTCATCGATCAAGCGTATGACACCATCGATAGAAAAAAGGAGTGGTTAGCTGCCACTCCTTAACTGATGTCTCATTTCTGTTCATCGTTCATTTTCAACCCATTTTGACGAATGACTTCTTGATACCAGTAAAAGCTTTTTTTAGGTGTTCGATTTAACGTTCCGTTTCCATCGTTATCTTGATCAACATGGATAAACCCATATCGCTTTTCCATTTCAGATGACGAGTAACTAATTAAATCAAGAATTCCCCAGCTGGTGTAACCTATTAATTCGACTCCATCCTCAATGGCTTCCAGCATTTGCTGGAAATGCTGCTCATGATAGCTAATCCGATAATCATCATTTATCTTTCCATCTTCTACCTTGTCGTATGCACCTAATCCATTCTCAACTATAAATAGTGGTAGTTGATAGCGATCGTATAAATCATTTAAAGAGATACGAATTCCAATCGGGTCGATCTGCCAGCCCCATTCACTCACTTCTAAATATGGGTTTTTCACACCACCTATTGTATTGCCGCTGACAGTTTCCATGCCTTCACTATTTTCAGTAGCAACCAAGGAATTGTAGTAACTGAATGAAATAAAATCAACCGTATGCACCTTTAATAATTCGTCATCTCCCAGCTGTTTCTCAATGTGAATGTTTTTTTCTTTAAACAGTCGATTGATAAAACGCGGATACTCACCACGCACCTGTACATCTGTAAAAAACATATTAAACTGATTGTTCTTTGATGCCTTCAGAACATCCTTTGGATTACAAGAATACGGATATGTTGTTAATTTCGTCAGCATACACCCTATTTTTGCCCCTGGGATCATTTCATGACAATATTTAACGGCCAAAGCACTTGCAACAAATTGATGATGCAATGCTTGATAAACTGCCTGTTCTACATTGTCAAAGCGCTCTGAAACGATTCCACCACTTGTAAATGGATGTCGGACAATACTATCAATTTCATTGAAAGTCAGCCAATACTTGACTTTATCTTTATATCGATCAAATACAACTCGACTAAATTTCACAAAGAAATCAACGACAATGCGATGAGACCATCCTCCATATTGATTCACTAAGTATAGCGGCATTTCATAATGAGATAACGTAACGAGTGGTTCAATATCATGTTTCTTCATCTCATCGAATAGGCGGTCGTAAAATAATAATCCCGCTTCATTTGGCTCTTCTTCATCACCGTTTGGAAAAATACGTGTCCATGCAATCGAGACACGTAACGTCTTCAATCCCATTTCTTTGAACAGCGCCATATCTTCAGGATAACGATGATAAAAGTCTACACCTCTTCGTTTCGGATAACCTTCAGCGGTATCTGCACGCATCGCTTGCTGAATTTGTTCTTCATCCACTTTGTTGTGCTTTTTATAATCAGACTTACTGAGACCTTTTTTAAAGATCGCCACATCAGCAGTGGATAGCCCTTTTCCGTCTACATTCCATGCGCCTTCTGCTTGGTTTGCCGCGATGGCGCCTCCCCATAAAAATCCTTCTGGAAATTTCCTGATTTGATTAGACATGTTTCTTCCTCCTCAAGACTATGCGTTATTTCTTTGAACCACTCGATTGACATGAATAATTAAATACATTTTTTCGTCACTGGAAATCGTGTAATCCACACTTGTTTTAATATATTTCTCGATTTTCTCCACACATTTTACTTCTTCAGGATACTTCCTCATGATTTGATCAATTAGATCGTGATCATCTGTTTCAAGCATTTTGTTCTCAAGTAAACGTTGAACAAAGAACTGTAAATGTGTTAAAAACCTGGAGTAATTAATCGTATCTGTCGGAATGTCGATCTTATAATGCATTTTGATAATATTTAAAATGTCTTTGACCATATTGGTCATCATCACGATTTGATTTAAATTATCTTTAGTCTGCTGCGCATTTACTAGATGAAATGCAATATTCGCCGCTTCTTCTTCAGGCAGCTGAATGCCTAACTGTTTTTCAATCAGCTCTAGTGCATGCAGACCAATGCTAAATTCGTCAGGGTAAAATTTCTTCACTTCCCACAGCAGGCGATTTTGTATCGTTAAATTTTCCTTAAAGCGCTTCGTAGCCATGAAAAGGTGATCCGTTAAAGAAATATAAAGATGCTCATTTAGGTGTGTAGATAAACGGCGCTTCGCATAGGATATAATCTCATCTGTCATGATTAAAAATTCCTCTGGGGTCTCCCTCATAAGCTCAGCTAAATCATTAGACGTACTTTGATCTTCTAGCACATAGATCTTTTGAATATCGGACTCTTGAATAAGACTGCCTGGCTTATTTTTAAATCCAATGGCTTTACCCATTACGATGATTTCTTTACCGTCATCTCTTTTAGCGAGAACCACACTGGTATTCAGCACTTTTATAATTTCCATACCATATCACCTTCCTGGATACATTCAAAATCGATTTATAAGACCGTTAAAAGTGGCTGCTGATGACCAGAAACAGGATTCGTTTTTCCCTCTTGAGGTAAAATTTCTAAATAATCAGCTGTATTTGTAATAATGACTGGTGTTGTTGTATCATAGCCAGCCTTTTGTATATTCTGTTGATCAAATTCAATCAGAAGTTGACCTAGTTTCACTGTATCACCTTTTTGAACATGTGAAGTAAAATATTGCCCATTTAAGTTCACGGTATCAATACCAATATGAATCAGAACTTCCACACCAAGGTTGGATTTTAAACCAATGGCATGATTTGTATGGAAAATCATTTCTACTTGTCCATCAAAAGGAGCAAATACTTTCCCTTCACTAGGTTGAATCGCTGCCCCTTTCCCCATCACTTCTTCAGAGAATACTTTATCATTCACTTTTGCTAAAGGAATGATGTCTCCTTTCATTGGTGCATAAATGACTTCACGATTTCTTGTGCTTTCTGATGTGGAAACAGGCTCATTTTTCTTCTCGATGTTTTCAGTTTCTGCATCTTTAAAGCCGATGATGTAAACAGCAATAAACGCGATGACCGCTGCCATGACTGCACCAATAATAGCAAACGTAAAGTTTGAAGTCCCTTTTTCAATAAAGATTGGCATTGTTGCAATACCAGGTGAAACCATGACAAACGCCTTTAGCTTAATCAATCCAACAAAAACACCTGAAACCCCTGCTCCAATCATACATGCGAGTAATGTTTTCTTAAGTTTTAAATGAACGCCGTATAATGCAGGTTCTGTTATACCAAATAAAGCAGAAATTCCTCCGGACATCGCAATTTGTTTTAACTTAGGATCTTTGGTTTTAAATGAAACAGCCAAAGCACCTCCACCTTGCGCAAAGTTCGCCGCTAACATAGCGACCCCAATGAGAGCATCGTATCCAGGCGAAGCAAGAGAGGCGATAACAACTGGATAGAACACCTTCTGCATCCCAAACATGACGATAAAAGGTAAGAAAACGGCTAAAATCGCAACAGCTGCCCATCCCGCAGTTTGCTGGATCCATAAGACCCCTGCAGCTAAGCCTGCACCAAGATACATACCGAGCGGCCCTAAAAACAGTAAACCAATCGGAGCGACAATAATCATCGTAATTAAAGGAACCATAAAGATTTTGACCGGTCCCGGTGATAATTTATCTGCCAGCTTTTCTACATATGACATCAGCCAGACAATGAGTATGATCGGAATAACCGATGCACCATAAGAAACAGCTTTTAGTGGGATGCCCGCAAAGACAACTGGATCACCACTGCTAAACAGGGCTGTTAAGTTCGGATGTAACAATACTCCAGCCAAAGCCATTGATACCATAGGGTTTGTGCCAAATTTCTGTGAGCTTGTATAGGCTAACAAAATAGGTAAGAAGAAGAACGCTGCATCTGAGATGATTTTCAATACCAAATAGGTTTGGCTGTCTTCTTTCATCAAGTTCAGCATCGGCAATAAAATTAATAGAGCCTTCAACATTCCTGCACCAGCGATCGCAGGGATGATCGGTGCAAAAATGCCAGTGATCAAATTGGCAAAACGATTGAAATATCCTTTCAAGCTATGATCTTTATTCTGTACAATCTGTCCGCTTGCTTCCGGATTTTGATCAATCAGTTTTGCAAACTCTTTATAAACATAACCCACATCATTTCCAATAATAATTTGATACTGACCTGCTGTATCTGCTACTTGAATGACGCCATCAAGACGGCTAATTTCTTCAGAGTTTGCGCGTGAAGAATCTTTTAAAGTCAGCCTTAATCTCGTCATACAGTGGATGGCATTTTGAACATTTTCGCTTCCGCCAATATGTTTTAGAATGTCTTGAGCTAAGTCTTTATGATTCATTAAAGTCACCGCTTTCATTTTTGATTATAGGCGCTCAGGGAACAAAAAAAGACCTGGATTGGGTGGGAATATACAAATACAGATATCCCATCCAATCTAGGTCTTGCCTGCCGAACAGTAACACGCCTTATTGAATGTACGCATTATTCTATTTTTAAATTTTCATCGTTTCATGAAACCGCTTTTAACATGTTAATATCTTTATAGTAATTAATTATCTTCACAAAAGCAATGTTTTTCTTACAAATCAAATAATAAATTTATCAAATATAGATCAAAGAGCACTAATATATCATCTAATCGTACCTTTTTAGGATTCATATTGAAGGCGAGAGGTATAGTTTTAACTAGAACAGTCAGGTGTTACATTTTTTCAGAATCCAATAAGATTTACACACTTATATTTTATCTTTTGAAATTTCTTCCTTCCATTATCACACAATCAATTAAAGTACGATCCCTTTTATTTAATTACCCTTGAAACCAAAATGAATTTTTATTTCCTTAATGAAAAAACCTTGAAAGGATATTATCCGTCAAGGTTTTTTGGAGTACTAAGATTCAAAAGCCGTTTTTTCTGGAAATATGCCACCTTCTCTTACAAGGCATACTGCCAACCTTTGAGCCGCTCGATCAAAATAAAACTCATTAGGAATATTTTGATCTGGTAAGCTCTCTAACTCTCTAAACTTCCTAGTTATTTTACTTAACTCTATTTTACCCATTATCTCTTCATTAGGTCCAAATTTGTAAACTACAGTCTCTTCATCCTCATATTCCTTTAATAATAAAACATAAGAAGCCAATTTTATTCCTCCTTTGGTGGATACCAAGGACGCCCAGATTCAACTGTTTTATCATGTGCGGTCCTGTAATCTGTCTTGAATATCCCTTCAAACTTTGATTCAAAAAGTTCGTGATTTAATAAGTCAATATCATTTTTTTTATAAGTACCTTTTTGTAACCTGTCCCAGGCTTGTGCAATTTGATAATCTGAGTCAAAACGCCCAACCCCATGTTCTTTTATATGTTCTTTTATAAATAAATGCTCCTTTATTCTTTGTATCCTGTGTTCGGGCATTCCGGTATTCTTAGATATAGGCTTTATATCAGCTTTTGTCTTTCTAAAAGACTCATACATTTCTTCTGCTTTATCAAGTTGTTTTAGATATGCATCTATTGAAAGTTCCCTACCACCTGTTTGAACTCTATCAGCACTCTTAAATCCTATTTTACCATTAAATCCTTTTGTTCCAAACGGCAAAAGCATTCCAAGTGCCGCGTTCATACTCGCTTCCTGCTGTTCTTTCGAGATCTTATTTCCAAACATATCGCGGCCTGTGATCGCTTCGCTGAAGCCGTTGGTGGCTGCGAGGCCATATAAGCCTTTTTGAGATGTTTTTAAGGCGTCAAAGGATTTTTGTGATGTCTTGTAAATGTCGACTGCCCTGACTGCAGCTGATGTGGCTTGAGTCGTTTTATAGACCGCCTTTCCGCCTTTGAAAATGCGTCCTGCCCAGCCGACGATTGGGATATAGCCTGCTGCTGCCATACCGCCTGCTGCGACTCGCTGACCTGCGGTGAGTTCCTCGCCCGTGATTGGATCAACGCCTGTTGCGGCACGTTTTGCATCGTTCACACCTGTCAGTTCATTGACGATATTTCCACCGTAATCGAGCGCTTTTTCATACCAAGGACGGTTGGCGAGTGCTTCTTGTTCTTTTGCGATCTCTCGGGCTTCTTCTTGTTCTTTTTTGATTTTCAGATATTCAGAAGTTTGCTTTTCAATATCGCTTTTTGCCTTGTAGATTTCGCTATTTTGATACGCTTTCTTGTCAAAATTCATAGGCGAAATCGCTTTTCCGTCATTTGTCGCATTCATCATTTCAGCGTACAATGCCATTGTAGCTTGCTGCTCTGTCTCTGACAAAGCATATTCATCTTTTAAATTTTGATCAAGCTCTCTTAAATCTTTGACTGTTTTTTTTCGTTCATCTTCCGCATCTTCTATTTTTTCATCAAAGGTTTGACTATCAAATACTTCTAGAGAAATCAGATCATCAATGTCTTGAAAAATCGTTTTGAGTGCCTTTTTTTGATCCTTTACAATACTTTTGGCATTCTTGATGCCCATATGTACTGCGTTGTCTAAAAAGTGTTCTTCTACAAAGGTATCGCCGCCAAAGCTCGTATCATCAAGTGTTCCAGAAACACCTTCATGAAAGGCTTTTTGCTTATCAATGAAATTGATAAACATGTCAACATTACCCGCTAGTTCTTTATAAAAGCTTTTAATGTTATCGGCACCTTTCCCAGTAAAATCATCACCGAGGTTGGCAACACCTTGTAATGCCTTTTTTAAATCTACCATTTGTTCGCGGAGTTCCTGATAGTGTTTTGCCCTTGCGTCCATGGCACTGGTTAGTGCTTTTGCATCAAGTATCTTACCCAGAAGAAGTCACTCCCTCCATTATTGATCATAAAGTCTATTTTACCGTGCTCCTCAAAACGGAAAAATAGGCTAAATGACACAAAAAATGGGATAGGCTCTCAATTTAAAGGTCAATAAAATAAGCTAGACAATGCACTTTGCTCTGTCTAGCCATACATTCGTATTATTTATAATCATTGATTGGTCCTTTATCCATTAAAACATCAATTTCATTAGAAGACTTCATTTTTAATTTAGGTCTGCGCTCGGAATTTGGTTTGCTGTAAAGCTCTAGCGGACGGATGATCACACCATCATTTGTATTTTGAAGCATACCCGGCACACAAGAATAAATCCGATCATTATCATTCGCATGTTTGGCATGAATTGTCACAGATGTTCCTTGGTGATTATCGATACTCATAGATACCCTATATCTATAAAAGGAACCTGTTCCGTTTGATTGAGCAGAATAAACAACCGGAACGATAGCAAGAATATCGTCATTTAACCGTAATTTAATGACTTCTGTTTTCATCAATTCACGGTCTCTACCGACATCTCCCATATGCTCTACAGCCCCGTTACCGTAACTTTTGAGAGCAGGAACACCTTTTGCGCCAAACATGGCCACATCTATTTGTTTTCCTGACTTCGTATAGACCAATGCATAAATATCATAATCAGTTCCAGACTCCCAGGATACTGTAGCTGTAATCTCAGGCGTTTTTTCAATGATGATCGGTTTATGACCTTTGTCTAGACTAATTTTACCTTGAACTTTCTCTAAGCTAATTGGTGCAGCGACTTTCTCTTTAGAAGCTGGCTTCATTGGAGCAGGCTCATCAATTAGTTTCTCAGAAGTCATTTGAGGAGGTGTAGAAACATCCTGTTCATCAGGTTCAACCTCTACCCCAAAAAGCTTGCATAGCCCTTCTAATCCAGAATCGAAGCCACGCCAGATGGATCGTGCTTTCGTTTCACCATTTCTGATATATAGCTCTACTACGACAATACCCTTTTCATTTGTAAAGCTTACTGGTGTAAGGTATAGTACCTCATCGCCCGTTTGAATTTCTGCTTGCAGATTCTTCACTTGAGAAAAACCAATTCCTTGATCCTCTGTTAGTGTAATCGCCACCTTTGTGATTCCAGCAGGCACTTTGCTCATATCAAAATTCAATTGATGCCTTTTCAACTGACCTGATATCTCTGCTGGTAAAAGTGTCGCGACACCCGTGGCACTCTCCGGCTGATTGTAAAAAATAATGCCATGATCTCCTTGAACTAGATCTGAATCTGTTAAGAGAAACGCTGTTAAAGAAATATCGATTGCAGATGATACTTCATAACTGATGGATACTTGTCCCTTTGGAGAGTTTAGTACAGTATTGGCACCCATTTGCAGAGTTTGATTCATTTCAACAACTCCTATTCTATATCTACCATTTATCGCTTTTATAGATCAATTATACCAAATGGTTTAGTAGAGCCTATTAATATCTTTTTCAATCTCTGCCATGATATGAGACAATGCCAATTAAAAACAAACTACTCTCGAAAGGAGAATCAATGTGTATAAAAAAATCATTCCTGCTGTTATGGTGATATTCGGTTTTTGGATTCTTCTTCAAATATCCTTGAACATTAAGATCTTTCACAATCCAATGAACTATTTTGTCGCTATTACTCTCTTTTTTCTTTGTATTCAGGCATTAATAAAACATAAACAATGAAAAACCCGAACAAGCATATACCACGCTCGTCCGGGCTTCTATTTTCCTTTATTACACTTCTTCACCGTTCGTTGCGATGACGTTTTGATACCAAGTAAACGAATCTTTTTTGAGGCGCTTCATTGAGCCATTTCCTTCGTTGTCGCGGTCAACGTAGATCATGCCGTAGCGTTTTTTCATTTCGCCTGTTGTGAATGACACGATATCAATGATGCCCCAAGGTGTGTAGCCAATAAGGTCGACACCGTCGTATTCAATGGCTTTTTTCAGTGCTTCGATATGAGAAGCGAGATATTGAATTCTTTCTGGATCGTGAATAGAACCGTCATCTTCCACTTGATCTATTGCACCAAATCCATTCTCTACGATGAATAACGGGATTTGATAGCGATCGTAAAAACGATTCAATGTATATCTTAAGCCTGTCGGGTCAATGGACCAGCCCCAGTCACTTGATTTGATATAAGGGTTTTCTACACCATGCGGCAGGGCTCCGTTGACAATGTCTCCGTTGTGATCAGACACCGTATCACTTTTAACCGTTGTCGACATGTAGTAGCTAAAGCCTAGATAATCCACTTTCCCTTTTCTTAAGCTTTCTTCATCGCCTTCTTCAAATGGAATGTGATAGCCTTCTCGTTCGAATTCTTTTAATGCATAGCTCGGATAGTAGCCGCGCACCTGTACATCTGGGAAGAAATAGCGCTGTCTCATATATTCCTCTGCCAGCATGACATCCTCAGGGTTTGAGGAATATGGATAGATTGGCACGTGTGACACCATCGCTCCAATTTGGAAAGCAGGATTAATTTCTTTTCCTTTGGCTACTGCCCATGCACTTGCAAGTAATTCATGATGTCCTGCTTGATACATGACTTCTTTGGCATTTTCGCCTTCTTTGACTGATACCCCTGAATTTGTCCAAAGGAATAGTGGGTTGTTGACATCCATTTTGTTATTGATTTCATTAAATGTCATCCAGTATGTGACCTTGTCTTTGTATCGATTGAAGCATACTTCTGCGAATTTCGCGAAATACTCAGCAACTTTTCGGCTGCGGAACCCGCCGTACTCTCTTGCTAAGTGGAGCGGCATCTCAAAGTGAGACAGCGTAATCACAGGCTCGATGCCATGCTTGAGCAGTTCATCAAATACATCATCATAGAATTGTAAACCTGCTTCATTCGGTTCTTCTTCATCTCCCTTAGGGAAAATCCGGCTCCAGCCAATCGATGTACGTAAACATTTCAAACCCATTTCGGCAAACATTGCGATATCTTCCTTATAACGATGGTAGAAATCGATCGCTTCATGGTTCGGATAAAATTTATCTTCTTCTATCGTTTCAGTTATTTGTCTCGGTACTCCGTGAGCACCTGCTGTCATCACATCTACAACACTTGGACCTTTTCCTGCTTCATTCCATCCACCTTCAAATTGATGTGCAGCTAATGCTCCGCCCCATAGAAAATCTTTTGGTAATGTCATTATTCATTCCTCCTATTTCACAATTGTGATCATGACGTCTGTTGGCTGACATGTCGATTGTTCTTCTACAATCACATCTTCGTACGCTTGTGTATTGGTGATGATGACTGGTGTGATTGTTTTTAATCCTTTGCTTTCAATGGCTTCTTGATCAAATGTCATCAACAAGTCACCCTTCTTCACCTTGCTGCCTTCTTTGATATGCAGAGTAAATGCTGAGCCATCTAGGGAAACCGTATCAATTCCTACATGAACGAGTAACTCTACCCCGAATTCTGAACGCAGTCCAATTGCATGCTTTGTCGGCGCAAGCATGACGACACTGCCGTCAAACGGTGCATACAGCTTGTTGTCTGTCGGTTCAATCGCAAACCCTTTGCCCATCGCCCCCGAGCTAAATACGGCATCTGGCACTTCAGATAACGGGATCACTTTCCCTGCAAGCGGTGCAGGAATGGTTTCTTCATTATTCATCGAAGCATTCATTTTTTCTCCAACTTGCTCTTTATCAGACGTTGCACCGGCTGTCTGTTCCACTGTATCTTCCCCATAACCAAACATTTGAATAAGCACAACTGGTAAGATCAGCGCAATTGCGACACCAATCAATATGCCGATGATCGATGTTGGATAATCTGAACTAATTCCGTTTACAATCGTCAGTGGACCAGGCAAACCTGCATACGCAAAGTAATAAGGCGTAAAGAAGCTGGCAGCAATGGCACCAACCGCTCCAGATATACATCCGAAAATAAATGGTTTTTTGAAACGCAGGGTAACCCCGTAAATCGCAGGCTCAGTAATTCCAAAGAGACCCGTGATTCCCGCTGAAACCCCGACTTTTCGTGTTTCGCGGTTTCTTGCTTTTAAAATAACCCCTAACACTGCGCCGACCTGAGCGATAACAGCGATGGTTTGATATGCCTGGAAGGAGTCACGTCCATATTGTTCAAAGTTGGCGAGCACCATTGGCGTGATACCCCAATGAACACCGAAAATAACAAGCACTTGCCAGAATCCTCCGATAATAGCACCTGCTAAAGCTGGGACATTTTCCGCTAAGACATTGTATCCGTTTGCAATCCCATTTGCACCGGCTGTCGAAAGAGGACCAATTAATAGAATCGTTAACGGAACCATGACAACCATACAGATAAATGGCACAAATAACGGTTTGACCACTTCGTGAATGCGTTTGTTTAAAAATCTCTCTACATATGAAAGGATCCATACCAAGAATAGCGGCGGCAAAACAGATGACGTATAAACTGTTTCAGATAACGCTATGCCTAAAAAAGTAACGCCTTCCCCTGATGCCACGCGTCCAGCAATCTCCGTCCAAGCTGGACTGACAAGCGCTGCTGTACACGCTACAGCGATATACATATTCGTTTTAAAATGCTTGGCTGCTGTGATGGCGATAAAGATAGGCAAAAACGTAAACGGTGCCCATGAAATAAAGCTAAAGACTTCATACGTTCCCGTTTTCGAGAAGCTTGGAAATAATAAATTAATGAGGATAAGTGCACCTTGTAAAATACCTGCTGCTGCCAAAATATACACAAATGGCGCAAACACAGCAGACATGGTCGCGATGACACGGTTCAGCACCGTTCCCTTGTTTTCATTTGGCTGATCATCATCAGACGGCTGCAGCTGAACAAGGCTTGAAAAATGCTCATATACCTCACCAACATGCTGACCGATAACGACCTGAAATTGACCGCCATTTTCCACCACGGTAATGACGCCAGGCATCGCATTGACTGCTTCCTTTGCCTTTGGATTCGAACGTTTTAAGACCAAACGCAGCCGCGTGGCGCATCTTGCAGCACTCACCACATTTTCTTCTCCGCCAACTGCCTCTAAGATGTCTTCTGCAAGCTTTTGATAGTCCCTCACTTTTGACATATAAAACCCCCCTTTATCACTACTAGTATATGTACATTATAATTATACCGGTACAATTTATCAATACATATATAATTTCAAATAGCATATCAAAGGAAATTTGGTATGTGCTATAATACAAAGACAATAAATCGTGAAAACAAAGAGGAATAGCCATGTTAAAGTATCAACAAATTGCGAGCGATATTGAAAAATATATTGTCACCCATGAGATGCAACAAGGGGATAAGCTCCCTGTACTCGAAACACTCATGAGCCAATTTGCTGTGAGCAAGAGTACCATTATCAAATCGTTAGAATTACTCGAAAAAAAAGGAATTATCTATCAAGTGAGGGGCAGCGGCATCTTTGTTCGAAGACACCGGCGCAAGGGCTACATCAGCCTTTTATCCAACCAAGGGTTTAAAAAAGATTTAGAGGAATTTCAACTGACATCAGAGGTTTTAATGCTAGACACCATCAAGCCGTCCGAAGAAGCTGCACTTAATTTGAACATTGAACAAGATGAAGATGTTTTTTACCTTAAACGCATTCGTTACATCAACGGACAAACCTTATGTTTAGAAGAATCCTATTACCGAAAAACGATCATTCCTTATCTCAACACAGAAATTGCCGCCGATTCTGTTTTTAAATTCGTCAGTGAAGGTTTGGGGCTCAAAGTCGGTTTCTCCGATATGTACTTACAAGTAGGCAAATTGAATGAAACCGAAGCGACGCACCTCGGCCTCAAACAAGACGATCCCGCTCTCCGCGTCGAGACGGTCTTTCACCTCACAAACGGCCAGCCCTTCGACTTTTCGAAAATCACATATAACTACACACAATCCCAATTTTTTATTCAAGCGAATAATTATTATGGGTGATGGATGGAAAAAGCCTCCTGAGAGTATCAGGAGGCTTTTTTACTATTAGCTTTTAACCTTTAAACATTCTATCCTTCTTTCTTGAGAAGAAAGATCATCAATCGCTACATCACCATAATAAATATCTATGTGCTTTCCTTTCCCAATTAGAGCAACTGGAAAAGCATGCTGGCCTTGCAGGCACTTTTCAAACTTATCTGGATGAATCTCGACTTCAATTTCATGTCCAATGAACGCATATTCAAACGTTATCGTATGATAAAGATCCACAAGACAGCGTATGATCTCCTGCTGAAGATGAATGACATCATGAGAAACAACCTCTGTCCACTTTAAACAGATAACGAACCCTACATAACCTGCTTCTTTTTGTATGTTAATGGTCATATCATTTAGCTTCGACCCCGACAATTCAAATTCTATATAATAACCTGAAAAGTCATCATCTTTGATGATATTCTCTTTAACAACGTGTTCAATCCATCTTTCTCCGTCAGGGTCCTGACTAGACTTTACTTTCGTAATAGACATGTCTTTTTGAGCTAGATAATCAATCAATTGACGAAAAGTATTTGGTATATGAATGGTCTCATAAAAAACGAGTCCGATATTGATGTATCCACCAAGAGCTATGTCGCATCCCTCACTTCATTTTTTCTTTCATTATACTTTATTCAGACTATTATTCTGCGAAAACTCCCTCTCTTACATGAACATCTCCGATTTAAAACATCAAAAAGATTCATTTTACGAATGCATCAAACAAACTTATGATAAACGTAACAAAAATGTATAGGAGGGTTCGTCAGATGAGAGACATTAGAGTGTATCATGTTGATGCGTTTACAACTGAGAAATTTGGAGGAAATGCCGCTGGGGTGGTGTTGGATGGTGAGTTTTTAACAGAAGATGACATGCAGAGCATCGCCAAGGAGTTGAATTTACCGGAATCCGTCTTCTTGCTGCCTGCCCATGATAAGGAAGCCGATTATCGGGTCAAATACTTCACGCCGACGGAAGAGGTCAATTTTTGCGGGCATGCGACTGTTGGATTGACTTGGCTTCTGGCGACGGAGCTAGGGCTGGCTAAAGAGAGATCAGGGGTCGTGTTAGAAACAAAGATCGGCAATGTTCCTGTCGTATGGCACGAAGAAAATGGCAAGGTTGTTGATGTGGAAATGACGCAGGTGACACCGAAGACACGAGATTTTGTCATCGATTTAGACGAGCTTAGTGACATGCTTGGTGTGAGCAGTGACCGCATTGATCCATCCCATCCTATCAAATTAGCAAACACCGGTAACTGGCATCTTCTTGTTCCGATGAAGCACCAACAGGACATTGATCAAGCGGCACCAAACTTAGCGGCTTTAGCTAGAATGAATAAAGAGCATGGCATCTCGACAACCCACCTTTATACGTTCCACACCTCAAAAGAATGCGATCTTTATACGAGAGATTTTGCACCTGGGATTGGTATACCCGAAGATCCTGTGACGGGGGCAGCAAACGGGGCATTGGCTGGATATCTTTATTTGGAGGGCATCATTTCTCAGCAAGAAATCACTCACCTGAATATTGCCCAAGGGGATGCCATCGGTAGACCTGGCTTGCTTCGTATCACAGTCATTCCAAATGAATCAAAGCCGGTGATCAAAGTGGCAGGCGCAGCTGTCATCACGATCCGTGGCGTGTTGTCTTTATAAAACACCAGCTTGAATGGGAGACATCCTGTTCAAGCTGATTCTATTTAAAATGACTTTTGACCGTTTCAATCCATCTTTTCGCCGATGGGGAAGCTGCCTTGAACGATTTGAACGCCAGGTTGACCTCACGATAGACGTTCGTCTCCAGTGGAATGACTTTCGTATGAGGTATGTGCGGCGGCAAAACTAATTTTGGAATGATCGTGACTCCCAATCCTTCTTGAACCATAGAAATGAGCGTATTGTTGTCTTCAATTTCAAACAAAACATGAGGCTTCACGCCGCCTCTTTCTTTTAACAGCTTCTTGACGAGTATGTCGCAACCCGCTTTCGGCATGATAAAGGCTTCATCATGTAATGAATCAACTTCGATCACTTTCTTCTTATGAAAGCGATGATTCTCTTGTATGAGCACCACCAATTCATCCTGAAAAAGTGGAACAGTCTCGAATTCCCTCGATGACTGCGTTAAAAAACCAACATCAACCGTGCCTGAAGCGATCCATTCCTCAATCTCCTCATAACCGCCTTCATATAACTCCAGCTTGATATGCGGATAGCATTGCGTAAAACGGTGAATAAGGCGTGGTAGAACATTTGAAGAAAAACTAGGAAATGTCCCAATCTTGATGCTCCCCACTTCCATCCCTTGAATTAGCGCCGCCTCCTGCTCAAGCAATGCCGCATGATGCAAGATTTGCCGGATATGCGGCATCACCCGCTCACCTGCGTCTGTCAATGACAGCCCGTTTCGATTCCGCCGAAGCAGCAC
The DNA here is from genome assembly GCF_001482475.1 of Bacillus sp. G1(2015b). Classification (NCBI taxonomy): domain Bacteria; kingdom Bacillati; phylum Bacillota; class Bacilli; order Caryophanales; family Bacillaceae; genus Bacillus; species Bacillus sp. G1(2015b). Next base: position 63,410 of record NZ_LKIC01000026.1, on the reverse strand, counting down.
AATCCCGAGTTCCGACTCAAGCTTCGCAATATTATGACTCACCCCAGACTGCGTCAGCCCAAGCTTCTCCCCGGCTTTTGTAAAACTGCCGCATTCGACGACTGTTAGAAATACTTTGTATTGGAATGTGATCAGTGTGCTCACCTCACTTATTAATTCGTCGTTGCCGACGACGAAGACCTAGACGCTGCTTCATCAGCTTTCACACAATCAATCGCAACAACGAGCGCAATCATCACAGGCTCCATTTCTTCTTTCAAAATATCAACCTTGTAGCTGTCACCCCAAGTAAACCATTCCTTCTTCACCTGACCGATCACTTCGCCGCTTTGCAGCACTTGGAAATTCATATCCCACCAGTTACCTTGTACTTCAATCCCAGCAGCATCAATTGAATATTTTGCTTTAAAAAACGTAAACTCTTTTTTAATCGTCAATACCTCTTGACCATCAACTTCTACTAAAAACTTCGGTAAAAAGGTAAACATTTTCTTCGTAATCACAGCGATTTCATCTCGTTCTGTATTTAAAATGGTAAACGTCTTCGGCATCTTCATAAAGCTGCCTTCGACCACATACACATCGTTCTCCTGCTGATCCTTTACCGTAAACCTGCCGCTCAGACTAAATACTTTTTGCTTCATGTAAAGCTGTTTCATATGTACCTCCGATTCAGTTCAAAAATTTATCCGTTCTTACATTACCTCTGATTATACCAAAAAATAGAATGTACAAAAAACCACCTGATAACAGGTGGTTTTCGATTACTGATCCATTTTCAGAGATTCTTTTTCATATGTTTGAAAAGCATTTTCCATTCCCATGATGACTTCTTTAATTTTGACATAACCACTTGTGTAAGGAATAGAATCCCTAATCTCTTCCCACATAAAATGATAGAACTTCAGGTCTTCCGTTTCACACATCACAAAATCTGTGTAATCTTTACCTGGAAGAGCTTCAGCATCAAAAAAGCGCACCGTCACATGTTCCTCATATTTCTGCATCAACTCTTGCAGCGAAGCAGCATGGGTTCTTCGCTCCTCTCGTGGCAAAGCAAGCCAAGATGGATAGAACTCTAATAAAACAACCATCATATATTTCATCATCATACCCCCGATTCTTCTATGATGTGATGATTGTACGTCAGATCAAGAGAATGTGCATTAACATAGGTTAATGTTCAGCAGGATGGAGCAGCCTGCTCAACGAAACCGGAGAAATACCAATATATGAGGCAATATGATATTGAGCGATACGTTGATGTAACCCGGGATATTTCAATAAAAACGCCTGATATCGCTCAATTGCCGGCAAATATAGCAGTTCCCTCTCACGCTCTTCCTTTCTCGTATACAGCCTCTCTACACTAACCCGAACAAACCGCTCCCACATATGACTTCTATCCATCAACATTTGAAGCAGATCATACGGAATTTCAATCACGATCGAATCCTCCATCGCTTCAATCGAATAAGGAGAAGGCTGCCCGTTGATCATACTTGCATAAGAAGTAGCAAAATCATCTTCCAACGTAAAAGCCACATTGTACTCCCTTCCATCCGGTAACAAATAGAAGAGACGGAAGAGCCCCGTTATGCAGAAATAAGCATGCTTCACTGGATCGCCAGCCTTGATCATGCATGTACCCGCTTTTAATTGTTTAATCGTTGTTCCATCTTTGAAGGCTTGCCAATGATTTTGTTCGATTGGATATTTGGATATTTTGGTTTTGAAGGTGTCGTAAGGGTCAGTTATTTTGTCCATCTGTAAGTTACCTCCTAATAAGGAAAACTCAAGCCTACTTGGGGATTGTTTTTATGATCAATGCTAAAAATAAGTCTGTCACAATACGTGATGCAAAAAAAGTCTCGTTTGAGGGAAATCACTCAAATGAGACTTTTTTAATGTTTATTTAATACCCATTTACAAAGTAAGCAATGGTTTCTAATTCATCTTCCTTCAGTTCTCTGTTCACGTAATGTTGATATTCTTTCGTGATTTTCTGCTTATCTCCATCACATTGATCAGTGAATTTCGCTATCATCCGAAGTTTGTCTGTTTCCTGACGAAACTCCTCTTTTGTCCACGGTCTTTGGTGTGAAGGAATATACGTATCGGCATCAAAAGCTTCTAACTCATCTAAAAGACGCAATATTTCTTTCACTGTATAATGTACTTTCTCAGCATACATTTTCGGATAAATGCAATCACCAAGAAACAGGATTTTCTCTTCTTTCACATACACGATCACGGAATCTGCCGCATGATCGCCTCCAACATGCTGCACGATGCAAGTGACCCCGCCAAGATCAATCTCTATCCGACGGTCAAACGTGACATCCGGTAAAACCACCTGAATATCTCGATGATTCTTATATTCTTCTTTTATCGCCTTCGCGCAAAACTCAATCTCCGTTCCTTCCCTCACTCGCTCATCAATCGCCTCATCAGACCAAGAAAACGGAAGAAGCTTCTCCATTTCCTTTCTAGTTTTTGAAAAAGCAATTGAAACCGTATCAAGCAGCACAGGCAGACCAAAAATATGATCCCAATGCCAATGCGTGAGGACAACGAGATCGGGCTTGGCGTTCTCGTGTTTTAAGGTTTCTTTGATAAAGTATTTGGCATGATCTTCCGAGTTACCAGCATCGATCATTAAGGTTTTGTTATTGCCTTCGACCATGCCTAGGATGGGGCGGTCGGTGAGTGATACTGGTGTGATGTAGGAGAAGGTTTGGCCTATTTTTTTAATTGTGTGCATGGTGTTCCTGCTTTCTGTATATTTATATCAATTATAAAATTTTATTTTAGAAATAAGTCTTCATAAAATAAGAGGACACAATGCATTATTATATTAAATAGAGTAACTAACAATAAAACGGTTGATAAAAGACATCTTAATTTAATATTTATTTAATAGGATAATTAGAAATATCGTTAACAGAAAAACGAAGGGATTTCCCATTTGCATTAATTCCCCTAATTAATAAATACGAAAAAAATTCTTCAGATTTTAATAGTTTTTCCGCCTCATCCAAGTTTTTTTCTCCAGTTGGAATTATATAAAACCCAGAGTAAGGTATTGTATTTTCATCTAATCTATACGTTCTTACTTCATTAGTGATTACAGATGAAATAAGAAGCTTTTCACGATTCATAAATGAAAGTGCTTGGCTTCTTCCAAATTCAAACCATTTAGCTGAATTATCAGATCTTCTATTATTTAATTTCTCTATATTACTATACAGATACTTATATGCTTCAGGATATTTAAGCCTAAATTCAATCTCACTATACTTCATTAAATTGTTATTTTCATAAAAGTAAGGAAATAGAATATATTCTTCTCTCGCTATTGAATAGCTTCTTGGACTTGCAGCTAACCGAAGAACTTCTTTTTCTATCTTAGAACCATCTTTCATTTCTACATATAAATCATTTTCATTTATTATATCATTCTTACGAATTACAAATATGTCATTTAATAGAGTAGCTACACTATTAGAAACTTTATAATAATCCCCAAATTTTTTACTGCTTTGTGCATTTTCCAAGAAATTTGTGGAGAAAAACCATTTCTTTTTGAGATCACCTTTATTTATCTTTAGTGTTTCAGAATTATCTATATCCTTATAAACTAATGTATTTGTTTTTATTTGCTTATTTATAAGTATAATAGCAGGCGAAGTTAATATATTATTACCGAATATTAAACTTTCCTTAAAATCATATATTTTCTCAATGAAATTAATCATAATTTTTCTAAGTTCTTCACCAAAAACATTTTTGAAAATACTGTTAGGTATTATAAAAGATAGTTTTCCAATTTCGCTAAGTTCTGAAATGCTTTTTTCAATAAAAGCATAACAATAATCAAATTTCCCTTTGGAACAAGAGAAAAAAGTCTCTTTAAGGAAACACCTATTTTCAATACTGAGCTCTTGATACGTAATATATGGTGGGTTACCAACAATATAATCCATTTTGTGTCTATGTCTATGTTTCAAATAATCTTCGTTTTTAATATTCCAATTAACGTTGTGAATTCCTTTCTTATTTGCTAGTTCATTTAATCTATTAATACATATTTCTATAACTCTTTTATCTATTTCAAAACCTATTATATATTTTTCTAAATCTCTTTTTATTCTAGCATCTGAATAATTAAGACTTCGAGCAGAATTAATATATCTATTTGTTATTTCTAATAAAACATTTCCTTCCCCACACGAGTTTTCCAGTATATATTTCCCTATAATTTTTTTCCCTTTATAACCTATAATATCTAACATATTATTGACGTATATCTTAGGAGTAAATACTTGAGATTTATTATGCACTATTATCACCATTTAAATAATCAATAACTTTCTCTTCGTTTTTTCTCAATATTTGAAATAAGATTTAATATAGGATAACTTACTCTCTCTATATCTCCATAAATTTCACAGAAATCTTTCATTTCCATTAATAAAAAATCTAGTCTTCTTAACTGATTATTTAATTTAAGTTTATTATAAAATGTACTGATTGTTTTATTATTTTTATATTCATCTGAAATTACAATTGTATAATCTTCTTTTCGATGAAAAACACTAGGTAAATTGTTGTTATCTGGATTCAAAATTTCAACGTATTTCTCGTCAAAAAAATCTTCTTTACTTCTATTACATAGCCTACAACTGTTAACTAAATTATATATTCCATTAATAAATTCCTTTCTAAGAGAAGCATTATAATTCGTTCTAGATCTAGGAATGAAATGATCCACTTCGAATTCAGAGGAGTTTATAATTTGAGTACTGACCCCACAATATGCACATCTGTTATGATATAATTTTCTGAAGTTAATATTATATTTTTCTCCTCTTTTATTTACATAGCCGTAAACATTCCAAGCCTTAGGAAACTCGTTTTTGAATTCTTTTAAAAATTTGTCTTTTTCATAAATAAATTCAAGTTTATTAAGAGAAGTCAGTCTATAATCTACTTTAATTTTTGTTTTCATAATTCTCTTTTACCTCATTAAAAAGTAGTATAAGCTTATCTAAATCCTCTTTCTCAAATAAAGCTTTATCTTGTATACCTTTTATAGTAGTTTGAATTGTACTTATTAATACTTGATCTATTTCTTTGTCTTCTTCGATTTTGCCTAACACTGCAAACTCTTCAATAGTACTTTTTATGTTCATTTCTAACAACGGACCTAATTCCTTAGCATAAAAATCTTCGGACTCTTCCTCACTATTGTATGAACCTATAGATTGAAATTTCTTAATAGTTAATGATCTTTTATCAGTATCGTTTTGACTAATTACAATTGTTTTTATAAAAGGCAAAACTTGTCTAAGAATTATTTTAAATTCTTCTCCTGTAAATTTACCCAAAGTTGAGTTTTGATTCTCAAACAGCCACGAATCAATAATAATAATGTTCGATTTAGTAACTGTAGTATTTTTGAGCAATGATTTATAATTATCTACCTCACTAAAAGTGTAATCCGAATGAGCTAAATTATACCCATTATCGTTCTCCTTCGAATAAGATTCACAGTATTTATCTAAATATCTACTTAACATACTATCAGGTGTATCATCTATATAACATATATTAATAGTTTTAGTCATAATGTATTATCCTTTCAAATTAAAATTAATTTTAAAACCATCATCACCATCTATATCAATAACTTCTCCTTCATACATATGTACAGTATTATTTATTATCCACATTCCCAATCCGTGTCCGTCAGCCCTAGAAGTTTCATGAACGTCTAAAATTCTTCTAGCATCTTCTTTATATTTAGGATGTAAACCAATTCCATTATCTTTGTATTCAACAATAATTTTTTCTCTTTCAATTTTAAAGACTATATTAATTTTAAGTTTACCCTCTAATTCATTATGCTGAATACTATTCAAGATCAGATTGTCTAGAATAACCTCAATTACATCCTCTGAAAATTTAAATTCCCTTTCATGATTATAAATTAAATCAAATTTAATTAAAACCCAGTCATATTGTTTATTCCATACTTTCACAGTGTTACTTATCGTCTCTTCAATATCCTCTACTTTGGATTTAAATTTTCTTTTTTCTATTTTATTTAGAATTATATCTAGAAATACTAATAATTTATGATTAATCTTATTTAAATTATTAAGTGTTAATGGGACATTTTTGTAAGATACTTTTGTATACTCATCTGATAGTAACTCTTCCCAAAATCCATATTCTTTTAGTGCGTCAACAATATCCCTGTATCCTGAACTTAAATTATTTCTATTGTTATGTAATTCATGAGCAATAGCACTTGCTCTTAACCCTTGGGTAGCAAGAACATTTAATATCCTAACATCATATTTATATTTTTGTTCACTTTCTTTGAAAACTTTAGATTTTTCATTTGCTTCCTTCTGAAACCCTTTAATTTCACTTGCCAAAGAGGTCACTTTTTCTTCCGACATTTCCTTTACACTTAACGGTTTATTAAGAAACTCCTTCAGAACCTCATTTTTAGCCGTCCTCTTTTCATCACCTCTATATTGTACTATTTTTCTAATGATGCTCTGTCGTTGCTTCTCAAATCTACCCAGACCAAAATGTATAATCTTGCAGAATATATCATAATAATCATCTTCTTCTATTCCTTGTCTATTAGCTAGATCTTTCAAATTCTTATTATTTATTTTATCAATTTGAACAAATCCAGATATCTGATTTAGCCTAACTCTCCAACTTCCTGTTAAATGGCTAGCAGCTGCTGGCGATTTCCTAGCTCTTGAAGAAATAGATAACCAATCTTTTTTTCCCTCTAGAGATGATATACTGAAATCATTTCTATATAAAGCGATATCCACATCTATTAATTCGAGTCCGTTATACTTATACATATAATGTTTAGCCATATCTTTTTGTTGTTTTGACAAGCCAAAATAAAACTCAGCACTAAAATCTCCTAAATAAGTCAGCAAATTTTCTAAATCTTCATTAGAATCGAATATATTTACTTCATATTGCATATTAAATGTCTCTTGATATACCTTAATTTTGTTAATATCTATAATACTTGCAATTTCATCTGTAAATTCGTCAGATTCAATTAGTACTACTAATTTCATTTCATCACTTTTATAATCTAGAGTGATTTTACTTGAACAGTTAACACCTAACTTAATGTTTTTGAAAATTGGTGTTATTTGTATTGGATTTTCCTGTTTATAATGAATAATAACTTTCATTTCCTCATTTTTGTAGGCTCTCATAAGAAAATTTTCTAGCTTCTTTATATCATTGGGACGCCACGTATCTCTAAGATCTGTTATCTCTATATTTGTCCCTTGTAATAAATCATCTTGTATCTTTTTAAAACTTGAAAACTCCCAATTTGTCTCCCACAGTATTGGGTCATTATTTTCTTTCTTCGAAAGAATTTTGACACTATTCCCAAGTCGTGCTGTTGCAAATCTACCTACACCCTTAGAGCCTGTCAGAACTCGATTACTTTTATTATCAATATACCCTTTACTACTTTTTCCGACATGCATCCAATCCTTTTTAATATTTTCATAATTCATTCCTATTCCATCGTCAAATATTCTAATAGAGTCATTGTCGATATATATATTACAGAATTTTGCCCCTGCATCATAACAGTTCTTTATTAATTCATAGATTGCAGAGTCCTTTGTCGTGAAGTTTTGCCTACCTAATAATTCCGCGATTTCACTATCTTCAATCGTAAATTTTCCGCTTTCCATATTATCACTATCACTCCATTATATATTAATAAATATCAACCTTTTCACTTATGGTACGGCTCCCCCCGAACAATCCGAAACGCCCGATAAACCTGCTCCACCAACACCAACCTCATCAACTGATGCGGAAACGTCATCCTCGAAAACGATAACTTCTCATTCGCACGCTGCATGACAGCATCGCTTAAGCCAAGAGATCCGCCTATGACGAAACATACTTTGCTTTTTCCGTATGTTGCCAGCTTATCTATTGTATCGGCTAATTCTTCGGAAGTTTTCATTTTTCCTTCGATGGCGAGGGCGATGACGTGGGCGTCTGGGTTGATTTTGCTTAGGATGCGTTCGCCTTCTTTGTCTTTGATGATTTTCATGTCTTGATCGCTGAGATTCTCTGGCGCTTTTTCGTCCGCGAGCTCAATGATTTCGATTTTTGCATAGGCTTGTAATCGTTTTGTGTATTCGGCTATGCCTTGCTTTAAATATTTCTCTTTTAATTTTCCTACTGTGATAATTGATATATTCACAGGTCATCCCCACCTTAAGAACAAGTTATTCATATAAGTTATCAACAATTGTGGATAAAATTTGTGTATTTTGTGTCCGATCATTCGTTCCCCACTATATATATTGCAGGTTCATCGCACAATTCACAGGTTGTGGATAAGCTGTGTGTATGTTCGATTTTTCTGAATTCTGGTGGCGTTTCATGGTCATCTATGTACATGTCTAATACGGTTTCTATGTGTTCTGCACAAGCATAAAGTGATTTGTTCATAAGTTTCTGATTCCTCCAATATATTGTCTCGTTATTCACAAGTGTTTCGCTCATTGTTCAATATAACCGATTTATTCACATGTTAATAGTCTTTTACCATTTCCTCCACCTTTTATCCACAAACCAAACAAAAAAAGCCTCCACTCCTGTGAAGGCTTCTTTCTATAAAAACGGATTATAAAATCTCGTTCCTCTAACAAATGTAATCACTAACGAAACAATCAGTACCACACCAACAAATATGAACGCCACATAATCTGCTTTTTGAAAGTCTTTTGCCGTAAACCATGTACGCTTTTTATGTTTCCCAAAACCACGCAGCTCCATTGCATTGCTGATCGTTTCAATCCGCTCCAAGCTGGAGAAAATCAGCGGCATGACAATAGACAACGCATTTTTGATTCGTTTCCCCAGTTTTTCATTCTTCGATAAATCAATCCCTCTTGCTTGCTGAGAAATCGCGATCGTGCGAAAATCCCGCTGAATATCTGGAATATAGCGCAAGGCAATCGCTACCGCATAGGAAATCCTGTAGCTGACCCCAATTCTGCTGAGCGATGAGGCGAATTCACTTGGATTTGTTGTCACAATAAATAAAAGCGCTGCTGGCATCACGGTCACGTATTTTAGCGTAATGTTCAACTGATAGAAAAGCTGTTCAAGTGTGACGTTGTACCAGCCGGCAATATGAAACAGCTCATGCTTTGCTCCGTAGATGGCGACACCTTGCTGAGGCGCAAAGATGTAAATGGCGATGTTATTAATCACTAGGAAAATCGCCAGGACGATCACCACGAAGGAAATATCACGAAATCGTACGTTTGATAGCTGAAAGAATACGATACTGGCGGCTAACATAAACACTAAAACGCCTGTATCATACGTGAGCATCGCTGCGGATGACCAGAGGATAAAGCAAATGAGTTTGGTTGCACCTGTCAGCCGGTGAATCGGCGACGGGCGGTCGATATAGGACAGCATGTCTACAGCCATGTCATTCGTTCCTTTCTGTCAACCTCAATGAAGCGATCTACGAGTTCATTTGGATTCGGCCAATCAGCTTTCAGCGCCAGTTCATACAGCGATGTTTCCTTTAAACTCGCCTTTTGGACAAGCAGCTGATCTGTCAGTACTTTGGCCGGGGTATCATCTGCGATTTTTTCTCCATCTGAAATGACAATGGTTCTTGTTGTGTATTCGAGCATCAAGTGCATATCATGAGTAATCATGAAAATCGTGACACCCTGCTGATTTAATTGTTCTAAAAACGTCATCATCTCTGTGTAATGTTTAAAGTCCTGTCCTGCGGTTGGTTCATCTAGGATGAGGATTTCTGGCTCTAATACAAGAATTGACGCAATGGTGACGCGTTTTTTCTGTCCAAAGCTGAGCGCTGAGACCGGCCAGTTCCGAAATGGATACAGCCCACACACTTTCAGGACCCGCTCCACCCGTTCTTTGATCTCTTCTTCCTTTACCCCTCTTAAAACGAGACCGAGTGCGACTTCATCAAAGATCATTTGTTTTGAAATCATTTGATTGGGGTTTTGCATGACGACGCCGATTCGTTCGGAGCGCTGTTTGATCGTATCTCCTGTGATGTCATCACCATTTAAAAGAATTGAGCCTTTCGTTGGCTTTTCAAACGCACAGAGCACCTTAGATAATGTTGTCTTGCCTGCGCCATTGGCTCCTGCGATGCTGATCATTTCTCCCTTTTTGACGGTAAAAGAGATGTTGCTCAGCGTGTTTGGTCTTGTTGGATAATCAAAGCTCAGATCGCGCACTTCTAGTAAATCCTGTGCTGCAATCTGATCTACTGATGGCTCAGATGCTTCCATCCATTGCTCGATTTTCTCTTTTGCTTCGTCGTTTAGAGTGAGACGCTGTAAATCAGCGATCTGATCCCCCGGTGCAACCGGAATGCCTGCGTATTTCATCGCCTTTACATATAAAGGCTCACGCAAATACGCCGCTTCTAATACGTTTGAGGCGAGCAATTCATCTGGTGTCATATCTGCTACAATCGTTCCTTCATTGACAACGATGATGCGGTCCACATGACGGAAGAGGACGTCTTCTAATCGGTGCTCAACCATCACAATGGTTTTTTTCGTTTGTTTTTGCAGCCGGTCAATGAGGTCGATGACTTCTTTACCTGTTGCGGGATCAAGGCTTGCAAGTGGTTCATCAAACAGTAAAATATCGACATCGTTGACCAGTACGCCTGCAATGGCGACACGTTGTTTTTGTCCGCCTGACAGCTCATGCACGGACGATGCCAGCTTGCCGTCTACCTCTGTTAATCTTGCCGCTTCCTCGACACGTGTTTTCATTTCTTCGCGTATGACTTGATCATTTTCAAGTGTAAATGCAATGTCTTCTCCAACGGTCAACCCTATGAATTGTCCATCAGGGTCCTGAAGCACCGTTCCGACAAGCTGGGAGAGGGTGAAAATGTTCTCTTTCTCTGCATTTTTCCCGCCGATGTGAAGACTTCCTTCCATAGAACCTTTATAAGACGCAGGAACTAGCCCATTGATACAATGGGCTAGTGTGCTTTTTCCCGATCCAGACGGGCCTGCGATGAGAACTTTTTCTCCTTCATAGATGGTCAGGTTGATATCCTTTAATGTTGGTTCTGCCTGACTGCGATACTTGAATCCGAAATGTTCGAATTGAATCATCGGTTTCTTCATTTATGTGTTCCACCTTGCTTCATGATGTTTCTTTCGATAGACTGCCGCTTTTGCTTCTCGTTTTTGCATAGGCTGCAATGATGATGGTTCCTAGTACACCAACTGTGATGATGTTCGAAATCCCTGCCACGATGCCTTGAACAAATACTTTGTTCGCAGGTTCTGCATAGATCACAATGTCGAGCACAGGAGCAATGATAAACCAGCCTAATGCCTGTGCGCCTGCTTGTACGGCGTTGAAGAGCGTGATTTTCTTCCAGCCGAAGTCTCCCTCTTCTACTTTTAAACGGTTAGAAATAAAGCCGATCAATAAACCAACGACACCCGAAACAATAATCCAGCTCCACCAAGGGCCAAATGTGGTCGCATCTTTAATGAGATGGCCAATAAAACCAATCAATGCGCCTGCAACAGGACCAAATAGCACGGCCATTAATGCAAGGAATGCGTATGAGGTTTCAATTTGTGTATTCGGAATTCCAGTTGGAATGGAGACAAATCGTCCTAAAATCACAAAGACGGCTGCGCCAATTCCAATAGCAACGACAGTTTTCGTTGAAAGTTGTTTTCCTGCCATGATGTATCCTCCTCTTATTCGTATATAATGCGCGGAGCTTTGCGAATCGAAAGGCGCCAGCCTGTGCCTGTACCGATGTTATAAGCCTTTGCAAATGACCCTTGATTGATCGCCACGCCTAAATGGTCGAGTGAATTGACATATACGAGTGGTTCGCCTACCTTTAAGTCGGCAAAAGATCGTCCATAGGTCATGATATTTTTATACACATTTTTCGGCCCGTTGGCAATGGTAACTTCTATTGCATCCCCATAATTAATTGAAAGCTGTTCAAATAGCGTGTGATGAATGTTTGTCCATAGGTTTCCGAATCTCACATCTAAAATATCAATCGTCCCTGTGATCACATCTTCTTCTGCATATGCCTGTACGACTGGAAGATGGATAATATCATCAATATTCGCCTTTGGCCCAACCTCTTCAAAAGAAATGACACCTGATGCAATTCTTGCTCCTGTATAAGCGTAAATATCTCTCCCATGGAATGTATGTGATTTTCCCGACTTTGGCAGCCGGTTAATGGTTTCATCTAAATAACGGGCTTCCACAATGCCAATATCCTGCGCGACGTGCGTGAGTGTCCCGTTATCTGGGGTAATGATATAGTGTGAGCTTGTCGTTTTGACAACAAGACTTTTTCTCTCTGACCCAACTCCTGGGTCAACGACGGAAACGAATACCGTCTCTTCCGGCCAGTATGTGACGGTTTGAAGCAGACGATAAGAAGCTTCCCAAATGTCATACTGCGGAATATTGTGTGTTAAATCAAAAATGCGGATGCTGCTGCTGACCGTATTTGCCACTCCGTACATCGCACTGACAGCTCCATCATCAATGCCGAAATCTGATTGTAAAACCAATGCATGTTCACTCATGTCAATCTCCCTTTCATGTGAAAAAATGGATGTGGTGTTTCACGTGGAACATTTGAACAATTGTATGAAAAAAAGTGGACAATAAAAAATACCCCATCCTTATCTTTGAATCATAAGGACGAGGTATTTGTCTCGTGGTACCACCTTTATTTACTGTTTGCTCGCGCTAAACAGCCTCTACAAGTACAAAGCTCCAATCTGGCTCATATACTGTGGTTTTGATAACGAGTACCAACTCTCGTCGTCACCTACTAATATCATAGATATGTTCAGCACGAGGCTCAGAGACCATTTTTCGAATCATTATTTTTGCTTCTTTTCAGCTGCCGAAGCTCTCTGTGGAAAAATTGATGATTGTACTTTCTCTCGTCATTGCCTGTATAATTATCTTGAATTAAAGCTATCATACATGATGTTTTTTCATAAATCAAGATATTTTTCTGAACATTTTTAAAAATGAGTCAACTGGTGCTGGAAGAGTCTTCTTTTTATGAAATTTAAACAAATGTTAAAGAGCAAGATATGGTGTCTTTCTATTCTAGGGGTATAATAAAGGTGAAGGGAGGTACAGCGTGTGTGGACCATCTGTATGAATGAGTTTAAGCAGCTCTTCAAAAGCACAAAATCTATTTTAACAATTGTTATTATTTTCATTTTATCTACTTTTGTTTCAAGTCTTCCATTTATCGCTGCTCATCAGGAACAATGGGAACTGGCAAAGGATCCTTATTCTATTGGGAATGAACTGGTGATTTCTTTATTTGGTTTTTTCCTTATTTTTTTGTTGTCTCATGATATTTTAAGCCGCGAAATTCATTTGAAAACCATTCGTTTTCTCGTCAGTAAAACAACCCGTTTGAACATCATCATCGGGAAATATCTTGGACTGATGCTGTTTTGGCTTAGCTGTATTATGACGACATATGTCCTGAATATGATGATTTCACACCGTTTTTTGTTCTCTGATGCGTTAAAAATCTTAACCTTTATCAGTGTCGGTATCTCATGTGCTTTATTTTTATCCATGCTCTTTCCAACACCGCAGAAATCAATGTTTGTCGGCATGTTATTTTCCTTTCTTTTCCCAATCGTCAGTATGATTTCTGTTCTTTCTTCAGAACGAATGATTCATTGGTTCCAATATATGACGCCTTATTATTATGCGCGCTGGAGTGAACCGCTGACCTACGTCCTAATGAACACGGCATTGACCGTTATCTTACTCATTGGAACTGCACTGCTGTTTCAAAGGAGGGATGTGTAGATGCTTCATACAAAAGGGCTTACAAAAAAATATCGTACAAAAGTCGCAATAGATGATATTAATCTTGATGTCAATCAAGGCGATATCTTCGGACTCATTGGACCAAAGGGATCTGGTAAGACGACGTTTTTCAATATTATTACCGGAATCTCCCGCCCTACCTCTGGTACGTTTACAGTGATGAATAAGCCTTCGCTAAAAAAAGTGAGGCAGCATATCGGTGTTCTGCCTGAATATACGGATTTATATGAAGGTCTTACGGCTCTTGAGCATATTGCCTATTTATCAAAAATCACCGGAACACGCCAGAAAACGAGTGATTATGAAGAACTGCTCGAATTTGTCGGCTTACATCATGATCATCAGGAGAAGGTCGGTGCCTTCACACCTGGTATGAAAAAGCGGCTTGGAATGGCGCAGGCCATCGCCCATCAGCCGGAATTTATTTTACTCGACGAGCCTTTTGCCGATATTGATGCAGATTCGATCTTGCACATCCAGCGGGTCATTGAAGCATTAAAGGATGAAGGAAAAACCGTCTTTTTAACAGCTGACCGCCCAAGGTTCACCAATAGTATTTGTACCAAAACTGCATTCATTTCTGAAGGAAAATTAGTGTCCCCACATACTCATCCTCAAGAGAAAACCATCACATCCTCAAACATACGTGCAACCTTCAAGCATGCATGGATTGATGATGAGGTGAAACCTGTTCTCACGCAGTACCTACAAACTGTCGGAACAGATCTTGTGATCAGTGATGACGAGACCTCATTGTTAATTCGTTCAGAAGCTCAAGTTCCAGCGATCATTCGCGCTTTCGTGAAGTGTAAAGTCGATTTATACAGAGTCACGGCTCAGGATGCCATGATGTCCTCATAAAAAAGTACCGTACGCTTTCTGCACGGTACTTCTTCTTTTTTTTGGCTCTGTTTAGTGTTGATCATTAACACATATTTAGTAAAACTCGGATACATTTTTACAATGTTCCTCCAATTCAACTATTGTAAGTAACTGTGTTTTTGGATATTGGCTTGTGTTTTCTGCGGAATACGTTAAATGAACTAAGGCGAATTTTTTTAGTTCACTTATCCAATAAACTACATCGTCGTTATCTTCCCTTTTCGCAACTGCGATAGCCTTTTTTCCGTAGAGAATGTGATTTGGATGAACTTCTTTCTTTAATTCCGCATTTAAAAATTCCGACATAATATCATTGATTATCCACCAAGGTTCATCCATAAATTTTTCAAGAACACTTATCATATCATGAATCACTTCCCTAAAATACCGTTTCCGATCCTTATACTTTCCGAACCGAACAACGTGTTCCGATGAACAATGAGGGCTCTCGAATCCGTCCTTGAGTGGTATTAGGAATTCAAAAAGCTCTTTTTTATAAAGGTTTACTCATATAGATCCCAGTTTCTTCAAATCCTGTTTTTTCGTACAGCGAACGGGCGATTTGATTGTGAGCAAAGACATGGAGCGAGAGTTTTTGCACACCTAATGACTTTGCCTCCTCTTCTAATGCAGCAATAGCCTGCTTTGCAAAGCCTTTTCCTCGATAAGCTTCAAACAAAATAAAGTTATAAATAAATCCTTCGTGCTGCGGGTGATTCGGGTCATAGCAAAGCCAAACCCAGCCAATCGCTTCATCTCCGTTTAAGAAATTCCACAGCTCATGATGCTCTGTCTGAAGTCCTTCTGGAAGGAGTCTGTCAAATTGTTCTTCTGCGTTCGCAAGTGATTCTTCCTTTTCCCATGTCCCTGCGAGTACCTTTTCTTCCGCGTACCGCTGAATGGCCTTCTTTATCAATACATCGTAATCGGTTTGTGACATCCGTTGTAGTGTAACCAATCGTACAACCCCCTTTTCTTCATCATATGTCAGTCATGCCAAAAAAACCAGTCCCTTACTGGAACTGGTTAGCTGCCATATCGGTCGGTTTGAGAAAGTTTAATCTCTGCTGATTTTTTCTTCCCGCTTCGGTAAAATTGCATTCTTACCTTGTCGCCGACCTTCTTTTGATATAAGTATTTACGAAGATCTACGATATTCTGTACACTTTTGCCATCAAAGGAGGTCACGACATCCAGCTCTTTTAGTCCTGCTTTTCCTGCTGGAGATAAAGGCTCAACACTCATGACAACAACCCCAGATGTGACCTTGGATGGCAGCTTCAATGTTTCCTGCCAGTGGTAACTCGCAATATCCGCTAATGATTTCATGCCGACGCCAAGATACGGACGCTTCACCTCTCCATAGCGCTCTAAATCCTCTATGACAGGGATAACCAAATTCGCTGGAATAGATAGCCCGATTCCTTCTACCTCTGATTCAGCAACCTTCATTGAGTTGATGCCGATCACTTTTCCGTCCATATTGATCAAGGCACCACCGCTGTTTCCAGGATTGATGGCGGCGTCTGTTTGCAGTACTTCTGCATTCCAATCCGTTTGTCCGTCTCCATTTGAGTCGACAGGGATCGCTCGCTCCGTGCCCGAAATGACCCCTTGTGTGACAGAGCCTGCGAATTCAAGCCCTAATGGATTTCCAATGGCGATGACTGGCTCACCCGGCTTCACATGATCTGAGTTACCGAAGGCTGCCGTTTTCTTGATTTTATCACTTTTGACAGTGAGAACCGCTAAATCCATGAGCTGATCACTGCCGACAAGATTGGCACCAATTCTTGTCCCATCATGAAGGCTCACTTCAAGCTGGTTGGCGCCTTTGATGACGTGATGGTTTGTGACAATATAAAACGTGTCACCCTTTTTTTTATAGATCACACCTGACCCGCTGCCTGCTTCTCCGCCTTCCTCCCAAAAGCTCGACTTTTGAATATTAATGACGCCGACTACCGTATCTGACATATTAGACACCACTTTCGTGACAGCATCATTGACGTTTACATTCACAGTTTTTAAAGGGCCCTGAGATGTTTGTCCATCACCGTTTTGCTGCCATCCAAAGGGACTGCCGCTCTGTCCAGATACATAGGGGAAAAAGAATCCCATTAAAAAAGCTCCTACCAATACACCGATCAAACCAGAAAGAAAATATCCTTTTCTGCTTCGTCTCGGCTTCCACTCTACATCGCGATAATCCACTATGTTTCCTTCCTTTCAGTGAATAGATGATGTATATAGTGTTGGTAAGAAGCTCTTATCTTAATCATACGATTGTAAAAATCATACGGCGCAAAGCGGGGTTGCTTTTTTCGGGTCCGTATCAAATAAATCAAAGCCGTCCCCGACAACAAAGCCCTTCATTTCAAGCGTCTGCTGGACCGCCATACGGGCTAAATCCTTCATGTTGTTGTCTTGACTCAAGTGAGCCAAATAAATGCGTGAGGTGGCATCTCCAATGACATCTGTCATCGCAAGAGCAGCATCTTCATTTGATACATGTCCGACATCGCTCAGAATTCTACGCTTAATGCTCCATGGGTATCGGCCCATTTGCAGCATACCGACATCATGATTGCTCTCAAACACAAACGTATTGGCTGACTTAATAATGCCTTTCATGCGGTCACTCACATAGCCGGTATCTGTCATGAGCGCAAGTTTGCGCCCTCCATAATGGAATACGTAAAACATAGGCTCTGCCGCATCGTGTGAGACGCCAAATGACTCGACATCAAGACCGCCAAAGGATTGAATGGTCTCCATATCAAAATGGAATTTCTGCTCTGTATCGATTTTTCCGATATGAGATTCCATCGCCTTCCATGTTTTCGCATTTGCATAGACAGGAAGCTTGTACTTTCTTGCCATGACACCAAGCCCTTTAATATGATCGGAGTGCTCGTGTGTCACAAAAATGCCGTCCAAGTCTTCAGGCTTGCGGTCGATTTGGCCAAGCAGCTCGACCATCTGTTTGCCGCTTAAACCAGCATCGACCAAAAAGGCATGCTCGTCTGTTTCTAAATAAAAAGCGTTCCCCGTACTTCCGCTCGCTAGTACACTGAACTGCAAGCTCATGTTCTCTCACTCCATTGAAGATTTGTCATCTTTCTCTATATGATCAAGTGTTGAGCCATCGATGGCATTGATCAAATATTCTTCCTCTGTCTTTTTCTTTGAACCTGCTGATACGCCTTCAAGCTCCACACGCCATACAGGAACCATGACTTGCGTGCTTGCCCCCGGGTATTGCGTATAGTAACCAAGCTCTACCTTTTTCACGGTCGTGTTTTGGCTCAGCAAATTTTGCGTATATAAGTCCTTCACGGTTTCAAGTGCTGGGACAAGTGTTTCTTTTCTCACTTCATTAATCGACGTCACCATTGACTGCTGATAAGAGACAACTTCGTTTTGATCGTTAAGATCTAAGGTGATTTTCCCGATGGTTTCGGTGTCATCAAGGCCTTCTTGGAAGATGTATTTCCCTTTATACGTTTGAAAAAAGACGATTTCCCCTGTCTCTTCATCTATATTCCACAGCTTATAATTCTTCCCATCCAGCAAACGCTGGTTCACAAGGTTCGTCGCCGCTGTTTTGATATCCTTTTTCGGCAAGGCAACTGGTTTGTTGAAGGTCATTTCAAGCAGCGTGACAGGATCATCTTTGTCTGTTTTCGGGAATGTGCTTTTCGCCTTTTGATCAGCTAATCCGTCGACATCCTTTTTCGTATATTGTTTCTTTTCAGCTGTAATGCGGTATCCAATCTTCGCTTCATCTGATAGATTGCCATATTTGATCCCGTCTGCCTTCATTTCTTCCAGCGTATCCGTTTTTTCGATAATCGCAAAATGATCGGTTGACCGTTTTTCAAAGTATTGAAAACCTAGAAAGATATCGAGAACGAGAAAGGCTAGGATAAAGATCGTTTTGGTCTTATTCCACTCCATGATTCTCGCTCCCCTCTGTCAAAAGATCATTCGATAGAATCACGGTTTTGCCGTTATACTTCATACACCATACAGGCTCCAGCCAGACAAACATCCCTTGATCTTGGTCTGATGGAGTTGAAGCAGCTTGATATGCCGGGAAAATCTGTTCAATTTTCTCCAGATCATCATATTTCGTCTGCTTGATGATCAAGTCCTTCAGCTCTGTCCCGTTCATCAGCTTGACCTGTTCACTTTGACTCGCTTTATTGCCAAGAATATAATTTGGACGCTTGTAATTCAAAATGTCATCATTCGCCCATTGGACTTCAAGGGAGGTCATCCCAAATGGATGCTTTGTACTGTTCACAATCGGCAGACCGTCCATAAACATATTGAAGGACAGCTGCTGGTTGCTGTTGATGCCAAAGTATTGGTAGTCATCAGTAAAGCTTCCCGTATCATTGAAATATTTCACGCTTCGCTTGATCAAATCCCCCGTTTGGAAAACAGTGCTGGAATTGATATTGCGATGCTGATATTGAATGCGGTGGTCTTTTTGATTGGCTTCAAGGCGGCTTGTGCCATCTGTGTATACCGTCCGGTTTAAATTAGATTCCTCACCGACAAGACTCGGGTCCGTAAACAAAGCGTCTTTGAACTTGTTTGTCTTAATCGTTTCGATAAAGAACATTTTCGCTTCAAGCTGCTTTTGCTTTCTCGGAAGAAGGAAATCTCGTTTAGAATTCGTAGAGAATGTATAAAGATCATAGCGCGGCATCTCGTTTTGAGCGGCAGCGATACTGTCCATTAGATTACGGTAGTTGGCGGACTCAATTGTCAGCTCAAGCACCGTTTCCTTGCTGTATGAGACCAAGTACACTTTCTTATTGGCCTTATCCTGCTGAGCGAACGGCACGATCATCCGATCAAACGAGTTGTATTCAATGGACTTGTTCGGCCATTTAAAAAGCGCTTGGAAAATATCAATCGGAATCGGATCATTGAACACAAGATCCAATGTCTTTCCTTGCCCTTCGCGTCCATAGAAGAAATTCTTAAATTTCTGCTCGGAATATTGATCCGACACATCATTAATCTCTTTGACATCCCAAAGGCTCACATCATTCCAAAAGTTTTGAAAGAGTTCCTTTTGATCTACTTTAAAATGCTCCCCATTTGAATGGATAAACATCTCGCGCGGCTTCACGACATCAATGAGACTTCTAGGCTCGTCGCTTGAAATCTTCTTCGTTTCCACGACTTTTGTGCCTGTATCTGCCTGATCCTGCATGACGGGCTGGAACATCCAGATATTCCACGTAAATACTAGACTGATCGCAATTAGGATTGTCAATATTATGGTTTTAAAGGTCTCACGCTTCATCCCAATCATCCTCTTGTTCTTCATTGTACGGAAGGGTAAAGGTCACCGTTGTCCCTTTTCCTTCAATGCTGTCAGCCCAAATATCTCCGCCATGAGCCTGAACCATTTCTTTTGCAATCGCAAGACCTAGGCCGGTTCCGCCCAGCTTCCTTGTTCTTGCTTTATCCACTCGATAAAAACGTTCAAAGATTTTATCCATATCCTTCTTCGGAATACCGATTCCTTCATCTTTCACGCTGAATAACACAAGGCCTTTCTCTTCATCCAGATCAACGGTAAACGTGATGTGTCCACCCTCTGGCGAGTATTTCATGGCATTGGAAATGATATTATCGAGCACCTGTGTAATTTTATCTTGATCGATTTCCACATATACTTCACGCTGCGGCAGGTTGCGGATAAAATCGACATGCTGCTCCTTCGTCATTTCAAAACGATCAATGACGAGCGAGATAAACCTGATAAAGTTCGTCCACTCACGGTTGAATTGATAATCCTTGCTGTCGAACTTAGACAGCTGCAGCAGGTCATTGACAAGCCGGATCATGCGCTCAGTTTCATTTTGTGTGACACTAAGGAATCTTGGCGCAAGCTCCTTATCACCAATCGCACCTTCAGCCAGCGCCTCAAGGTAGCTTCGCATCGTCGTCAGCGGTGTGCGCAGCTCATGCGATACGTTCGCGACGAATTCACGACGTTCCGCATCAATTTTCTCCTGCTCAGTGACATCATAAATGACCGCAATTAAGCCATCAATTTTCCCATGCTCTTTCTGAATAACGGAGAAATTTACACGCAATACAGACAGCTGGTCTTCGCGTTCAATTTCGATCAGCATGGAATCTTGATTTTCGACTAAATCTTCAAATGTATGAGTTTCCTCTAAGCCAAGTAAAGACGTAATCGGCATCTCTAATGCTGTTTCACGTGAAACATTCAACAGCTCTAATGCGGGGCTGTTTAATAGAATAATTGCACCGTTTTGATTCGTTGCGATGACGCCGTCCGTCATATAGGCAATAACAGAAGAAAGCTTTTTCCGCTCACCCTCCGTCATCAGCTGAGCTTCCTCCAGCTCTCTCGTCAGATGGTTAAAGGTTGTCGCAAGCTGCCCAATCTCATCATGCCCATACTTCCGGACCTTCCTGGAGAAGTTCCCTTTGGCAAGCTCGATCGCTTGCTTTCTCATATCTGAAATAGGATGAGTGATCGTTCTGAAGATGAAGATACCAAGTAGAGCAGTCGTCCCAAGTGCAATCAGTGTTCCAGTCGCCAAAATGGTGTTAATGGTTCGCATTTGGTTAAACACACTTTCCATTGAAGACACAACATAAATCACACCAACGGTCTCTTGGTTCTCATTTTTTACGGCTGTCGCAGAAATACGCACCCTTTTATTTGATTCAGGGTCATAGAATTTTTTCTCATAGTCTTTGCCAACCGCGAAAATACGGCTAATGATTTGATCAGTGATTTTCTTGCCGGCAATCTCTTGGCTGCCGTTATTGACAGAGGCAATGACCTCTCTGCTTTCGTCAATATAGCTGACTTCAGAGATTTCATTAGACTCATCTTTGTTGTTAAAATCGTTTAATATCTTTTGAGCATCCTCTTTTAATTCTGCCTTGCTTTTCGATGAATCTTGTTCTAGGTAATACGATAACGAGTAGATTCGCTGATTCAAGGAATTATCATATGAATTAATTAAGGACTGCTCTAGCTGCTTCACAAAGTACACGCCAATGATCTGCATGGCGACGATGATCAGCAGCACGTAAATCAAGGTCAATTTGAAGTGAATCGAGCGAAAAAAACCTACTTTACTCATAAGAATCTTAGTCCTGCTCTGGGTTTCTTAAATAGTAGCCGACGCCTCGTCTTGTCACGATCCAGCTCGGATGGCTAGGGTTGTCTTCAATCTTTTCACGAAGACGGCGGACTGTAACGTCTACTGTACGGACATCTCCGAAGTAATCGTAGCCCCATACGGTTTGCAGCAAGTGCTCACGTGTCATGACTTGTCCGATATGTTTCGCTAAGTAATGAAGCAGTTCGAACTCACGGTGCGTCAATTCAATCGTTTCCTCACGCTTAGACACCACATACGCATCTGGATAAATGACGAGTGATCCAACCTCAATATCATTTGATTCAGATTCTTCCTCCGTCTGCGGAGCAGCGGTTTGTCTTCTCAAATTCGCTTTCACGCGGGCAAGCAGCTCACGCGTACTGAAAGGCTTTGTCACATAATCATCTGCGCCAAGCTCAAGGCCGATGACTTTATCAATTTCAGAGTCTTTTGCTGTCAGCATGATAATGGGCATGTCGTATTTCTTTCTCACTTCACGGCATACTTCAACACCATCTTTATTCGGCAGCATAATGTCGAGCAGAATAATGTCCGGCTTAATTTCTTCTACCATTTCAAGGGCTTCGTTTCCATCATATGCACAATGAACCTCATAGCCCTCTTTCCTTAAATTAAATTCCAATATATCAGCAATCGGTTTTTCATCATCTACGACAAGAATCTTTTTTTCCATTGTGATTTCCTCCTGCATTTTTAGCATCTATGTCATTCCATTTTGCATGTATCATTACGCCTTTTCCGTTTACGAAAAAAAGGCTCACTGTCTATTATAACGTTTTACGAGGCAAAGATAAAAATAATAACGGCTTTCTTTTCTAGTAAACGTTGGATAGGAAGGCGCCGCTCAAAAAAATTGATGACTTTTTCCTTTTTTATTGAAACTTTTCCAATCACCAGCCGTCTATATAGATGTAACGTCTTCTTCTTATGGAGCCGGGCCCTACCTAGGTCCGGCTTCTCCCTTTTTATGCCTTCTTTTCATAATAAAAACGCACCTGCGATTGCAGATGCGTTTGGAAGTGGCTCGGGACGGAATCGAACCGCCGACACACGGATTTTCAGTCCGTTGCTCTACCAACTGAGCTACCGAGCCATCATCAAAAAGATGAATATGTATAAATGGCGGTCCGGACGGGACTCGAACCCGCGACCTCCTGCGTGACAGGCAGGCATTCTAACCAACTGAACTACCGGACCTCAGTAACTTGCCCGAAAAAGCAATCGTGGTGCTCCTTCAAGCAAGTGAGGAAAAAATTAGCTTAACGCTAAAGTAAATCAATGACCCGTACGGGATTCGAACCCGTGTTACCGCCGTGAAAGGGCGGTGTCTTAACCGCTTGACCAACGGGCCAATACATGGTGAGCCATGAAGGACTCGAACCTTCGACCCTCTGATTAAAAGTCAGATGCTCTACCAACTGAGCTAATGGCTCTCGGTTTATGAAAAGTAAATCTGAAGAAGTTGTATTGCGTCAAACCAATCGCTTTAAAAAAGCTGGAACATCGCATCCTAACAAGTTTCAGAGACCTTTGCAACAACGAGATTTATAATATCATAGAATAATTACATATGGCAATACGTTTTTCGACATTTTTTTAAAAAAAGTGTCGGATGTCAAATCTACTTTCAAAGCCTCCACTTCTGCAACCGCCTTCATTTTACACGTCTTTTCGGATGATTTCTGCCTATTCAAACACATAGACACGTTTCAGGCCGCTCAAAAATGGCTATACATGAAACAAGTGACATTGTCATTGAAAAAGGAGGAAGCAGTATGAGTTCATTCAAATTAGGAGATAAAATGCCCAACTTTTCACTTCCAACAATACAGGGCGATCACATTGATTTCGACAAACATTTAGAGGAGCATCAAAGCTGGCACCTGATCGTTTTCTTTAGAGGATCTTGGTGTCCGGTATGTGTAGAAGAATTAAAAGAGCTCGAACAGCAGCAGTCCTATTTTCAGGACAAGGATATTCACTTGATGGCGATTTCAACCGATAACCCTGATGATTTGAAGGCATTTGCGGATAAAGAGGGACTGTCCTTCCCGATCATGTATGACCATGACCTCACGTCTTTAAAAGCATATGAAGTCCACTATCACGGGGAAGATGCCCCATATGAAGACCACGGGGTGCATGGTGAACCCGCCTATTTCTTATTAAATGAAAAAGGGCAAGTGCTCTATCAGCAAAGACAAACAAGTCCGTTTGGCAGACCGCATGCCAACGAATTACGCAAAATCATTCAGTACATCCGTAAAAATTTAAAAGGCCAATATAAAAGCCTGAAGTAAGAAAAAAGCCCTCGTGATGAGGGCTTTTTTTATGAATGTTTTTTGTTAAATAACCAGTCGGCGGAGAAAAAAACAAGGAGTCCCGCCATTAAAATGACAAAAGTAACCGGTGGCCTTTCACCTTGGAAAAACGCGTACAACGCATGCCCTCCTAATGCCAGAAGATAAAAGACAAATGCCGGCACAGCCGCTTGATGTGCATTCGCTTGTTCTCTTTTCGTCATTTTTTTAAAAAACATATTGTCTATCCCCTTTATGATGCTTTTTTCATCGTCACCCTGCGAAGGGCCCGTGAACGGATATATTCCATTGGTCCAATTCTCCAAACCTTTAGGCAAACTGCTGAAATCGCGATTTGCAGAAGTGAAATTAACAGCCATGCCAATACAATAAGGGGCGCATTGATTTGACCGCCAAGACCCAATCCCCAACTATAAAAAAGAATGGAGCAGATGACATTTTGCAGGATGTAGCAGCTAAGCGCCATTTTCCCTACATATTCAAACCAATTCCACATGAACCATGTCTCCGTGCGTGCGAGGAGTTTCGCAATGAGAGCTATATAGAAAATAGAGAGGAATGGTGAAAAGGCGTAGCGCACCGCAAATTCTACTAGATCGTTTGGAACGAAGACTAGTGCATTCAGCGGCAGACCAATCCACAGTCCGATTCGGAACAATATTTTCCGGAGAGATTGTCCGCGTTCATTTGCATAAAATACACCGGCTCTCATCATCCGCACACCTAATAAAAACAGAAATGTGTTCATTGGAATGATAAAGATCGCTTCTTCTCGATACATGAAAAAGTATTGTAACCGTTCTTGAACCTGCGAGATCCATGTCTCTGGCAGCTGCTCTTCCAGCACCGGTTCACCGTTTTGATCATCGGCCGCTGACTCCATTTCAGAGAGGGAGTACACCATCAAACATGACATGACGAGCAGATGAATCACACCTGAGACCATCATGCCTTTTTTGATACGCCTGCTGCCTCCCCGTACAATGTAAGCCACAAGCAGCCCAGTAACGGCATAACTCATAAGCACATCATATTCCATTACGAGTGCAAAATGGACAAAGCCTTCGATAAATAAAAATAAAAGAATCCATAAATAAGTGCCCGGCCAAGGCGTGTTTTTCCTTTTTGCCTGCTGGTATTTCAGCTCCAATCCAACACCAAACATGATCGTGAGCAGCGAGAGCATTTTTCCATAAACGAACATGGAGACAAGGCTTTCAAGAAAACTGCCATTTTCATATTCATCCGCAATCTGATCTGTCGCAAAGGTATCCCCTGTGTACGCAAAAAACCAGACGTTCGTTCCCAATGTGCCTAGTATGGCAAAACCTCGTAAAATATCTAATAATCGTATTCTTTCTTTCACTAGAACGCTCCTTCCCTCTATACAGTTATCATATTTTGGTAATGATCGGAAGTCCGCTCTACTGAAATTAAGGAATATTTAAACAAAAAAACACCAGTAAAATGCGAGATTTTACTGGTGCCTCATCAATCTATTCTTATGGACGGTACACGCTGCGGACAACGTTCGTTTGTGAACGATCTGGTCCGACTGAGAAAATGGAAAGTGGAATACCTGTTAATTGTGAAATGCGTTCTAAATAATGGCGGGCATTTGCAGGCAGTTCACTTAAGTTCTTCACACCTGTAATATCCTCTGTCCATCCAGGCATTTCTTCGTAGACAGGCTCACATTTCGCTAATTCATTTAGGCTTGCTGGGAATTCCTCTGTGATTTCTCCGTTCAATTTATAAGCAACACAGATTTTCAACTTTTCAATCCCTGTTAGTACATCAATTGAGTTAAGAGATAAATCTGTAATTCCGCTCACACGGCGTGCATGACGGACAACAACGCTGTCAAACCAACCGACACGGCGCGGACGTCCAGTTGTCGTACCGTATTCACGGCCAACCTCACGAATTTGATCGCCAATTTCATCATGGAGTTCTGTCGGGAATGGGCCATCTCCAACACGTGTTGTGTACGCTTTTGACACGCCGACCACATGTTGAATTTTTGTTGGTCCTACACCAGAACCAATCGTCACTCCTCCAGCTACTGGGTTAGATGACGTCACAAATGGGTATGTCCCTTGATCGATATCAAGCATGACCCCTTGTGCTCCTTCAAATAGCACGCGGCGGCCTTCATCTAGTGCATCATTCAGAACAACAGATGTGTCCACGACATATTTTTTCACTTGCTGGCCATATTCATAATACTCGTCTAAAATATCTTCAATCTTGAAGCCTTCTGTGTCGTACATTTTCTCTAAAAGACGATTTTTCTCTTCTAGATTACGTGCAAGCTTCTCTTCAAATACTTCACGATCTAATAGATCTGCGACACGGATACCGACGCGAGCTGCTTTGTCCATATAAGCTGGTCCGATTCCTTTTTTCGTCGTGCCGATCTTGTTAGCCCCTTTCCGCTCTTCTTCTACCTCGTCCAATTTTAAATGGTAAGGCAGAATAACATGGGCTCTATTGCTGATTCTGAGGTTATCTGTACTCACATTCCGTTCGTGAAGATACGCAAGCTCAGTGACCAACGCTTTAGGATCAACCACCATTCCATTACCGATGACACAAGTTTTCTCTTTATAAAAAATACCGGATGGAATGAGGTGTAGCTTGTATGTCACTCCATCAAATTTGATCGTGTGACCTGCATTGTTTCCCCCTTGATAACGGGCAATCACCTCTGCATTTTCTGAAAGGAAATCGGTAATTTTCCCTTTCCCTTCGTCACCCCACTGCGTACCTACTACGACTACTGAAGACATATCGTGCACCTCCGTTAACCTTTCAAAACGTTATCTCTTTCAAACACATTTATTTTATCAATGCACACCGAAAAAGTCAACGCGAAATCCGAACATTAATATCTCGAAATCAAATTTTGTTCGCTTTAAATATATAGAAAAGCGCTTTAATCACTTCTTTAGCGCTTAGAAATGGGGATTTTGAGAAAAAACAACTTTTTATCGTGTCCACTGTTCATCAACATAAAAAAGACCCCCAGCAATGGGAGTCTTTTTTAAACCGGTGTAATACCATCTGTATTCATCAGCACAACCCGATACCCATCTGGATCTTCAATGGTTGCTCCTCCCCGGTCCCAGTATGGATTTGTTGAGGTGACATGCCGTCCGCCAAATGAAATCAATCTCTCTTTCATTTGCTGAAATTCCTCTTCATCCGGAATATAGAAAACAAGCAGCTGTTCTGGATGCGGGACGGGCAGACTTTCTTCTTCTTCATGTTTGGTGATTTCTAAATGAACATGCTGGTGAGGCAGCCCGAGCATCACACCATCGTACCCTTCATGCTGATCAAATGAGCCTATTCGTTTGAGCCCTAAGCCTTCTTCATAAAAGGAAACAACCTCTTTCATGTTGACGGTTGGGCGTGCAATACGTAATTGAGCGGCTTCAAACTGTTGAAATTTCATCAGTCTTCACTCCTTTTCTCTTTTTAGTATACGCTTTCTCTTTTTCTCTCTCCTCCTCATATTGACTGTTTTTTCAATCATTCTTTCGATGTAGGTCAATCAAAAAAAAGCCCAGCTTCTTGAGCTGGGCTTTAAGCACCGGGCGGAACACCCGCATCATCAAATCTTCTTTCCAGGTTGACGAATTTGTTATATTCTTTGACGAACGCCAGTGATACTGTACCAACTGGACCGTTACGCTGTTTGGCAATGATAATTTCGATAATGTTCTTATTCTCTGATTCTTTGTCATAGTAATCATCACGATAAAGGAATGCCACGATATCGGCATCCTGCTCAATACTTCCTGATTCACGAATATCAGACATCATCGGACGTTTGTCCTGACGCTGTTCAACACCACGTGAAAGCTGAGACAAGGCAATAACCGGAACTTCAAGCTCCCTTGCCAGCGATTTTAATGCCCTAGAGATTTCAGAAACCTCCTGCTGACGGTTATCACTTGATCGTCCGCTCCCTTGAATGAGCTGCAAGTAGTCTATCAGGATCATGCCAAGACCATTTTCTTGCTTCAAGCGGCGGCATTTCGAGCGAATTTCACTTACTCTGATTCCAGGTGTATCATCAATGAAAATCCCGCTGTTTGACAGCGAGCCCATCGCCATTGTCAGCTTGCCCCAGTCCTCTTCTGTCAGATTACCGGTTCTTAAGTTCTGTGCATTGATATTCCCCTCTGCACACAGCATTCGCATAACGAGCTGCTCCGCACCCATCTCTAAACTAAAGATGGCGACACTTTCGTCCGTTTTGGTCGCGACATTTTGGGCAATGTTCAATGCGAAGGCGGTCTTCCCTACTGATGGACGAGCCGCTACAATGATTAAATCATTTCGCTGGAATCCAGCTGTCATCCGGTCAAGCTCAGAGAAACCCGTTGGAATCCCTGTGATATCGCCTTTGCGGTTATGAAGCTGTTCAATATTATCGTATGTTTGAACAAGAACGTCCTTAATGTTTTGAAAGGCTCCTGAGTTTTTACGCTGAGCCACTTCCATGATGGTCTTTTCAGCATCACTCAACAGGTCTTCTACTTCATCCTCACGCGTGTACCCATCCTGTGCAATGGTTGTCGCCGTACGGATCAGACGTCTTAAAATGGATTTCTCTTCTACAATTTTTGCATAGTATTCAATGTTTGCGGCCGTTGGGACCGAGTTCGCAATATCGGTTAAATACGAAATCCCGCCTACCTCTTCTAGTAAATCTGTATTGGCAAGCTCAGATGTCACCGTGACAAGATCGACCGGTTCTCCTCTATCGCCAAGTATAAGCATCGCATTGTAAATCTTTTGATGCGACATTCTATAGAAATCCTCTGGAATTAATACCTCAGAAGCGAGCGTTAGCGCAGATGGTTCTAAAAAAACAGCACCTAATACGGCCTGCTCGGCTTCTATATTTTGCGGCGGCAGCCGGTCATCGAGAAGTTCCGTCATGCCAAGCACCGTCCTTTCATAAAAAAATACGCTACTCATCATTTTAACATTTTCATCAATAAAAAAGTGAAAAACATCGACTATAGTCAAAATTACCATGAGGATGTTTCGTTGAACAGAGTGATTTTGCTGGAACTTCTTCAAATTGAATACCTTCACTAAATGCAATAGCTAAATAAAATAGTAAAAAACAATATATTCTTTCATAAACTCATTTTCCATAAAATTTATTTGAAATAAAATTTAAAAATCGAATAACATGGTATTGGAAAATTCATTTATTAGGTGCAAAAAATCACCTATCATCTTGACACAAAAAAGGCAGACCCCTGAGGATCTGCTCTTCTATGTGATTATGTAATTCTTGATGCCAACATTGAAAGAATCAGTAAACGCATTTTAGTTCTACCACTTATAGTTATATTCTAATGAACCCTGTTTAATATTTATTTTACCAGAATTTTTAGCACTAACTAATTTAAATTTATAAGATTTACCCTTTTTTGCGAGTGGTTTCCAATTAAACGTAACCCAATGGGTAGCATTCTTAGCAACACCTTTTCCATGATACTTACCATTAGCAGTATACATCCATACCTCAAGCTGTTTTGCACTACCCATTACTTCTAAAGCCATTGAATCAGGATTTTTAAATGCAGCACCTTTCTTTACCCAAAGATAATTTGAAAAGCTAGCTCTACCAAAATCATAAAATGAAAACCTGCCATTTACTGATGTTGATTTAGCTGATACTACATTAGTAGAACCCTTATAAAAACTTTCAATGTCAACTAATTTGTTATCTGCATTATAGTATTGAATATCAGCACTATTTTGCTCAACAGAATCTTTTTTTGTAGTTTCCTTAGCACTAATTATATTAGGTGAAACAAAAGAAATAAGTAAGATACACATTAATGGTAAAAATAATACCTTTTTCATAAATAAACCCCCATATGTTTTTTATAGGTAATATTATAACATACTTTTGTATTTATTTTTTATCATTCTTTAAAAAATAAATACATTAGAAAATGACTCTATAATATAAATTGTTATAGAGTCCTTCTTATAGCTAGCGAGATTAGTAACTGTTGTAGTTCTAACATGTAATCGACACTCCAAGATGGCTTGATCATTTTTTTAATCTATCAATTTCTTAACCCCATAATTCTCTTTTTGTCCAATGTCTTGTAAAGAGCCATTTTGATAACCAATAGATAACACCAAATCTGGAATAGAATCAAACCCGTTTTTCGCTAGGTCAAATAGTTGTGCACCATAATGTGAAGCAGCAATACGTGCATTTTCAGCTGTGTATGGATTTTTTAGGAGTTCTTCTTTGTATAGATCAAAAATATTCGCTCCGTTATCCGTTACAAATTGACCGTTTACAATGCTTAAATCTTTTAAATTGTAGCCTGTCACCGTTTTGATTTGATTGACAAGATGGAACTTTGCCAGAGAATCAGGTGTGAATTGAGTAGAATCATCATTTCTGCTTTTCATAATATGGAAAAATAGTTCTCTTGTATTGTTGGTTGTATTTAATAGGTCTTCTATTTGTTTCATCAGCGATTCGTCTGTTGATCCACTCACCACTAATTTGAAATTATTTGGATCAATGGTAAAAGTTAAATTTGTGTTTTTAGGAATGGTTATACCGTTTTTAGAGAATAAATCTTGTAATTGTTCGTTGACCTTTTGACGATTGAGTATTTTCTTTTCTACACTTTCTTGTGTAGGATCGTACCGTTTTTCATTACGGAAGATGGCGTCATTAAAGTCATATTGACCTCCTTTATTATTCCTTGCCCAACTCATTTCCATAATGTAAGCAGCTTCTCTTTCCGTTTTTGTTAAATCACTTCTGAAATAAGAAGAATAAGGGTTTCTATACTTATTATATATATGGTCTTGAGGATCTTTGAATCGTTTATTTTGTTCATTTATTTTTTCGTATTTTTCATCTAATATTTTCATCCGTCTATCAGATTCGGTCATCACCTCATTTGTACTTTTAATAGCTGATTGATCTTTAGAGTCGATTCGGTTCTGATTGTTTGAAGGTATCGTATATGACGTATTGATATTCATTTTGATTCTCCTTTTAAAAAAAATAGTGATTATTAAATATATCGGCAATTCAGTTAAAATTTGTTAGTTTTGATCCGATATAGTAATTATTACAAGGAGGGTTAAAATATGACAAATACTATTTTCAAACGTTTTTTATTACCTGCATTATTATTAGTGCTTATTACTAGTTTTTTTGCACCTCATTCAGCAGAAGCAGCGATTACGGGGAATAACAGTCCTAACACAGCAAGCTCAATGGGATATTGGAAATATAGTCGTCCAGATACGACAATCTTACCTGAAGGTGAAAATGAAGCGTATTATCAGTTTACGATCAATAAAGGTGAAAGAGTTTATGTCAGAAGTTCGTATAATAAGCAATATACAGGGATGAATATCGAGGTGTATAATTCTAAATATTCTAGGACAGGGTCCGAAGTTATTAATCCTGATTCAGTAACGCCTTTTATTTTTGCTAATACTGGTGACGTGACTTCAACTTCAGAAACTTATTTTGTGAAAGTGACCCGTGGTACATATACAGGGAATATGTACTTTACTGTTTCCATTCAAGATCGTATTAAATCTGGGAATGGGACATTCAATTTTTCGGGGACTGCTACTAACTTGGGGAATTCTTCTTTAAATTTTTTAGGAGTTGATTCTTCAGTCATTACAATGGATTTAACTAATAATTCCACAGTTCCTAAACGTGCTGTAGTTAAATCGATTTCGACAACTAGTACCCAAACACCCAACCAAGGGAATGTCACTCACAAACTGATGGCTAGTGAAAGTAATATTTGGTACACATCACTTGTTTCATCTGCAACAAGTGGTTCTTACCGTATTTCTCTGGATGATCAATTAAAAGTCGCACAAAAATGGAGCTTTAAGTACAACGCAAAGGCTACAGCGAGATCTACTATGAGCAATGTCAAAGCCGATATTCGTTACGAATATGATGTCACAGATGGATTCTAATTGAATGGTGGTTGCAGAAAAAAAGTAAGGGGACATCCCTTACTTTTTTAATTGCCGCATTTTTAATGCTATATGATCTTTTGCCACTCTTAAGACAGCACCGTCCTTTCATAAGAAATACGCTGCTCATAAAAAGTGAAGGTGTTAATGGTGGTTTTGCTTGAGGGCGTGTTGAAAGAGGAGGATGGTGATCATATCGGTGGCCCGCTGGTATAAATCCCATTGTTCATAGGCCGCAAATGACATCCGTATTTCATGTAATGACTGTTTCATTTCATGATATTCTTCCACTGTAAACGTATTTGTCAGTTTGAGCTGATTTTCATGCAGTTTTAGCCTCAGCTTTCCTAATGAAGTTTTCATTCTGCCTACATTCCCTTCGATCTTGTCTCCCTTAGAAAATTGTATATGAATTTACGTATAATATTGAATAAGTTGTGAGATATGATCACCAGCTTTTCGAAAAATTCTCCTCTTTTTTCCTAAAAATACAAGAAGGTCTATAGACTTATTTTTCCTCAAAATGATTTCAAGAAGAAACACCTATATATATTCCTGAATCAAACAGAAGAAAATGGTAAATATCCCGAGACGGTCAAGGTCTTTTGGCATTTCTCCTCTTTTTAAATGACTCAGTCCGGCATTCCCTATTTCCATTCATTTGGTAGTTATTTAGTCCTTTATTTTCATAATATTTAGATTAAATGATCAACTACACGACTTAATGAACATTTGACTTCATAATTGATAACCATTATCATTTGATTTGCTTGCGTGATAATTGAGAATCATTTTCATTTCAATTCTATTACTACACTCATCCTATATCCGCAAGCCTGCTTTTATCATCGTATGAGGCTCAATTTGAGGAAGGGGATTTTTTACATATGTCCAAACGCCCTGATGGAATGGGTGCTGAGGATTCAATTTTCGGAGAAAGCCGTCCTTTTTTTATACCTGGGACGGAGCAACTGGATATCACAGCACACCCATATAGACTTTTTATATTTAAACCGAATACTACTCCTCCAGCGGCTGGTTTTCCAGTCATGTACGTACTTGATGGAAATTCACTTTTTGGCACAATGGTCGAAGCACTTCGTTTACAGTCAAGAAGACCTGAAAAAACAGGTGTCGTACCTGCCATCATTGTTGGAATTGGCTATCAGACAGAAGCGCCCTATCATCCGCTCAGGCATTATGATCTCACTCTAACCGGCCCTGACGCTTCCATTGGCGGCAAAAGAAAGGACTTCTCCACCCATACATATGGCGGCGCCTCTTCGTTCTTTTCTTTTTTAGAAAAGATTGTAAAGCCTTATATCGAGCAGCGCTTTCCGATCAACCAGAGTCGTCAAACACTGTTTGGGCACTCTCTTGGCGGTCTTTTTGTATTACACACACTATTTGAGCACCCTGATGCTTATCAGACATATATTGCGGGCAGTCCTTCTATCCACTGGAACAAAGATTTATTTCTAGAAAAAGAACACCAATTCACCAATCATATACGTCAGATGTCTATGGATGCCAGGCTGCTTGTAGGTGTAGGTGAATTAGAAAAACATCATCCATGTCAAATGAATGATCATGCACATGCACTAGCAAATCGGATGCTGCCTTTATCTTCAAATGGCTTGCATACGGCCTATCACGAGTTCCCTGAAGAAGGACATACGTCCGTTTTACCAGTGCTAATGAATTACGCTTTTCGTTTTGCACTCTATCATGATGATCCTTTCACAACCACAGACATGAAGGAAAGGCAGTGAACACATGAAACATAGTGGTCTATCTCAAAAAATTGCCCTTATTACAGGCGCAGGACAAGGTATTGGACAAGCAGTCGCTAAAAGACTAGCCGAGGAAGGTGCGATTATTGCAGCAGTTGACGCAAATGAAAAGCAGCTGCAAAGCACCGTCAGACAAATGAATGATGAAGGCATACGTGCCTTTGCCTATCCAGGTGACATCACCGATCAAGCTTCTGTTCAGCACATTGTTGATCAAATTGAAAAGCAGCTTGGACCCATTTATTTACTGGTCAATGTAGCAGGCATTCTTCGAATCAGTTCTATTGACCAGCTTAGTGCAGATGACTGGCAACAAACTTTCGCAGTCAACACACACGGTGTCTTTTACGTATCTCAAGCTGTCTCCAAATACATGATGAAAAGATCAGAAGGGGTCATTGTGACTGTCAGCTCTAACGCAGGTGCCATTCCTAGAATGAATATGGCTGCCTATGCCGCTTCAAAAGCAGCAGCTACTTCCTTTACAAAAACGCTTGGATTAGAGCTGGCAGCCTACGGGATCAGATGCAACGTCGTCTCTCCCGGCTCTACCGCAACACCTATGCAATGGGCTTTATGGGCTGATGAACAAGGAGAAAATCAGGTGATTAAAGGCTCATTAGAGACGTATAAAACCGGTATTCCTTTACAAAAAATCGCTGATCCTCAAAACATCGCTGATGCAGTCATTTTCTTTGCATCTGAGCAATCCAATCATATTACGATGCAGAATCTCACAATTGATGGTGGCGCAACACTCGGAATCTAGCATTTCAATCAAAAGGAGGCCTTTTCATGAAACATTCATTATTGTCGTCAGAAGAAAAAGTACAGTTGCTTCAAGACTATCAGCCAGGCGCTTTTTTTCTTGCTTCACCTAAACGCACGATACTTGCCGAAGGGATTTTCCAGCATATTGAAACCAATCAGCTAAATGAACTATCCACAAGGGTTGCGCATGTATTTGACGCTGCCAAACAAGCTGGTATTCAAGCACCGATTGTGGCTGGTGCTGTCCCGTTTGATCCGGTGCAGCCCGTTCGTTTAAATGTGCCAGTCCATGTACAGTTTAGTGATCCACTCGAATTTCAACAAGGTGATGAGGAGTCAGAAGCGGTATCGCCATCCTATGAGGTGACACCTGTCCCTGCTCCAGATGTCTACATGGAAGGTGTGAACGAAGGATTAGCTAAAATTGAGAACGGAGAGCTTAGCAAAATCGTACTCTCTCGATCTCTCCATCTCAAAGCAAATCGAGATATTCATACGAAAACAATACTCGAACGACTGGCTCGTCATAATACGACTGGCTATACGTTTGCTGCAAATATAGGTGACCCGAAGGCTTCCCAAAAGCGCACACTTCTTGGGGCAAGCCCTGAGCTGCTACTTTCAAAAACTGGTTCATCTGTGATTTCCAATCCACTCGCTGGTTCTCGGCCGCGCAGTTCAGATCCAGTAGAAGACCAGCGCCGCCGCGATGAACTTCTTACTTCAGCGAAGGATTTACACGAGCACGCAGTGGTTGTCGAAGCTGTCACTAAAGCGCTTACTCCTTACTGTCACACATTAGATGTGCCTGCATCACCATCCGTCATACAAACAGAAACGATGTGGCATTTGTCTACTGTGGTCAAAGGTGAATTAACAGATTCTAGTGTGTCCTCAATTGATTTAGCGCTTAGCCTTCATCCAACACCTGCAGTATGCGGAACACCTACAGCAGATGCACGTGAAGCCATTCAAGCGATTGAACCCTTCGATCGAGGATTTTTTACAGGAATGATCGGCTGGGCAGATACAAATGGTGATGGTGATTGGATTGTCACCATTCGTTGTGCAGAAGCTGAGGGTCACTCCCTTCGCCTCTTTGCTGGTGCAGGAGTGGTCAAAGGATCAAAAGCAGAGGATGAGCTAGCTGAAACATCTGCAAAATTCAACACGATGCTTCATGCGATGGGCATCCATCAGCTATAAAAGTAAATAGGAGATGACAAAAACATGTTCGTTCAACCACCTACATGGCCAGAAGAATTTGCAAAACGCTACCGTGAAAACGGCTGTTGGCGTGGGGAAACCTTTGGCGGTATGCTTCGTGCACGCGCCGCATCGTTAGGAAATAAAACAGCGATTACATACGCTGATACGCATATGAGCTACCAAGAACTTGATGAGCGCGTCAGCAGTCTTGCCGCCGGTTTTCATCAGCTTGGCATTCAAAAAGGAAGTCGAGTTGTCGTGCAGCTTCCTAACATTCCTGCTTTTTTTGAGGTCATTTTCGCTTTATTTCGAATCGGTGCTTTACCCGTCTTCTCTCTGCCGTCTCATAGAAGCAGTGAAATCACTTATTTTATTGAGTTTGCCGAAGCAGACGCATATGTCATACCAGATATCGATGGCGGCTTTGATTATCGAACACTCGCACGTCAAGTGAAAGAAAAGCTTCCCTCATTACCTCATGTCATTGTTGCAGGGGAAGCTGAGGAATTCCTTGGCTTAGATGATCTGCGCAAGGACCCAGCACTTGATCCCCAAATTCATGTAGAGGCAAGCGATATTGCATTTCTTCAGTTATCTGGAGGCAGCACAGGCCTTTCTAAGCTTATTCCTCGCACGCATGATGACTATATTTATAGTCTTTGGAAAAGCAATGAGGTGTGCGAGCTCACACAAGAAAGTGTGTATCTAGCTGCACTTCCAGTTGCGCACAACTATCCATTAAGCTCGCCTGGAGTCCTTGGGACGTTATACGCAGGCGGAAGAGTCGTTCTTGCACCTGGATCAAGCCCTGATGTCGTCTTTCCACTCATTGAAAAAGAACGGGCGACCATTACCGCTGTCGTTCCACCTATCGCATTGATTTGGCTAGAGGCCGCTCCTCATCGATCAGATGACTTATCGAGTCTTGAAGTCTTACAAGTCGGCGGTGCTAAATTCAGTGCTGAGGCAGCAAAACGAGTGATGCCTGCCCTTGGATGTAAGTTACAGCAAGTTTTTGGCATGGCAGAAGGTCTGGTCAACTATACCAGATTAGATGATCCTGAACATGTCATTATTCATACACAAGGACGCCCGATGTCTGAATATGATGAGGTACTAGTGGTTGATGATGAGGACAAGCCCGTCCCGCATGAAGTGGCTGGACATCTTTTAACAAGAGGACCTTATACGATTCGTGGCTACTATAAAGCCGATGAACAAAACAAAAAAGCATTTACACCCGATGGCTTTTACAGAACAGGTGACATCGTGCGATTAACCAAAGAAGGAAATGTTGTTGTAGAAGGCAGAGACAAGGATCAAATCAATCGTGGCGGTGAAAAGGTTGCCGCTGAAGAAGTTGAAAACCATTTACTTGCGCATGCTGACATTCATGATGCCGCCATGGTATCCATGCCGGATCCATTTCTTGGCGAACGCTCATGTGCCTTTGTCATTGCAAAAGGAGACAACAAACCAGCACCGCACGTCTTAAAATCATTTCTAAGAGAACGCGGGCTCGCAGCCTATAAAATTCCTGACCGCATTGAATGGATCGATGCGTTCCCACAAACAGGTGTAGGCAAAGTCAGTAAAAAAGCATTAAGAGAACTAGCTGCAACCCATACTGCCAACGTATAAAAAAGAGGAGTGAAAACCATGGCAATCCCTACTATTCCTGCATATCCAATGCCAAGCACACAAGATTTACCCGAAAATAAAGTGAACTGGATACCAGATCCGAAACGTGCTGTTCTGCTGATACATGACATGCAGCAATATTTTTTAAATGCATTTCAACAAGATACATCACCGATCACAGAGTTAGTTCAGCATATTGAACAATTACGTGACACATGCAATGAACTTGGCATTCCAGTCGTCTATACAGCACAGCCTGGTGACCAAGACCCGAAGGATCGTGCCCTATTAACAGATTTTTGGGGACCTGGACTTGGTGATGATGAAGCATTGACAAAAATCATTGATCAGCTTGCTCCATCTGAAACAGATACAATGCTGACAAAATGGCGTTATAGCGCATTCAAAAAATCTAATTTTTTGGATATTCTTCAAGAAGGCGGGCGTGATCAACTGATCATTACTGGCGTATATGCACATATTGGCTGTATGCTGACAGCCGCAGAAGCATTCATGCTCGATATTGAAACCTTCTTTGTCGCAGATGCCGTCGCTGACTTTTCATTGAAACATCACAAAATGGCCATGACCTATGCAGCTGAACGCTGTGCGGTCACCACAACAACAAATCAAATCATTGGTCGTTTAACAGGACAGGAAGCAGAAAGTGATGACCTATCTTTTGAGGCCATTCTTCAGCAAGTAGCTGAGTATCTCCAAATGGAGCCGAATGAAATACCGCTTGACGAGAATCTCGTCTACCTTGGACTTGATTCTATTAGAATGATGAGCCTAGCGGAAAAGTGGAGACAGCAAGGAGCGACAGTCAATTTCGTTGAGCTTGCAGCAAATCCAACACTCGCTCATTGGCGGACTCTTCTTTTCCCAGACAAACAGCCATCTATTCCAAATATCGATTACTTGTAAAGGAGGTATAGACCCTTGTCGATCCAGTCAGTCGATTCATTTCCACTAACCGGTGCCCAATCAGGCATTTGGTATGCGCAGCAGCTTGATCCATCTAATCCTATTTTCAATACAGCTGAGTATATAGATATTAAAGGTCCTATTGACCCCATACACTTTGAAGCAGCCATTAGAAAAACTGTCTTAGAAGCAGATTCTTTGTATATGCGATTCGTTGAGGATACTGACGGTCCAAAGCAATGGTTCTCATCTAAGAAAGAGATTCCATTCCAATTAATCAATTTACAAAATGAAAAACAGCCGCTTGATGCGGCTAAAGCATGGATGAAGGCAGATCTTTCAACGCCAGTCTCTTTAGAGAAAGATGTATTATTCCGTGAAGTACTTTTTCAACTTGCTGACGATCGATTTATCTGGTATCAGCGCATTCATCATATTGCCATTGATGGATTCGCCTTTTCGCTCATTGCGCGTCGTGTTGCTGAGGTCTATACAGCCCTATCGAAAGGGACACCTATGCCCCCTCAAACATTTGGATCCTTACATGACGTAGTCCAAGAGGAGCTCACCTATCAACAGTCCAATCGATATGAAGATGATCAAGCGTTTTGGAAAAATCGCTTTGCTGATCAACCTGAAATTGTCAGCCTTGCTGAGCTTGCCCCAAGAACGTCGAATCATTTTATCCGAAAAACGGCTAGCTACGATGCCGCAAAGGTAAGCAAAATGAAAAAAAATGCTCCAGCCTTCGGTGGTACGTGGCATGAAATGATCCTTGCTGCATCCGCTTTATATATGCATCGTATGACTGGTGCACATGATATTGTTTTAGGATTACCTGTGATGATGCGCCTTGGATCGTGCGCCTTACAAACACCCGGAATGGTCATGAACCTGGTACCGCTTCGTTTAACATGCAAACCAGAAATGACGCTCTCAGCACTTGTTCGCCAAGTATCTGATGAACTAAAAGCCATTCGCCCTCATCAAAGATATCGCCACGAGGACATGCGGAGAGACTTTAAACTTATCGGAAGAAATCAGCGATTATTCGGCCCGCAGATCAATATCATGCCATTTGATTATGATCTCATGTTCGATCAGAGCATGGGTCAAGCACATAACCTCTCAGCAGGACCCGTGGATGATATATCAATCAACATATACGACCGCGCGGATGGGAACGGATTTCAAATCGACTTTGATGCAAACCCTGCCGTTTACAAAGAGCAAGCAGTTGACGCTCATCAGCAGCGTTTTCTTCAATTGCTGGAGGAAATAACCGGACTAGAGCAAGAGCAAACGATCAGTCAATTCAACCTTCTTTTGTCTGAAGAGAAAGAGACCATTCTCAAGCACTGGAATGATACAAAACGAGAATTACCAAAGGAATCTTTACGGGAACTGTTTGAAAAACAGGTGAGCAAAACGCCTCAAGCAAAAGCATTACAGTTTGAAGGAATTACTTTGACCTATGAAGAGTTGAATCAGCGGGCTAATCAATTAGCTCATTATTTGAAAAAACATGGCATTGGACCGGAACAATTTGTCGCCATTGCTCTGCCTCGATCCATCGATATGGTCGTAAGTCTATTAGCCGTCGTCAAAACGGGAGCTGCATATCTGCCATTAGACCCTGATTACCCTAACGATCGAGTCGCCTATATGCTAGAAGATGCCAAACCGGCGTGCTTGCTCACAGTCAAAGAGACAGCAAACGGTTTGGACCATCCGCACATCGTTCAACTGGATGATTCAACTGTTCATCAGGAGATAGCAGGCAGTCCAAATCTCAATCCGACATGGAGCGAGGGCTCTCCACATCACCCGGCCTACATACTCTATACATCAGGATCGACAGGCAAACCAAAGGGTGTTGTTGTAACAAAACGAAATGTGATCAACTTTATATTGTCCATGCAAGATTCATTTTTATTAGATCAAGAAGACCAGCTTTTAGCGGTAACGACCATTGCCTTTGATATTTCCGGGCTGGAAATGTTCCTCCCGCTTTTACATGGGGCTGCTATTTTATTGGCAAAAAAAGAAATCATACAAGAACCAGCAAAGCTTTCAGACATGATTCGTTCTCATCATGTCACAATCATGCAGGCAACACCAACGTTGTGGCATGCGTTGGCAGATGAATACCCTGACGTGATAACAGGTATGCGTGTTCTTGTTGGAGGAGAAGCACTCCCTGCCTCCCTTTTGCACACATTGCAATCTCTTCAATGCGACATTACCAATTTGTACGGACCTACAGAAACGACGATCTGGTCTACGATGGAAAATGTCACAGCACATCGAGAGAATAGCGGGCCGGCAATCGGTAAACCCATTTGGAATACGAGCATTTACATTTTAGATGAAGGACTAAACCCAGTCCCAGCAGGATCAATCGGTGAACTTTATATTGCAGGTGAAGGAGTATCCAGAGGATATCTTGGACGATACGATTTAACGGCTGAACGTTTTGTCGCTGATCCATTCGGCACAAAAGGCACGAGAATGTATCGTACCGGTGATTTAGCCAGATGGCGTGAAGATGGTTCGATTGATTATATCAGCCGTGCCGATCATCAAATTAAAATCCGCGGCTTCCGTATTGAACTAGGTGAAATCGAAACCGTGATGATGCAGCACCAAGCCATTAAGCATACATCTGTTATCGTTCGTGAGGATCAACCTGGGCAGCAGCTACTTTGTGCATATGTTGTGCTGACAGACGGCTCGTCTCTACACCCTTCAGAGCTCAGACAGTTTGTGGCTTCATTACTACCTGATTACATGGTACCTTCTGCTGTTGTCGTTTTGCCAGAACTTCCACTTACGCCAAACGGCAAAATCGATCGCAAAGCATTACCAATACCAAATATGTCTTTAGTTAGTTCTGAGCGGACACCTAGAACACCACAAGAAGACATGTTATGTAGTTTGTTTGCAGAAACCCTTGGCCTATCTCAAATTGGCATAGATGATAGCTTCTTTGACTTAGGAGGACATTCCTTACTCGCCGCTCGTCTGCTTAGACGTATACGCGATACACTTGGTGCAGACCTAAGCATGAGTACCATTTTTGAATCGCCTCGGGTTGCTGAGCTTGCGCAGCACATTGACAAAGCGAAGGACATTCGGCCGCCGCTTCAGGTTGAAGACAAGCCAGATGAAATTCCATTATCCTTTGCCCAAAAACGGCTCTGGTTCCTTCATTGCCTTGAAGGGCCAAGTCCAACTTACAATATTCCACTTGTCATTCAACTGACAGGTACACTAGATCAAACAGCTCTAATTGGTGCACTGGCAGATATCACTGAAAAACATGAAACCCTTAGAACCATTTTTCCAGATAAGAACGGCATGCCAAGACAGGTCATTTTACATCCGAAAAGTGTCCAGCCTGAACTCCATGTCACAGCTTCAACCGATCAACAAATTGAGAGTCAGTTAAACGAAGCCATTCGCTATAGCTTTAAAATTGAAGAAGAACCTGCACTGCGAGCAGAGTTATTCACGCTTGATGCAAACCGATCCGTGCTGCTTCTATTGCTGCATCATATCGCTGGTGAT
Source organism: Bacillus sp. G1(2015b) (assembly GCF_001482475.1). Classification (NCBI taxonomy): domain Bacteria; kingdom Bacillati; phylum Bacillota; class Bacilli; order Caryophanales; family Bacillaceae; genus Bacillus; species Bacillus sp. G1(2015b). The sequence goes on along the minus strand of NZ_LKIC01000026.1, from coordinate 21,107 downwards.
GGCTGGTCACTTGCACCATTGACGCGAGACTTAGCTGCTGCTTACGAAGCCCGTATACAAGGAAAATCCATCTCCTTGCCAGCAGAACCTGTTCAATATGCTGACTATGCTATTTGGCAGCAGAAGCTGTTGGGCAGTGAAGAAGAGACGAATAGTCTATTTGCCAAGCAGCTCAGCTATTGGAAAAGTGCCTTACATGACTTGCCTGAAGAACTTGAGCTGCCTTATGACTTCCCGCGTCCACAGGAAGGAAGCTTCAACGGTGCGACGATAGACTTTACGATTGAACCCGCTTTACATCAGAATCTCCTTGAGCTTGCCAAGCAGCATCAAGTGAGTTTGTTCATGGTGCTTCAAGCATCACTTGCAGCATTAATGACACGCCTTGGAGCGGGGACAGATATCCCAATCGGCAGTCCGATTGCTGGACGGAATGACGATGCACTTGACGACATTGTGGGCTTGTTTGTGAACACATTAGTATTACGTACAAATACAGATGGTAATCCAACCTTTAGTGAGCTATTGAAGCGAGTGCGAGACGTTGACTTAGCTGCCTATGAGCATCAGGATCTGCCATTTGAACGGCTAGTCGAAATCCTAAATCCAACCAGATCCAGATCACGAAATCCATTGTTCCAAGTCATGCTTGCCTTCCAAAATACACCGAAGGCAGAAATGAAGCTGACACAGCTTGACTCAGATCTTTACGTGAAACCAGTAGGGTCAGCTAAATTTGATCTAACCATCGAATTGACAGAACAAAGAACTGAAACTGGATCAGCAGCAGGATTAACAGGTTTGTTTGAATTCAGTACAGATGTATTTAAAGAAAGCACCATTCGAGCAATTGCTGACAGAATGAAGCGCTTTTTAACTGAAGTGACTGAGCGCCCACACGTGCCTATTGGTCAAGTGAACATTTTATCAGATAAAGAACGGCAAACATTTCTCCCTGATAAAAAGACATTCGCTCAGTTAGATCAAGCACATAGTCTCCCAGCCTTATTTGAAAAAACGGCGCAGCAATATCCTGATCGAGTGGCTGTAACGTATGGCAATAAGCAGCTTACCTATGGTGAGTTAAACAACAAAGCCAATCGTCTTGCTCATTTATTAATACAAAGGGGCGTTGGACCAGAACAGTTCGTTGCACTTGCCCTGCCTAGATCAATCGACATGCTCGTAAGCTTGTTAGCCGTTCATAAAGCAGGCGCAGCCTATGTTCCGCTTGATCCTGACTATCCAGCAGACAGGCTGGCATACATGATACAAGATGCCAAACCAGTTTGCAGCATCACAACAAAAGCAGATGCAGTGCATCTCCCTGCTGATTGCGATTTGATTTTGTTAGACGAAAAAGAAACGAGCGATCAATTGCTGACTATGCCAAATCATAATCCGGCTGATATAGACAGAATTGAACCGCTATCTTCTCTGCATCCGGCCTATATTATTTATACATCCGGTTCTACAGGGAAACCAAAAGGAGTGGTCATCCCACATCAAAATGTCATCCGTCTTCTGACATCTACTGAACATTGGTTCCATTTTGATGAAGAGGATGTTTGGACAATGTTCCATTCATATGCCTTTGATTTTTCAGTATGGGAAATATGGGGACCACTTTTATATGGCGGCAGGCTTGTCATTGTACCTCATACCATCTCTCGCTCTCCTGAAGAGATGCTGCAGCTTCTAGTCGAGGAAGGGGTAACTGTGCTTAATCAAACACCTTCTGCCTTCTATCAGCTCATGCAGATAGACAAGGAACAACAAACACTAGGCCAAGCATTATCACTCCGCTATGTCATCTTTGGCGGTGAAGCATTAGAGCTTAGCAGATTAGAAGATTGGTACAGCCGTCACTCAGACTGTAAGCCAAAGCTAATTAACATGTACGGCATTACAGAAACCACCGTACACGTTACGTACAATGAACTCAATCGAGACATAATCACAAAGAACTCCAGCAGTTTAATCGGCGAACCGATTCCTGATTTACACGTTTACGTACTTGATGAATACCTGCAGCCTGTTCCCCCTGGGACAACAGGTGAAATGTATGTAGCTGGAGCTGGCCTTGCAAGAGGTTATCTAGGCAGACCTGACCTGACATCAGATCGATTCCCTGCTGATCCTTATGGAGCACCTGGCACAAGGATGTATCGTACAGGCGACCTTGCGCGCTGGACAGAAGAAGGGGCTCTTGATTACATTGGCAGAGCTGATCATCAAATTAAAATACGCGGATTCCGTATTGAACTTGGAGAAATCGAAGCCGTTCTGGCACGCCATGATGCAGTTGCACAAGTGGCCGTCATGGTGCGAGAGGATCAGCCTGGCGACAAGCGCTTAGTTGCATATATCGTCACAACGGAAGAAGACCATTTCGATACTGAAGCCCTTCGTCATTTTGCAGCTGCCAGTCTTCCTGATTACATGGTGCCCGCAGCATATGTACAGATTGACGCCATGCCGCTTACAGCAAACGGGAAGCTTGATCAAAAATCACTGCCGGCCCCTCAATTGCATTTACAGCAAGCGGATGGGCGCGGCCCAAGAAATCCGAAAGAGGAAATCCTATGTCATCTCTTTGAAGAGGTGCTTGATTTGCCTAAAATCAGCATAGACGATCGCTTTTTTGACATTGGCGGGCATTCACTGCTTGCAGTTCGTTTAATCAGCCGCATTCGTGATGCACTTGGTGTCAAACTAAGTATCGGAACATTGTTTGAAGCACCAAATGTGGCAAGTTTGGCAGAGAAACTAGAAACAGGAAGTGATGAAAACGCACTAGAAATCTTGCTGCCGCTGCGAACAAATGGAGAAAGGTATCCTCTCTTCTGTGTTCACCCAGCAGGTGGTCTTAGCTGGTGCTATGCCGGTCTCTTGAATACATTAGAGAAAGACATCCCTATTTATGGATTACAGGCACGAGGAATTGCAAGAAAAGATGACTACCCGCACACACTAGATGATATGGCTGCGGATTACATCAAGCACATCCAAACAATTCAGCCAAAAGGCCCTTATCATCTTCTTGGCTGGTCATTAGGTGGAAACGTTGTACAAGCAATGGCTACACAGCTCCAGCAGCAAGGTGAAGAAATTGCACTCGTTGCGATGCTGGATGCCTATCCGAACCATTTCTTACCGATTAAAGAAGCACCTGATGAAGAAGAAGCACTAATTGCTCTTCTTGCGCTCGGCGGTTATGATCCAGATACCTTAACAGGTGAACCGCTCACGATGAAAAGTGCCGTCGACATTTTGAAAAAAGATGGCAGTGCACTAGCAAGCTTAAGTGAAGATGCCATTAGAAATCTAAAAGAAACCTATGTGAATTCAGTTCGATTGCTCGGAGAATATCAGCCAAAAACTTATCAGGGAGACATATTATTCTTTAGATCTACCATTATCCCAGATTGGTTTACACCAATTGATCCCGAAGCATGGGCACCTTATATCAACGGAACAATCGAACAGCACGACATTCATTGCCGGCACAAAGACATGTGCCAGCCTAAACCCCTAGCAGAAATTGGTGTCATCTTAGACAACGCACTGCATCGGGTCAAACAAAAGCACTAAGAATAAAGGAGAGATGACAAATGACAAATCCCTTTGATCGTGAAGACGGTGTATTTCTTGTGCTTGTCAATGAACAAGGACAGCATTCACTTTGGCCATCATTTGCACCAGTACCAGATGGATGGGAAAAAGTCTTTGGTGAAGACACTAGAAATGCCTGCATCGATTATATCCAAACACACTGGCAGGACTTGCGGCCATTAAGCTTAACAAAAGAACCTGCACTAGCACATGGAAAAACGGAATAAATCATTGCACCCTGATCTCACTCAGGGTGCTTTTTTGACAGAATAAACATCACCATCTTTCAGCTCTTTCTGCTACAATTTAATTGAGAATGTTTATCAATCAATAAGAGATCAGGTGGTTTTATGGGAAACAACAATCAATTACGTACATTGGCAAATGCCGAACAATTCATCTATCGATTAACATATACTGAAAAAATAAATAATGCAGAGCTTCCACATACAGAGCAGCAGCTATCAGATACATTCTGCCTCCTCTTCAGCATAAGCGGCAGCGGTTTACTCACATTGAACGATCAAAAATGGCGATTGAAACATCTGACACTCTATACGATCATGCCTGGGGAAACATTTATGTTGAAAACAGAGCCTTATCAAAAACACGAGCTCTATCTGTTTCGCTTTCAGCTCTACACGCTGCAAGATCAAAACATAGGAGAAGTATCAACGGAACATGCCCGTTCTTTACTGAATAAATGGCAATTTATCGATATTAGTTCGATTGAACAAATTCATTCTTTACTGTCCGATATGACAGAGGAATGGCAAAGACCTGAATCCATTAGCTTTTTTAGAAGCCAAACTCTTTTTCAGCAGCTCATTATGCAGCTTTTCACACTGCATAAAGAAGATATTTGTGACACGGCACATGCCCTTTTCAAAACAAAACAATATATCGATCAACATTCCGAAGAACCCCTCAGCCTGACAAGTCTATCTCATATGGCTGGCATCAGCTCTAATCATTACAGTGAGCTATTTAAAAAGCATTTTGATGTGAGTGTCACTGATTATATCACCAAGAAAAGGATGGCTAGAGCGAAACAATTAATGGCAAAAGGCAACGCAAAGCTCAAAGACATTGCACTGGAGATCGGCTATCAAGATCCGTATTACTTCAGCCGCATCTTTAAGAAAAAAACGGGCATGACCCCTTCTACTTATATGAAAAGCCGGCAGCGGAAAATTGCAGCCTATGGCCATTCCATACTCGGCCAGCTCACACCCATTCATATCATCCCATATGCTGCCCCTCTCCACCCTAAATGGACAGCACATGATTTTGAGCATTATGCAGAAGAAATTCCGATTCACCTGAGTGCACATCGGATCAACGAGCACGCTGAAGCCAATTTACAGCTATTAAAGGAAACAAATCCTGAGCTGATCATTGCCAATGATCATGTGACAGAAGAAGAAAAACAAGTGTTAAAAACCATCTGTCCTGTTCACTTTGTTCCATTCACACAATTGGATTGGCGCACTCAATTCAGACAAACAGCTATGTTCCTAAACGAAGCGAAGGAAGCAGAAGAATGGCTGATTCATTACGAGGAACTCGTCATTCAAGCGAAAAAGGCATGCCTTTTTGATCATCCACCAAAAACCGTCCTGCCTCTTCGTATCTTTCAAGATCAGCTCTATTTGTCTGTGAATCGCACCATGTCAGAAGTGATTTTTCAAGACATTGGTCTTCAGCCAGCTTTTCAGAATGACGGCCAGCTAATAGAAAAAGAAATCAGCATTCGATCTATACAACAGCTAGATCCAGATACCATCTTCCTTTTCCTGCATAAGGAACCAAAAACCATTGCTTTTTATCAAAAATTAAAGCAGCAGGAGGCTTGGCAAAATCTCAAAGCTGTTACGCAGCAAGCAGTCTATCCACTTACGTCTGACCCTTGGCGTGAATACACAGCAGCCAGTCATCAACGAGTCATTCAGGACCTTTTATCTTTTTTTCCGTAAAAAGTCCATCATTTGACAGATCATTGTCTATGGATAAAAGGACGAAAGACTACTACAATCTTTAATTGAGAACAATTATCAGTTAAAGGAGAAAACAAATGAAAAAATGGTTCGCATTGCTTATCCTTTGTATCATGACGATCATCGCAGCAGCCTGTGGTGCTTCAGAAAATAAACCTGCTTCAAACACAACCAAAGGCAAGTCAGCTGAAGCAGCTGAAACAAACATCAAATACTTAGAACAAACGTACAAACTCAAAACACCAGTGAAACGAATCGTCATTGCTGGAAGCCTAGAATCAATGGAAGATGCAAAATTACTTGGTATCGAGCCTATTGGTGCTTCTACTGTAGGCGGCACTTTCCCTGAATTATTTAAAGACATCACAGCAAAAACTGAAGGCATCGGGGAAAAAACAGAACCGAACCTAGAAAAAATCCTAAAACTAAAACCAGATGTGATACTTGGATCAACCAAGTTCCCGCCTGCAACAATTAAAAAACTAGATAAAGTCCAAACGACGATCCCAGTATCACATGTCTCTTCCGACTGGGAAAGCAATCTTTTATTACTCGGTGAACTGACTGGAAAAAGTAAAGAAGCCAAAACCATCATCTCTGATTATCAGAAAGATCTTAAACACGCGAAAGAAACCCTGAAAGACAAAAGCAGCAACAAAACAGCTGTCATTTTACGCATTAGACAGGGCGACCTGTACGTATACCCTGAAGACGTATACTTCAACTCTACTTTATATGGAGACTTAGGTTTTACAGCACCAAGTGATATCAAAAAAGCCAAAGCACAAGCATTGATTTCATTGGAGCGCCTAGGAGAACTCAATCCTGACTATATTTTTGTTCAGTTCTCTAAAGAGGAAAACTCATCGAATCCGAACGCATTGAAGGACTTAGAGAAAAATAAAATTTGGACAAGCCTAAAAGCTGTGAAAAATGGGCACATCAATGAAAATGCCGTTGACCCTATGCTTCAAGGAGGAACAGCACTAAGCAAGACAACCTTCCTTGATAAGGCCGTGAAATGGTTAGATCAAAACAACTAAAAAAGATGTGACGAATGACAAAGGGCTAAAATGATCTTTATTTTTAGCCCTTTGTCTTCTTTTCAGCGGAGCTTGAAAACTTGGAGGAGAGATGACACATGAACGGAACGTTTCTATATGACGAGTTTAACGGGCGTCAGCTTGATATTTACCTACCACCGGACACCTCTATTCATGTTCCAGCTGTCTTTGTACAAGATGGCTCTTCTTTGTTTAGAACACACCTGCTAGAAATCGAAAGAATGATCGAAGCCAAAACCATCTCGCCAATCATCATTGTCGGCATACATCCCTTCAATCGTCTTGACGAATATACCCCATGGAAGGCGTCATCACTGCGATCTGGGTTCCCTGACTTTAAAGGCGAGGCACAGACGTATGTGTCATTTTTAACGAATGACTTGCTCCCATATATCAAAAGAGAATACCCAGTTCAAGAGACCTGTCATGAGCATAGCCACGTAGGTGCTTCATTAGGCGGGCTATTTGCTATTTATACTTTATTCATGCACCCTGATCTTTTTAAAAATATCGCATCGATCTCCGGGTCATTTTGGTATGAAGATTTTCTACCGTTTGCTAAACAACAAAGCATTCAGTTTGTGGATCACCTTGTCTATTTGTCTGTAGGCAGTGAAGAAGGGAAAGGCAAAACATCGGTTCAACAGCACATGCCGTTATTCACCAAACAACTGCATGATCTTGTATTACAGAAAGGGATGCAGGAATCGCAGCTGCACTATTACATTGAACAAGGAGAGGGCCATCATCTGAAACAATTTCAAAAAAATTTCTTATCGGCCCTAAAGTGGTTTTATAAAAGAGAATGCTAATTTTTTATCAGCATGACACAAAGCCGATATGATATATTGGAACGTATAGATTGAAAGAGGAGGGATTTGCGCATGAGACCTTTACAAATCTCAGCCGATACCGCACAAAAGCTTGCTGCATCACTCAATGTACCATTAGAACAAATTATGCATATGCCGGAGCATATCTTATTAGCTAAATTAGCGGAGCTTGAACAGAAGAAAGATCGTTCTTCTTAAAGAAATAAAGGAGTTTACATTCATGGAACAACAACTAGAAAAATCAACATTACATCCTCGCAGTACAGGACAAACCATCCTGCTGATTGCTGGGATTTTGCTCATTGCATTTAATCTGCGGCCTGCCATTACGTCCGTTGGCCCTGTTATCGGCGCGATTCGTTCCGATTTACAGCTTTCAAATGGACTGGCAGGTTTTCTTACGACATTACCACTGCTTTCATTCGCATTGCTTTCTCCAATTGCACCTAAAATCGGAAAACGCCTTGGCAATGAACGAACCCTCTGGCTTGGACTTGCTGTCCTTCTCTTTGGGATTGTGATTCGCTCGTTTGGCACCATCACCTTCTTAATGATTGGAACGGCGCTAGTCGGCGTCGGAATTGCGATTTGTAATGTGCTCTTACCGGGGCTTGTGAAGCATAAATTTCCTGCACATGCAGGTTTGATGACAAGTGTATACACGACTTCAATGTCCGTCTTCGCTGCACTTGCATCAGGTATCAGTGTTCCGCTCAGTCATACGATGCCTGGCGGCTGGAATACATCATTCCTTGTATGGGCTGGACTTGCCCTTCTCGCCATGATGGTTTGGGCGCCGCAGCTTCTTCATCAGAATACAGCCGCCGTCAAAACCATTTCTCTTACAGAGCAGCCAATATGGCGCTCACGTGTCGCATGGCAAGTGACCTTTTTTATGGGCTTGCAATCATTCCTTTTCTATAGCAGCATCGCTTGGTTTCCTGATATTTTAACATCACATGGAATGAATCTGGCGACAGCTGGATGGATGCTGTCCATTATGCAGTTCGCTGGTCTGCCATCCACCTTCTTAACGCCCGTTCTTGCAGAAAAATTAAAAACGCAAAGACCGCTTGTCGCCGGCCTTGTCCTTGTGTATTTAATAGGCATGATTGGACTTCTTCTCGGAGGATCGACACCTATTCTTGTCATCTCTGTCCTATTGATCGGCATTGGACAAGGTGCTAGTATCAGTCTAGCGCTCACCTTCATTGGATTGCGGACAAGACATATGGAACAAGCAGCTGCCCTCTCTGGAATGGCGCAGTCACTCGGTTATTTATTAGCCGCTGTTGGTCCATTCATGATCGGTATCCTTTTTGATTTCACACATACATGGACACCAGCAATTATCATCTTTATCATCATCCTATTTTTCATGTTTTTATCCGGTATGCGTGCCGGACGCAGCGTCTATATTTCAGATCCTTCATAAAAAAGAACCCGCCTCCTCGTGAGACGGGTTCTTTTCTGCTTATGCCTGCTCTGTCACATGTACCTTTAACGTTGCTTGTACCTCTGGATGAAGCTTTACCGGTACATTTGTGTAACCTAATGCACGGATGGCATCATTCAGCTCGATTTTGCGCTTATCGAGTTTAATTTGATGATCTTTTTGCAATTTATCAGCGATTTGTTTGCTTGTAATGGATCCAAACAAACGGCCGCCTTCACCTGATTTTGCAGTGAGTTCCACTGTTAACGCCTCAAGTGTTTCTTTTAATTGTTTTGCTTGTTCAAGCTCTTGGATGGCATTCTTTTTCTCTTTGTTTTTCTGCCCTTCCAATGCACTTAGGTTCGTTGGAGTTGCTTCAACAGCTAACCCTTGTTTGATGAGAAAGTTGTGAGCGTATCCGTCAGCTACATTCTTGACTTCGCCTTTTTTCCCTTTGCCTTTTACGTCTTTTAGAAAGATGACTTTCATCTTTGAACCCCTCCTTCGAAATATTCGTCTATGGCAGCCTTTAACTTCCCTACCGCTTCTTCAATGGTTATACCATAAATCTGGGTAGCAGCGTTAGTCAAATGACCGCCGCCGTCTAGTGCTTCCATAATAATTTGAACGTTGATATCCCCTAATGATCTGGCACTAATGCATACCGTATCGTCATCTCGTCTAGCGACAGCAAATGACGCTTCTACCTCACTCATTGACAACAGGGAATCAGCCGTCTGGGCAATCGTAATTTGATCATAATACTCCGACCTATCAGATGGTAATGAAGCAATGGCCACCTGATTTTGATACAGCTCAGTATGCTGAATGAGTTTTGCCCGTTTGATATAATGATCGACTGTTTCTTTTAAAAACTTTTGCACAAGGACAGGATCTGCTCCCTTTGCACGAAGGTAGGATGCTGCATCGAACGTTCTTGACCCCGTTCTCAGAGAGAAACTCTTCGTATCCACGATGATCCCAGCAAGAAGCGCAGTCGCCTCAATCATGTTAATCCGCAATTTCTTCGGCTGATACTCTAAGAGCTCTGTCACAAGCTCTGCTGTAGATGAAGCATACGGCTCCATATAAACAAGTAAAGGATCACGGATAAATTCCTCGCCTCGTCTATGATGGTCAATGACCACGACGTTTTCAATCTTATTCAGCAGCCGTTCCTCCATGACGAGAGACGGTTTATGTGTATCCACGACAACAAGCAACGTATCATCCTTTGCAAGCTCCATCGCTTCCTCTGGCGTGATAAAACGTGACCAAAGCTCTTCGTAATTTTTAATTTCACTAATTAAGCGTTGAACACTGTCGCCAATCTGGTTGGCATCAATGACAATATAGCCTTCTTTTCCATTGGCCTGGGCGACCTTTAAAATCCCGATGGAAGCACCGATTGAGTCCATGTCTGGGAACTTATGACCCATGATCATGACATTACCGCTTTCAGATACAATTTCTTTTAAAGCATGAGAAATGACCCGTGCGCGTACGCGTGTCCGTTTCTCCATTGGGTTCGTTTTTCCACCGTAGAACTTCACTTTTCCATTCGGCTGTTTAATGGCGACCTGATCCCCGCCTCGTCCGAGGGCAAGGTCAAGACTCGACTGTGCTAGTGCTCCAAGCTCTTTCAAAGAAGGAACGGACGCACCAATCCCGATACTCAAAGTAAGCGTCGCACTATGTGCCCCTGTTTTCTCACGGACCTCGTCTAAAATGGAGAATTTCGACGCCTCAAGCTCAGCTAAAATGCTCTCATTTAGGACCGCCATAAATCGTTCAGACGAAATTCTCTTCAGGAAAATTCCGTATTCTTGTGCCCAATTGTTGAGCAGAGACGTCACTTCACTATTAATCGCGCTGCGCACTTGATCATCAAGGCCCTGCGTGACATCGTCGTAGTTGTCTAAAAAGATATAAGATAACACCGTTCGTTCATTTTCGTACTGTCGTTCAATCTGCACCTGTTCCGTGACATCAAAGAAATATAAAAGGCGCTCTGATCGTTTAATAATGACTTTGAATTTCCGGTCATTTAGCGTTACATTTTCGGTCTCGACCTCTTGTTTAATAAGAGGCACAATGGACTCGAATGTATCGTACAAGGATCTGCCGACAAGTGTGCTTTCATGAAAGCACGAAGCGAGAAATGGATTCGTCCATTCGATATAATACTGGTCATTAAACAGCATAATACCAATTGGCATCTCCATTAATGCTTCTTCTCCAACCTTTTTGACTCGATAGGATAATGTTGAAATATATGAATCAATCTCTTTCTGCACTTGCGTATCTGCCCACTTTAAGAAGTAGAGCACACCTGCAAGGACGAAAAGACCAACCGCTCCTATGATCCAATTAAAATAAAGGTTGAGGAGGACTGTGACCACCGCAAGGACAATTAACGCGATGATCGGATACTTGATGACAGGTTTTCTATAGAAGCTTGGCACTGATATCAACTCCTCAACATTCAGAGTGAATTATTTGTTTTTTACTTTTTCTCTTAAATCAAAGCCTATGTCAGCAATCCCTATAATTCGCACAATCACACCGATCGGCGGAAAGAAAACCGTTAACACGACAGCGAAAATGGGTACCGCTTTTGAGATGTTTTTTTCGTGGCAATAATAGAAGAGAAAAGAAAATCCCTGAATAAGCACCAGTATAAATAAAATTTGAAACGCACTCGTTTGAACGAGCCATAAAAAGCTGCCTTTTTCCGTCTGAATCAGCATCAAAAGCAATGTGAGTAAATAATACCATACCATGCTTTTTGGCAGCCGCATATCCTTAAATTTCTTCAAAGCCGGCATGTCTGAAACAAACCGTTTGAGCAAAGGCCGCACGAACCAATGATTCACAAAAGCCATCAAAGTAACAGCGATCAAAAGCGCTACAGGTAAAGCACTTAATGCCATATCCTGCATCTCTTTAAACTGTTTGAGCTGTTTGGCTATGTCCTTTTCAGAAGCCCCGGATTGCTTCAAAACACTCTCTACCATCGGCATCATTTGCTCAATCGACTCTTTCGCCATATTCATGATATCGATTTGAAAGAGCTGAACACTGACAACAAAGGAGATGAGAAAACTGAATAAATAAATCAGCGCACCTGTAATGATGGCATTCCCAGGCTGCCTTCTGCTGTAGAAAGCACCCATGCCTAATCCGACAGCAATCAGAATAGGTGCACTCATGAGTCCAGCCATAGACCCAATTAAAAAGCTGATCACTATGCCAATAGCGCCAGCAGCAATTCCTTTTTTCAAGCCGTGTCTGATTGTATAGAGGATGATAGGAATCGGAGCAGCTAGAAAGAAAATAATGGATAATAGCGGCACATACAAATAAAACAGCATCATGACCGCGAAAATACTCATCATGATTGCGCCCTCTACTAACGCTTTTGTTTGTTTCACACCTTCACCTCTATCCAATCCTTTTGTCTATATCTTGCTCAATGTGTACTTCTATGTATACGTATGATGTCAGCTCCATCATGTCTTGCCCCAACCTTTATTTTACCATAGCGGCAAATCTCAAGTAAAATGCAGGCTATTCTGGGAGCGTTTCACGTGGAACACCGATATGGAATCGTACATGCAAGTTTTCAAACAGCATGTTACAATTTTTAAGATAATTCTTAGCTATAAACCCTGAATTCAAGGTCAAAAGCTGTTAGAATAGAAACATCATCAATAAAAGTAAGAAGGAGAATTCACATGGGAAAAACACTCGTATTCGGACACAAAAATCCTGACACAGACACGATTTGTTCTGCTATTGCTTACGCTGATCTGAAAAACAAAATCGGCGTTCAGGCAGAAGCCGTCAGACTTGGAGAAATCAATGGAGAAACACAATACGCATTAGATTTCTTTAAACAAGAAGCACCTCGTTTCATTGAAACGGCTGCAAATGAAACAAAGCAAGTCATTCTTGTTGATCACAACGAATTCCAGCAAAGTGTAAGCGACATTGATCAAGTACAAGTAACTGAGGTCATTGACCATCACCGTATTGCCAACTTTGAAACAAGTGAACCTCTTTACTATCGTGCTGAGCCTGTAGGCTGTACAGCAACGATCTTAAACAAAATGTATAAAGAAAACCAAGTGACGATTGAAAAGGAAATCGCTGGTTTGCTTTTATCTGCGATCATTTCTGATTCCTTACTATTCAAATCCCCAACATGCACACAGCAAGATATTGATGCTGCGCATGAGCTTGCAAAAATCGCAGGGGTAGATCCAGAAGTTTATGGCCTAGACATGCTGAAAGCAGGCGCTGATTTAAGCCAAAAAACGGTTCAAGAATTAATTACACTTGATGCAAAAGAATTCGCACTAGGCAAAAGCAAAGTGGAAATTGCGCAAGTCAATACAGTAGATATCGCTGAAGTGACAGCAAGACAGGCTGACATTGAAGCGAAAATCAATGAAGTCATTGCAGCAAAAGGTCTTGATCTATTTGTTTTAGTCATCACAGACATTTTAGAAAATGACTCCCTTGCTCTTGCACTCGGTGCAGAAGCAGCAAAAGTAGAAAAAGCATTTAACGTCACGCTTGAAAACAACACAGCTTTACTAAAAGGTGTTGTATCAAGAAAGAAACAAGTCGTACCTGCATTAACAGACGCACTTTCTTAATAAAACAAGACAAGACTGCTGAATCATTCAGCAGTCTTTTTTGTCTGTCTTCTTTTTAATGAATGTACGTATCACTCACGAGAATATCCTTTAACACACTTGTTGGAATCGTGAATTCAACTACGCCCATGTAACCAGGTGCCACATCATATTCATTAAAGGAAATCACCAGTTTGCCTTTTGAATTGATATAGAAATTTTGATCCGGCTTAATTTTCTTAAATGGATCCGTCATATCTTGCTTGCCAATCCAATATATTTTGTTTGAATCCTCTTTCATCTGTTTCTTCATCTGCTCTTTAATATTTTCACTAATCACATCTATATACCGGTTATCTTTAAACAGACTTGGTAATGTAATGAGGACATGATTTTTCTTATCCACCGTATCATATGTCATTTCCTCTGCCGCAGAAGCCTGAGTCGTAACCTTGTATCGACCTAGTGAAAGAATTTGATCATTGTCCGTTCTCACTTCATATCCGCTCTCTACACTCAAATGACCATTTTTATAACCCTTTGTTTCCTTTTCAAAATCTTGATACAGCTTTTTGTTTTCAGCTAAATATTTTTCATTCAGGCTGTCTTGTAATGTTCCGTCCCCAAGTCCTGAAACGTGTGGTGTTTTAAGATCAATATTCGTTCCTTGATCGCTCTTTTTAAATTCTGTAAACGTCACGACTTTCACCAGCTCGCCAATGATAGGTACTTCTGAAATCGCTCTTGCTGCCTGTGGACTAACATTAACAGTTGTGACAAAAAGAGCAGCCGCTGCAACAAGTCCGATGGTCCATTGCTGAAAATGAGGTTTTTTGTTTTTTCTTTTTAACGTTCGTTCAATCATCGCATCATATTCCGGTGGTATAGGGATTTCTAAATATTCATCTTTTAAATGTTCCAAATACTTATCCATTTATATTTCCTCCTGTGATAATTCTACTTTTAAAAGCCGCAGCGCCTTATATAATCTTGTTTTAATGGTGTTTTCATTTTCATCGAGAATCTGGGCGATGTCCTCTAATTTTAGATCTTCAAAGAATCTCAAAATAATGATGACTCGATACATCTCAGGCAAATCTTCTATAGCCCGTTTGACGTCTTGATCCTCGTATACATCTGATTCGCCCTGTGATAAGAATTCAAGCGTATCATCATCTGTCACCTGCACCCGCTTCTTCTTTCGTAAAAAGTCTAGGGCAGCGTTCACCACGATTTTATAAAACCAGCTATGCATCTTGCTCGTATCCTCTAATCGATGAACAGATTTAAGTGCTTTATGAATAGCCTCCTGAACAACATCCATAGCATCTTCCGGGTTTTTGACATAACTATAGGACAACCGATAAAAACTGTGTTTATGCTCCATGACGTAATCCGCAAATTGATCGTCTATTTTTCGTTTCTTCATTTTACAAAGAGCTCCTTTATCTTAAATGCGCATCTGTTATTTCTTACATTGGATAGACGCGCGCCTTTTAAAAATAGTTTGCGCTCGGTTATTTTTTTAACATGTCATCGCATTTGCATTCCTATACAAAAAGAGCGAACCTGATGGGTTCACTCTTTCCAGACGGATAGTGTTTGATGGACAAACTGTTTTAGTGGAGAAAGCGGATGAATGATAGGAACGCCTGTCTCGCGCTCCATCTGCTGTGCCGCATGAACCATCGAAAGCTGCATCACACAAATATCTCTGCCTTTTTGCTTCATACATTTTCTCAGCTGCTCCTTGATTTGTTCATCATAGGCTTGCATATCACCGTTTAGGCAAAGATGAAAAACATCCTCCATTACTACCATTTCTACTTCAACCTGTTTGCCCCGCTCTGTTGCATATGATTCAAGCCGCTGCATCGTTCCCTCCACTGTATTTGGGTTGGAAAACACAAGCTGAAGAGGCCCTTTTTTCTCACAAATCAGCTCAAATAACGGTTCATCGATCGGAACAATCGGTTGTTTAAAAAGGTGCTGCTGATCACCTAGAGCAGCAATGTATTGTGTACACGTGAGCAGAATGAGATCGGCTTCACTTTCTTGCTTTAATCTGTTGATAGCATACGTTTGCTGCTTGTGTTGATCAAACGAGGGATCTTGAGTGGCGCGTTCTATAAATGATGAATCGACTGTGTGATGCAAATCAACATCTGTATCACCAAAAACATCTTCTATATATGACTGATTGGACGGATGGGCGTGAAGGCAGTGTAATCGAATCATCAGGCTCTCTCCTCATGAAAGTTTTCAATCATTATATCAATCCTTGTATGAAATAGGGAGCAGCATGACCATATTGTTAAGGAGATATTGAAGGAGGGATTTGAATTGAAAGAAGATCAACAGCCTAAACCATCTTCAGAGTCAGAAGAAACCTTAACGAATCGGCAAGGTCATCCCGTCACAGACAATCAAAATATGAGAACTGTTGGGAATAGAGGACCCACTACACTTGAAAACTACGATTTCCTAGAGAAAATCAGTCATTTTGATCGTGAACGCATCCCTGAACGTGTTGTGCATGCACGTGGTGCCGGAGCTCACGGTTATTTTGAAGCCTATGGAACATTCGGCGATGAACCGATCTCCACCTATACGAGAGCGAAATTGTTTCAGGAGAAAGGAAAAAAAACGCCTGTTTTCGTTCGTTTTTCTTCTGTGATTCACGGCGGGCATTCGCCAGAAACATTACGCGATCCGAGAGGGTTTGCAATTAAATTTTATACAGAAGAAGGCAACTGGGATCTCGTGGGGAACAACCTGAAAATTTTCTTTATCCGTGATGCTTTAAAATTCCCTGATTTGGTTCATGCCTTTAAGCCAGACCCCGTCACCAATCGTCAGGACGGCGAGCGTATCTTTGATTTTGTCTCACAATCACCTGAAGCGACGCATATGGTGACATTTCTCTTTTCACCGTGGGGCATCCCAGCAACATACCGGCATATGCAAGGCTCAGGTGTCCATGCGTACAAATGGGTGAATCATGAAGGAAAAGCGGTGCTGGTTAAATATCATTTTGAACCGAAACAAGGCATTCGCAATCTGACCCAAGAACAGGCGCAAGCGATTCAGGGAGAAAATTTTAACCATGCCACACAGGATTTATATGAAGCCATTGAGCAAGGAGATTATCCTGAATGGGAGGTATATGCACAGATCATGGAAGATGATGCCCACCCTCACCTCGACTTTGACCCGCTTGATCCGACAAAGCTTTGGTACAAGGATGACTATCCATGGAAACCAATCGGACGGATGGTATTAAACAAAAATCCAGAAAACTATTTCGCAGAAGTCGAGCAGGTTGCCTTTGGGACTGGTGTACTCGTAGATGGTTTGGATTTCTCAGATGATAAATTGCTTCAAGGCCGTACCTTCTCCTACTCTGACACGCAGCGATATCGTGTAGGACCAAACTATTTACAGCTGCCGATCAATGCACCGAAAAAGCATGTCGCCACCAATCAGAGAGACGGCCAAATGGAGTACCATGTCGATCAAGGCAAAGGGCAAAATCCCCATGTGAATTATGAACCATCGATCCTCGGGGGATTAAAAGAAGCCAAACAGGACGGAAAGGATCATACCCCTTTTGTAGAGGGTGAAGTCAAACGAGAAGCCATTGACCGCCCAAACAACTTCGGACAAGCGGGAGAAACATATCGCCGTTTTAATGATTGGGAGCGAGAGGAACTGATTAAGAACTTAGTCAACACCCTTGCGACATGTCAAAAGGACATTCAAGACCAAATGATCGAAAACTTTACAAAAGCAGACCCTGATTACGGCAAGCGTGTCGCTGACGGTTTAAAAGCCTTTAAACAAGAGCAGTCAAGCGGACCTATCGGCTCTACCGGCGCTGCTCAAGCCGTGGACGAAGCCATCAACAACAGCACACCATCAGATCCTTATTAATGAAAAAAAGAATGCAGCGGCGAGGCTGCATTCTTTTTGTATACATCTATTAAGCGTTTTGACCTTTTTTGATCCATTCTGCCACATTCACTGTACGTTTTGCCTGATGTTTCACAGCTGCTTCTGCATCCTCTTGGATTTTTCCATTTTGGTCAACAGTCACACTCACACCGTAAGGGTTGCCCCCTGCACCGTATAAGGAATCATCTGTGTATCCTGGAGCGGCAATAATTGCTCCCCAGTGGAACATTGTCGTATAAAGGCTGAGAACCGTCTGCTCCTGTCCGCCATTTGCATTTTGAGCTGAAGTCATCGCACTGACTGCTTTGTTTGCCAATTTACCTTGGAACCACAAGCCGCCTGTCGTATCTAAGAACTGCTTCATTTGAGCTGGCAGGTTACCGAAACGTGTCGGCATGCTAAAGATGATGGCATCTGCCCACTCTAAATCACTTAATTGAACCTCTGGCACATCCTTTGTTTCGTCTAAATGTGCTTTCCATGCTGGATTTGAAGCTACAACTGCTTCTGGTGCCAATTCAGCAACTTTTAATACTTTGACTTCTGCGCCAGCTTCTTTTGCTCCAGCTTCAGCCCATTTCGCCATCTGATAGTTTGTACCTGTTGAACTATAATAAATAATCGCTAATTTTACGTTTTCCATTTGATCCATCTCCTTTTGTTTGTTTTGCCCAAAAAGCTTCTGTAAAAATCCCACCTGTATTCCCCACCTTATTTAAAATTGACGACGATACCATAAAGCCGCAGCATCGACTTCTTCTCTCGTTAACTGATGTCCGCGATTTTCCCAATGAAGTGTAACCGATGCGCCTGCACCCTGCAGCAATTGCTCCAGCTCCTGCGATTCCTCTGGACGGCACATTGGGTCATTTTCACCAGCTGCTATAAAGACTTGTTTCCCCGCTAATGAAGGCAATGAAACCCCGCGTCTTGGAACCATTGGATGATGCAGGATGGCTCCTTTTAAAGCATCCCCATAATGGAATAACAAGCTTCCAGCAATGTTTGCCCCATTGGAATATCCGATAGCCACCACATTGTGACGATCAAACCCATATTCATCGGCTGCTTCTCCGATAAATGTATACAGCTCCTCTGTACGAGCAATCAAATCCTGCTCATCAAATACGCCCTCTGCCAAACGTCTGAAAAACCGCGGCATGCCGTTTTCTAATACATTCCCTCTCACACTAAGAACAGATGCGTCAGGATCTACTATCTGTGCAAGCGGCAATAAATCTTCTTCCGTCCCGCCAGTTCCATGCAGTAATAGCAGAACAGGTCTTTGTTCATTCTTTCCTTTTCGAAAAAGATGCTTCATCATGAATCTCCTTTCCCTTTAACTTCTCTCACTTCAATTGGCAGTACAATTTGTTCAATCTGACTGCGCTGCGCCTCATATTGCGGTGGCAGTTTCAATGCTTCACCCATTGTTTCCACTGATTCGTCATGTGCAAACCCTGGAGGATCAGTGGCAATCTCAAATAATATGCCCCCAAGTTCTCTAAAATAAATGGCATTGAAGTAATTTCGGTCTTGCACAGGTGTCACTTGATACCCACTTTGTGCAATATGCCTTTGCCAATCTAATTGGTCTTGATCATCTGTTGCTCTCCATGCAATATGGTGCACAACTCCAACACCCATACGTCCTCGTGGAACAGGTGTGATGTTCACATCAATGACATTGCCTATTTCGCCAAACGAACGGAATCTCACATAGTCTCCTTCTGCTCCGACTCTTTCAAGTCCCATCGTTTGCTCTAGCAGCTGCATCGTTTGTTCCGGCTGCGAAGTTAATAAAACAGCTCCGCCAAAACCTTTAATCGCTACATCTGGTGTGACACCGTTAAATGTCCAATCGTTTTGCTTTCCTTCCGCACGCTCTACTAGCTCAATCAATAAGCCGTGTGGATCTTCAAATGAGAGAAAAGCTTCACCAAAACGTTCAACCATTTCATAAGAAACATTAAACTGCTCAAGACGATCCTTCCAGAAAGAGAAAGCGCCTGTCGGTACGACATATGTCGTCACGCCCACTTGACCTGCACCAATTTGACCTTTTTGTGCTCCCGGCCAAGGGAAAAATGTAATAATGGTCCCTGGAGAGCCGCCTTCATTTCCAAAATATAAATGATATGTGCCCGGATCATCAAAATTCACGGTCTTCTTCACGAGACGAAGCCCTAAAACACCTGCATAAAAATCAACGTTCTCCTGAGGATGACCCACAATAGCTGTAATATGGTGAATTCCTTCTGTTTTTTTCACTTCTAATGACCTCCTAATCATGAAGTAATAAACCTCTATTCATTATGTCTTTACTGACGTCTTTATATTATCTCGAATTCGAGATATTAAATCAAAAAAATATATTTATCTCGAATTAAGGATATGATGTTTTTAAGTAAATGTCAATGATTTTTGTTTTTTCTTTTAAAAAAGCAGAGCTGCTTTGCCATAAACAGCCCTGCTTTGCCTTGATTATTGCAGCAATTTTTTCTTTTTTAAATAGGCTTTCGCTACCTGAAATGCATCCTTCCCCTTCACATTGACTTCATAATTCATTTCTCTCATCTCATCGTCTGTGATTTGACCCGCAAGTTTATTGAGAGAGGTCTCAATCTCAGGGAATTCAGTTAATGTCTCCTGCCTGAGCAGCGGTGCTCCTTGATATGGCGGGAAAACATGCTGATCATCATCAAGCACCTTTAATTTGTATTGTCTCAATTCACTATCTGTCGAATACGCATCGACCAAATTGATATCTCCTTTCCGAATTGCTCGATAACGAAGCTTTGGCTCCATCGTCACGACATCATCAAAAGAAAATTGATAGGCTTTTTGAATGCCGCGATACCCATCCTGACGATCAGAAAACTCTAAGGTGAATCCAGCTTTTATACGGTTTTTGATCTTACCTAGATCTGAAATGTTGGACACCTTATATTGATCAGCCAGTGACTGCGGCACGGCTAAAGCATATGTATTGTTGTATGACATGGGCTCAAGAAGGCGGAGCTGAAAGGATGTTTCCAATCCGCGTCGAGCTTGCTCATACACTTTTCTTTTATCTGTGCTTTTTGCTGTTTCCTTGAGGAATTCAGAAATCGCTGTACCCGTAAACTCAGGATAAATGTCAATATCACCAGAGCGTAAAGCCTGGAAAACAAAGGACGTCTTACCAAGACCGGGCTTCAGGTTCACTTGAATATCTGTATCCTGTTCAATTAAAAGCTTATACATCGAGATCAAAATCTCAGGCTCTGAACCTAACTTTCCGCCAATGGTGATTTCTTTCTTTTCTTGCTGAAACAGCACGGGGGAAGCGACAACTGCTCCTGCAATCAGAGCAAAAACAGTCACAGAGATCACCGTCTTTTTAAAGGAAATCTTCTCAAAGGTTCGCAGCACCACATCAAATAAGAGTGCGAGTAAGGCAGCTGGTATCGCGCCAATGACAATGAGCGACATATCATTTCGATCAATTCCCAGCAGGATTAAGCTTCCTAATCCCCCAGCCCCGATCAGTGCTGCCAGAGTGGCGGTTCCCACAATGAGAACCA